>CAZOTV010000022.1:7303-10136 GCA_964582795.1 uncultured bacterium
CGCGCACGACCAGCCCGTCATCGCGCTTGCGTTGCGCGTCCACCTCGTTGACGACGCGTCCCGGGCGCGGCTAGCATCGGACGTGCCCGACGTCGACCTGTCGCCCCGACCGTTGCGCGTCGCGATCCTCGGTCTCGGCGAGGCGGGCGGCGCCTTCGCGCGGGGTCTCGTCGCGGCCGGCGCGCATGTCAGCGGCTGGGATCCCGACGGGTCCAAGCGTCCCGAGGGCGTCGCCGTATCGGACGGCAACCGCGGCGCCGCGGCCGAGGCGGACGTGATCCTGAGCATGAACTGGCCGAGCGTCGCGCGCGAGGTGGCCGACGAAGTCGCTCCGATCCTGCATCCCGGGCAGCTCTACGCCGAGGCCAACACCGCCTCGCCCGGCCTGAAGCGTGACGTGGCCGCCATCATCGAAGCACGCGGCGCGGCGTTCGTGGACGTCGCGATCATGGCGCCGGTGCCGCCGAAGGGCGTCGCCACCCCGTTGTGGGTGGCGGGACCGGGTGCCCCAGCGTTCCACCGACTGCTCGCCCCGCGCGGTCTGGACATCACGGTCTTGGAGGGAGACGCCGGCACGGCGGCGACCCGCAAGCTGGTCCGCTCCATCGCCTACAAGGGGATCGCGGCCGTGGTGATGGAGTGCCTCGACGCCGCCAGAGCGCTCGGCCTCGAGGAGTACGCGCGCGGTCAACTCGCGACCCTGGTGGACGCAGACGCGATCGACCGCTTCGAGGAAGGCAGCCGCAAGCACGCATTCCGCCGCGTCCAGGAGATGGAAGCCGTCGTCGAGATGCTCGAGAGCATCGGCGTGCCGGCGCGCACCAGCGAGGCGTCGTTGCGGTCGCTACAGGCGTTGCGAGACGGGGCCTGACGACACGAAGGCGCGTCCGCTACCATGCGGCCACCATGAGCGACGACCACGCACGTCCCGACCCTGCGATCCTGAACGGCTACCGTTCCCGCGCCGCCCGAGCGTTGGTGATCCTGCACGAGCACGAGATGCGCCGGTTCCTGCCGGTTTGGCGCGAAGCCGACGCCGCCGGCATCGAGCTGCCGCCGACGGAGAACCGCCACTACGCGTCGCGCGCTCACTTGCTGAGGCACGTGTTCAACGCTGCCCGCGGGTACATGCGCTGGGTGACGGAGAAGCTCGGTCTGCCGGAACCGGCGATCGACGAAGTGCCCGAGCTCGAGGACGTCGCCGAGCGGGCCGAGCCGTACATGGAGCATCTGCTCGACGGCTGGCGCACGCCCCTCGAAGACGTGTCGGACGAGCAACTCGACCAGGTGTTCGACGCCTACTGGGGCGAGCCGTACTCGATCGACTCGATGCTCGAGCACGCCGTGATGCACCCGGTTCGCCACCGGTTCCAGTTCGAGGAGCTACTGAAGCAGGCGCGCGCGGGCTGAGCGCCGGCGCCGCGGGGCCGGCTCCGCCTCATCGGCCACGGATGCGGTCGACGATCACCGTGCCGTCACTTCCGAGGATGCCACGCATCTCCACGTAGGCGCCGAAGGCGGCATCGTCCTCGACGCGCGCGTCCGCTGCGAGGCGGACGGCCAGGCCGTCGAGCGTGCCGTCTTCCCGCCACGTGCCATGCAAGCGAACGTTTGCGCCGACGGGCACCGGCGCCGGCGTCCCGTTCGGGTCGCGGGCACCGTTCTCGATCCAGGCGACGATGCGCTCGATGTCGGCGTCGTCCAGGAACGGCGGACCGTCGAACGGCATGCGCGGCAGCGCGTGACCGCGGATCCGACGCACCAGCTCCGATGCGTCCGGGGCGAAGGGCACGACGCGTGCGCGGTCTTCAGAGCGCAGCGTCTCCTCGTAGGTGTCGAGCCGGTACCCTTCGGGCGCGGCGCCCATCACCCCCTGGCGAGCATGGCAACGAACGCAGTTCTGGAGGAACAGGGGTTGGACGTCGGCGTACGTGACGACGTCGTTGCCACCAGGAGCGGCTTCGGTGGCGGGAGGCGCCGGTTCCGCTTCATCGTTGGCGTTCCCGGCAGCGTTCCCGGCGGCGCCCGCCTCGGACTCGGTCAGCGCAGCGATCCACCGCACGAACAGATCGATCTCGTCGTCGTCGAGGTATGGCGGCCCGGTCAGGGGCATGCGCGGAAGCGCGTCGCCTCGGAGCCGTCGCACGATCTCGCTGGCGTCCGGATCCCCGGCGATGACGACCGGGCCGCGCTCACTGCCGGTATGGAGTCCCGCCTCGGTGTCGAGCCGCAGTCCCAGCGGCGCGCCGGCGCCTGAGTGACACATGATGCAGCGCGCGTCCAAGATGACGGCCAGGTCTTCGAACGTCACCGGTTCCTGGGCGAGGGCCGAACCCAGGAGGCCCATGGCGACGACGGCGGCCAACTCGTAGACGGGAAGCCTCCAGCGCAACGCGACGCGCATGCGAACCCCTCCTTCTCACCTCGCTCGTTCCGACCACCTAGAGCGTAGAACGGTCGCCTGAACCACGCCTGATGCGCCGCGGCTCGCTTACCCGACGAACGCGGACGCTGCCGGCATTATCGGCGCCGGCGCCATGCCGCGCGCCTGCGCTCCCAACAGCACGTCGGTCGCGGCCGAAGCGCTGCGTTCCCCGAAGCCGAACGTCAGCAACGCCGGTCCGGGCAGCCTCGTCGCGCTGTACGGGTTCCACGCCGCGACGTGCACGAACGCGGCGCCGACACGTTTGGCCGCCTCGAACGAACCCCACGCGATGGCGACTTCTTCGTCACCGATCGGCCCGCGACTGGTGGACACGAAGACGATGGCGGCGGGCGCGGGCGGCAGTAGGGGCGGGAACAGGGGGGCCGATTCGGGCGCGGTCTCCGGCGC
>CAZOTV010000022.1:10236-17525 GCA_964582795.1 uncultured bacterium
GTCGACGCTCTCGAGCTGCTGCACGCCGCGACCGATCGTCGGCAACGCCAGATGGGAGTCGGTGTCGGTGTCGCCATGTCCAGGGAAATGCTTGACGGTCGCCCCCACCCGCTCTCGTTGCAGCCCGCGGACGAACGCAGCCACGTGCCGCGCGACATGCTGCGGTTCCGAGCCGAAGGCACGATCGGCGATGACGGGGTTGGCGGGGTTCGCGTTCACGTCGGCGACGGGCGCGAAGTTCATGTTCACGCCCACGGCACGAAGCCCGCGCGCGGTGGCGGCGGCAACGGCCTCGGTGAGCGCTTCGTCGTCGGCCGCCCCCAACGCCATCGCGGCGGGCGGCGTGGGCACGTCGGTCAGGCGCAAGACGCCGCCGCCCTCTTGGTCGATCGCCACGATCAAGTCCGGCCCAGCGACATCACGGAGCTCGGCGACGTAGTCGGCGAGTTGGAAGCGGTCGACGATGTTCCGGCCGAACAGGCACACGCCGGCGAGGCGGCGCTCGGCCAGCAGCGCCCGCTCGTCGGCCGTGAGGGTAGGAGCGGACAGGTCGATCATCAACGGAAGGGTCACCCTTCCATGATGCCCCTACGAGTGGGTCGCCGCGTGCCCTCGCGTGCCCGGGTGCAGGAAGGCGATCGCGCACGACCGCGCCATCACGCGCGGGAAGGCGATCGCGGTCGGGCGCGTCATCACGCACTCCCGGCGCGTCCCGCTTCGCGCGCCAACTGCCGCACCACCTCGAGCGGCAGCGCTTCCACCACCCGGCCGCGGAACCCTCTCATCGTCTCCGCCAAGCAGAGCGCGTCGAGGATCGCTTCCTCGGTGGCCTCGATGGCTGCGAGGAACAAGGGCGACATCGCGTCGTTCGGCATGTCGAGGATCGCGCGTGGGGGCAAGGCGGTACGCGATCCTAGGGCGTCGGCGCGGCCCGGGTCGCGCGCGTCCGACGAAGCCGCAGGACCGGCCGAAGCCGCGGGCCCGCCCGAGACCGCGGGCCCGGCCGAGACCGCCGGCGGCTGCCCACGCCCGCCTGAGCGCCTGCGTACCTCGGGCGCCGTCGAGAAGGCCACGGCGTAGTCCCCGGATCCGTCGCTCATCGCGGCGCCGGTGCGCGCCAGGCCGGCCAGTCCGCGTGCCGCCAATCGCTCGAGGTTGCGGTCGGACAACGGTGCGTCGGTGGCCAGGACGATCATGATCGAGCCGTCTGCCGCGCCAGGGTCGGCCGCGCGAGGGTCGCCCGCGCCGGAGCCGGCCGCGCCGGTGTCGGCCGCGCCGCTCTCGCCGGACCCGCGCACCTCGGCGCCGAACGCCGCCTCCCCACCCAGCGCCTTCCCGACCGGAAGCCCGTCCATCGTCAACACCCCACCGAAGTTCGCCTGCACCAGCGCGCCGACCGTCCACGACCCGTGCGCCGCCGTCACCTGGCGTGACGCCGTGCCGATGCCGCCCTTGTACCCGAACGCCACCGTGCCCGTGCCGGCGCCGACGTTGCCGCCGACCACGGGCGCGTTCGCCGGCGCCGCCTGGGCCGCCGCCAACGCCGCATGCACGTGCTCGGCGCGAACGGCGCGGGCTCGGATGTCGTTCAGGCGCCCGTCGTTGGTCTCGCCCACGAACGGGTTCACCGACGTCACGTCCTCGTTGCCGGGCAGAGTCAAGATCCAGTCGATGAGGGCGTCGGCCACGCGCGGCGCCGCCAGCGTGTTGGTGAGAAGGACGGGCGTCTCGAGCTCGCCGAGTTCCCGGACCTGGGTGAAGCCGATCAGCTTGCCGAAGCCGTTTCCGACGACCACCCCAGCGGGCACGCGCTCGCGGAAGGAGTTGCCGTCGTGCGGCAGGACGGCCGTCACGCCGGTGCGAACGTCGTCCCCTTCGACCACCGTGGCGTGGCCGACGCGCACGCCCGTCACGTCGGTGATGGCGTTGTTGCGGCCGGCAGGCAAGACGCCGGGCGTGATGCCGAGGTTCCGCAAGCGACAGCGCGTCGATCCGGTCTTCATCCGCGGAGCATACCGTCGGCTACGGCGCGCACATCGGACACCCGCCCGCGCTGCCCGCACCGCCCGCACATCGCGCGCTGCGCTACGCGCTAAGGCTCACCGCGTCCGCACGTCCGCCGCATCGCGCAGCGCGTCCCCGACGAAGTTGAACGCCAGCACCGAGAGCACGATCATCGCGCCAGGCGCCAGGAGCCAGGGATACAACCGCAACGCTTCGAAGCTCTGCGCGTCCTTCAGCAGCAGCCCCCACGACGTCATCGGCTCCTTGATGCCGAGGCCGAGGAAACTGAGCGCGCTCTCGCCCAGGATGTACCCGGGCAGCGCCAGCGTGGCGGCGATGACGAGGTACGACGTCAGGTTCGGCACCACGTGCTTGAGGATGATGGGGAGGTCGTGGGCGCCGAGCGCGCGGGCGGCCATCACGAAGTCGGTCTCGCGCACGGCCAGCACCTGGCCGCGCACCACGCGCGCCAAGCCGGCCCAGCCGATCATGGCCAGCACTGCCACGATGCCGATGTACACCCACGTCGACGGCCAGGTGGTGGGGATGACCGTGGCCAGCGCCAGCAAGATGGGGATGCGCGGGAAACTGAGCAGCACCTCGATCACGCGCTGCAGCGCTTGGTCGACCCAGCCGCCGTAGTAGCCGCTGACGCCGCCGATGAGGATGCCGATGGTGAAGGAGATCAAGATACCGATGAGGCCCACGGTGAGCGACACCTGCGATCCCACCAACATGCGCGAGAGCAGGTCACGGCCGAACCGGTCGGTGCCGAGCGGGTAGTACGTGCCTTCTTCCACGCCGAACAGGTGCAGGTCGGTGCGCACTGCGCCGAGGAAGCGGTACGGCTCGCCCCGCACGAACAGGCGGATCGGAAGCCGTCGAGATTCGTCGACCTGATAGATGCGTTGGAACGTCACGGGGTCCCGCGCCTGCACCATGGCGTAGGTGAACGGCCAGGCCGGACGGCCGTCGTGCCAGACGCGGATCGGTTGCGGCGGCTGGTGGACCTCGCGGTGCTGGGTGGTGATGGCATACGGCGCCAGGAACTGCGAGAACAGCGCCGTGAGGTACAGCAGCACCAGGATGACGCCGCCGAGCACGCCGGTTCGTGAGCGGGTGAAGCGACGCCACGCGAGCGCGCCGGGCGAGTACCCGCCTTCCGGCGCGCGCTTGGCGGCGCTCCGCGTGCGGCGCAGGGCGCGGTCCGCCGGGGTGGTCATGCGCGCCCTCCGAAACGACGAGAAGGTGCGTGCCGCAAGCCCGACACCTCAGTCATAGCGGATCCTCGGATCGACCCAAGCCAGCGCCAGGTCGGCCAGCAAGTTCCCGGCCATCAGCAGCATGCTGGCGATGAGCAGAAGCGTCATGGCCACGTACTGGTCCTTCGCCAGCAGCGAATCGTAGAGCAGCGGGCCGATGGTGGGGAGGTTGAGCACGATGCTGGCGATGATGGTGCCGTTGATCAACTCGGGCAGGCTCAGGCCCGCCATCGAGATGAGCGGGTTGATGGCGTTGCGCACCGCGTGCCGCACGATGACGCGCCGTTCGGCCAGGCCCTTGGAGCGGGCGGTTCGAACGTAGTCCGCGTTCAGTACGTCGAGCAGGTTCGCCCGCATCTGCCGCATGACGACGGCGATGCCGCTGGTGCCGATCGCCAAGAGCGGGATCCACATGTGGTTCAGGAAGTCGACGAACTTCGCCCACGTCCACTCGGCGCCGATGAAGCGCGGGCTGAACAGACCGCCGACTTGCGTGCCGCCGGTCTGCAGCACGAGCGCCATCAACAGCAGCGCCACCAGGAAGTCGGGCACGGCGAGTCCGACGTAGCCGATGAAACTGGCGACGGCGTCGGTGAAGCCGTTGCGCTTCAAGGCCGTGACGATGCCGAGCGGCACTGCCACCAGCCACGAGAAGAGCATCGTGCTGCCCGCCACCACCAGCGTCCACCACAGCCGCTCGCCGATGACGGTGGAAACGGGCCGGTTCGCGAAGAAGCTGTAGCCGAAGTCGCCGCGCGTGACGATGCCGACGACCCAGCGCACGTACTGCTCGGAGAGCGGCCGGTCGAGCCCGAGTTGGGTGTTGATGCGCGCGACCGTCTCGGGGCTCATGCGCGGGTCCTCGAGGTAGCGGTCGGTGAACGACCCCGGCGCAAGCTGGATCACGGCGAAGCACACCACCGACACGAGGATCAACGTGGGAAGGATCACCGCCACGCGGCGGATGGCGTACATCAGCACGTCAGGTCACGCTCACCTTGCTTCACGCTACCAGCCCGGGAATCGGGCTGCTTGTCGGAGCCCCACGTGGGGGCCGGGTCGGGGGCGTTGCCGCCCGGCCGACCCGGCCCCGCGATCCGCGATTCCTACCTGCCGCTGACTACTGCAGCGTGTACAGCGGCACCGGGTTGTAGCCGGGGATCACGCCCAAGCTGTAGACGAAGTTGCCGATGCGGTCCCAGACCGCCGCGATGTTCGCCGGCTTGGCGATCATGATCACCGGCACGTTGACGGCGTTGATCTCTTGCCACTCCTTGTAGAGCGCCGCACGCTGTTCGACGTCGACCATGGTGGTGCCTTGGTCGAAGATGTCGTAGATGCGGCGTTCCCAGTCGGCCATCACGTCGAAGTTCGGCGCGCCGCCGGGCTGAGCGGGCTGCGTCGCGCGGTGCCAGTAGTAGAGCGACCCACCGGGCTGCCAGATCGGCTTGCGCAGTTCCGGGTCGGGCTGGTTGCCCAGCGCGACGATGATCGCCTGGTAGTCGCCCGCCAGGCCGGTCGACAACAGCGCCGAGCCCTGGATGCCTTGTAGGTTCGCCTTCACGCCGATCTTGGCGAAGTCGTTCTGCAGGATGGTCGCGATGTCGGTGAAGGTGGTCGAGTCGACGTTGTACCCGAGCGAGAACTCGAGGTCCTTGCCGGGCGCGACGTTGCGCACGCCGTTCCCATCGGTGTCGGTGAGCCCAAGTTCGTCCAGCGCGGCAGCGGCCGCGTCGAGGTCGAACATGTTCATCAGGTGCTTGGTGTCCTGGTAGAAGGTGCCGTCTGCGGGCGCCGTGGGCGTACCAGGGATCTCGGCCAGGCCGTTGTAGACGTCGTCGATGACGCGCTGGCGATCGACGGCGTACTCCATCGCGCGGCGGAACCGGACGTCGGAGAACACGCGCGCCAGGTCGGGGTCAGGGTCGTCGAAGTTGAACGCCAGGTGCGGCGGTGAGCCGAACAGGGCGGGGCTGGACACCACCGTGAAGCCAGCACCTGCGAGTTCGCGGCTCTTGAAGTCGGGGAACTGCGCGCCGGAGATGTTCATCTGGTCGATGTTGCCGGCCAGGAACTGCGCCACCTGCGCCTCGGTACCGCGCACCACCAGGTAGTCGAGCGCTTCGGCGTAGGGCAGCTGCGTGCCGTTTGCATCGACCTTCCAGTAGTTCGGGTTGCGCACCAGGCCGACCTTCTGCCCAGGCACGTAGGAGTCGTACATGAACGGGCCGGTGCCGACCACGTCGGACAGCGGGCCGTCGGTGGGCCAGGCGTTGTTGATCTCGCCCGCGGTCGAGCCGCCTTCGACGGTGTAGCGCAGCAGTTTGTGCTTGGGCAGGATGAAGAAGCGCTGCTGCAACAAGAACGCCGCCGAGGGCGCGGGCAGCGTCATCGTCACGGTGTGCTCGTCGACGACCTCGAAGGACACGTAGCGCGTCTCGCCTTCCACCGTGTAGGTGAACTGCGCGGCGTCACCGGCGCGCGCCTCCGGGTTGGTGATGATCTGCTCGTACGTGAACACGACGTCTTCGGCCGTGAACGGCACGCCGTCGTGCCACGTCACGCCCTGGCGCAGATGGAAGGTGTAGACGGTGCCGTCTTCACTGACCTCCCAGCTCTCGGCCAACGCCGGCTCGAGGGCGTAGGTCTCGAGGTTGAACTCGACCAGCGAGTCGAACACCTGCTGCGTGAGGGTCTGGGTGTTGTTGTCGATCTGGGCGTAGTACAGGAACGTGGGCGGTGAATCGCCGAGCGGAAGGGTGACGGTGCCGCCGACTTGGCCCGGCTGGATGCCCAGGCCAGACAGATCGACCACCTTCTTCTGCGCGAGCGCCGTGCCGGCCACGGCAAGCGCTGCCGCCAAGACCAGCGTGGTGATTCCTCTTCGAACCATGTTCTTCCTCCTTGCGAGGCATGAAGCGCGCCCCTCACGATAGACCACTTCAAGACCACCAACAAGGGGGCGGTGGTTGGCGCCCGCTGGTGATGAAGGCCGCGGGTCGTCCGCGCTGATGGTGAAGGCCGCGGGTCGCCCTTGCTGGAGGTGAAGGCCGCGTGTCGCCCTCGCTGGTAGTGAAGGCCGAGGGTCGCCCTCGGCGGCGCGATCGTCCGCGCCCGGTCCCGCCCACCGCGTACCCTGCCGAAGGGCCGGAACGTCGTGGCGTACCGGTTTGACCGACTGGTATAGCAGTGGTACACTCCATGCAGCGAACGTCGAACGTCCGCGATGCGGGGCGCATCCACGCCCCCGCTTCCACCACGGCTACTGCCACGCCGGGCGCCGGTTACGGCGCACGCCGTGAGCGGCGCTCCGCGAGCGGCGGTTGCCCGCCGACCTCGACGAGGGAACGAGCTTCGGCCATGACATCGCTCGATCTGCACATCGACAAGCGGCTTCCCACCCCGGCGTACCTGCAACTGAAGGACCAGCTCGCGCACGCCATCGAGGCCGGCGAACTCACGCCCGGCTCGGCGCTGCCCTCCGAGCGCGGCCTGGCAACGAGCCTCGGCCTGTCGCGCATGACGGTGCGGCGCGCCTTCGAGGAGCTGGTCGAAGACGGGCGGCTCGAGCAGCGACAGGGGTCGGGCACGTACGTCCGCGGGCGGCCCCTCGAGCAGGTGATCGACCGGGTGCTGGGCTTCACCGACGAGGCCCGCCATCTCGGCTTCCAACCCGGCTCACGCGCCTGGAAGGTACGGCCCTGCCCGGCCGACGACGTCGTTGCCGCCGCCCTGGGGCTCGAACCCGGAGCGATGGTGCTTCGCATCACGCGCCTCCGTACCGCCGACGGCGAACCGCTGGCGCTCCAAGACGCGTACCTGCCCACGCACCTCACGACGCTCTCGGTGGAGGAGCTGGAGCGTTCCGGCAGCCTCTACCGCACGCTCGATACGCAGTTCGGCGTGCGGCCCGTGCGGGCGCACCAGTCGATCGGCGCGCGCCTTCCGACGAAGCACGAGTGCGAACTCCTGGGCATCGGCAGAGACGTCCCGGTGCTCGCGCTGGAGCGCACCACCTTCGGC
>CAZOTV010000022.1:17625-38758 GCA_964582795.1 uncultured bacterium
CCCCAGGACGTCGGATGGATCTCCCTCGTCGCGGTGACGCCGGACCGGCAAGGTACGGGCGTCGGAACGGTGCTTGCGCGCGCCCTGGCCGACCTACTCCTCGACCGTGGCTGCCATACGCTTCGCTTCGGCAGCGAGGCCAACCACCTCCTTCCCGGCATCCCGCAAGAAGCGCCCGCCGCCGCGTGGCGCCTGGCGCGCAGGTTGGGCGCGCGCTTCGGGAACGTCGAGCACGACCTGCATCTGGACCTGCACGCCGAGCTTCCGCCGGCGCCGCTCCCGGACGGCTGGCACGTGCGCGACGACGATCCCGAAGCCGCCGTCACCTTCGTGGAGCGCGTGTTCCCTGGCCGTTGGGCGCACGAGGTGCGGCAGTACGTCGGTGCGGGCGCGACCGTCCTCACGCTAGCTCCGGTCGGTTCCGACGACGCTCCGGCGTCGGCACGTGCCGAGGGGTTCTGCGTCGTCTTCCAAGGCAACGAAGGTGTTCGCGGGCCCAGCCTCACGTGGGTGCCGTCGGGGCTCCTCGCGTCACGGGATGGCGGCAGCGGGAGCAGCAGCGGCAGCGGCAGCGGCACCGGCAGCGGGAGCGGCAGCGGCACCGGCATCGGCATCGGCATCGGCAGCGGCGTCGCCGGCATGGGTCCACTGGGCGTGTCGGAGGCGGCGCGGGGTCGGGGCCTCGGCCTGGGCCTGGTGCGCGCGGCCGCCGTTTGGCTGGCGGCCCGAGGCGCCACCGAGGTGATCGTGAACTGGACCACCCTGACCGGCTTCTACGGCCGGCTGGGCGCGCGTGTGCATCGCAGCTACCAACGCGCCGAGGCGCCGCTGTCGACCGCGAGAACCCCGAGAACGACCGCGACGCAGGCCACGACGCAGGCCACGAAGCAGGCCACGAGGCCGACCGCGAAACACACCACGGAGCAGACCGCGAGGCCGACCGAGCGCTCGGACGAACCGCGAGAGAAGGCGGAGGCACCCCGATGATCACCGAGAGCATCCACGAGGCGTACCGAGACCTCGACGCCTGGCCCGCCGCCAGGATCCTCGCGGCCGTGACCGACGCCAACCGGCGCGCCATCGACGCCGTTGCGGCAGCGCTGCCCGACCTCGAGCGAGCCGCCCAAGGCATCGAGGAGCGCCTGCGCTCGGGCGGGCGGCTGTTCTACGTCGGTGCGGGAACGTCCGGTCGCGTGGCGGTGCAGGACGCCGCCGAGCTGCCGCCGACGTTCGGCTTCGAACGCGCGCGGGTCCTGTTGGCGGGCGGGCAAGCGGCCCAGGACCGCGCCAAGGAAGGCGCGGAGGATGACGTCGTCGCGGCCGCCGCCGACGTGGACGAAGCCGGCGTGGGGCCCCAAGACGCACTCGTGGGCATCGCGGCCAGCGGTGTCACGCCGTACACCGTGGCTGCCGTCCGGCGCGCGGTCGAACGCGGGGCCTTCACCGTCGGCATCGCCAACAACCCGGACACACCGCTGCTTACGGTGGGCGACGTGGGGATCCTGCTTGCAACGGGCCCCGAGGTGCTCGCAGGCAGCACCCGCCTGGCGGCAGGAACGTCGCAGAAGGCGGCGTTGAACGCGCTGTCCACCGCCGTGCTGGTGCGCCTCGGGGGCGCCTACGGCAACCTGATGGTGGGCATGAGGCCCGTGAACGCCAAGCTCGAGAAGCGTGCCGCCGCGATCGTGGCGGAGGCTGCCGACGTGCCGCTCGACCAGGCCGCCGACGTGCTCGCGCGCGCGGGCGACGACATCCGGACGGCGATCGTGATGGCGCGCGCTGGCGTCGATGCCGACGTGGCGCGCGAAGCCGTTCGCCGCCACGGCGGCAGGGTGCGCGACGCGTTACGGGACTTCGGACGAGGCTGAACCGGCGTCCGCGAGGATGTCCCGCACGGCCGTCACGGCAGGCAGGACGTCCACCCCCAGGCCCTCGAGCCGCACGTTCGGCACGCCGCCGGCATCGAGCACCGTCACGACGTTGCTGTGCGCGAACATGCCGTTCCCGATCCGGCGGTACTGCACCCCGAGCATGGCGGCGAGTTGGCGCGTCTGGAGCGGCGTGCCCACGAGCCAGTGCCAACCCTCGCCATCGAGACCCTTCTCGGCGGCATAGGCGCGCAGCTTCTCGGGGGAGTCGCGCTCGGTATCGAACGTGACCATCACGAAGCGCGTGCGCGCTCGTTCCGAGGGTCCGAGGCCCGCCGCGATCTCTTCGGCCGTGCGCACCAACAGTGGGCAGGCCGTGGTGCAGTCACCGTAGAACATCACCATCACGACGGCGTTCCCGCTGAGGTCGGGGAGCATGAACGAGCTTCCGTCGTGCGCGCGCCAGGTACTGGCGAGGTGGTAGAGCGACGCGCTGGGGAGGGGCTGGGCGGCCATCGGCTCGGCTCCGTGATCGGTGTGGGCCGCGTGGGCCGCTTCGCCTACATCTCCCGCGCCGGGCATCGCCGGCGCGTGTGCGTTCGTCATGCTCGTGGTTGGCTCGTGACGATCGAAGGCGGCCACCTCGCGAACGCGCGACGCCGCGTCGTCGGTCGCGTCGATGCCGGCGCTCGTGCCCGTGCAGCCGCCAAGCAGGAGCGCGACGAGCGCCAGGAGCACAGCCAGCGCTCGTTCGCTCACGCGGTTCGCCATGGCGCCCGCCTTCTCTGGTCGGTCGTTGGTCGTCACGGTGTTCCCACCTTCGCCTTGCTCGAGAGGCTCGTGGCCGTCGCGTTCGCCAGGCCCGTACCCGCCGCGCCTGCGCGCAGCTCGGTCACGTCCGCCACGTTCGCGGCGCATCGGAACCCGAGTTGCCCGCCGGTGTAGGCGCCCGTGAGGCCGCCCCGGAAGGCGTACCTCAACATGCCGGCGTAGTCCGTCCTGTCGCGTGCGCCTGCGCTGCCGCCACCGCACACGAGCGGTAGGCGGCGGTCTCCGTCCGAACGGCTGTCGTTGGTGGCGAGGGAAGCGCCGACGTCGAACACCCATTCCCACACTTGGCCGTGCAGGTCGTGGATGCCGGTAGCGTTCGGGACGTCCAGGCCAACGGGCCCGGGGGTCTCGGGCCGGGCCAGCGTGAGCGCGAGGATGCGTTCGCCGAACCCGGGCTCGTCGGCGCCGGAGGCCTGGTCGAACCCGATCTGGCCGGCGAACTCCCACTCCGCCTCGGTGGGCAGCCTTGCGCCGCGCGCCTCGCAGTACGCCACCGCGGCGAACCACGAGACGTTCGTCACGGGCGCCTCGGGGTGGGCGTCACCCAGCGCTTCGCGCCCGAGCGCCGGAACGCCCTGCACTTGGGCCGGCCCTTGCACCGTGGGCTCGGCCGCATCCGGGCTCCATCCGGCCAGGTAGCCGTCTTCGGCGAAGACGGCGGGCACGGCGCCGGGCCGCCACTCCGGGTACGCGTTCACGAACGCCAGGAACTGCGCGTTCGTGACGGGCGTGGCGTCGAGGTAGAAGGGTTCGACGGCCACCGCGCCTTCGCCCTCGACGGGGAAGAGCGGCTCCCAGTCGCCCCCCTCCACCAACACCAGCCTCGTCTCGCCGAGCGCGCCGCTTGCCGCGACGCCGGAACCGGCGGGGGCAGGGGGCGTGGCGCCCCCACGCGCCGCCGCGACGCTCGCCGCAGAACCGAGCACCACGAGCAGCACTACGAGAAGCTGGGTGGGGAGGGTGGCGAACCGGGTCATGGTCGGATCCTCAGGCGACTCGCGTCGCCGTCAGTCCTGCCCTTGCGCGAGCTCGGGACGGTACGGCTCGATGCCGGAGTTCTCGCGGAAGACGGTGTGGTTCTCGGGGCCCGTGGCGACGATCTGCCCGACGGCGCCCTTGTTGAAGGCGCGGAAGATGGCGTGGTCGACCATGTTGTAGGTGCCGGGCACGTCGACGGTGAACTCGACGACGGTCGCGCCGCCGGCGGGCACCGAGGTGGTCTGCACGTCGCGGTTCACGATGGTGCCGCCTTCGAGCCACACCTCGTCGAAGATCTCACCGATGAGGTGGAAGTTGCTGGTGAGGTTGGGGCCGCCGTTGCCGAAGAAGATGCGGACGGTGTCACCGACGTCGACCTGGAGCGCGTCGTCGCCGACCATCGAGCCGACCGAGCCGTTGAAGACGACGTAGGCGGCGTCCTCGTCGATGGCGCGCTGCATGTCGAACTCCTGCAGGCCCTGTTGGCCGAAGTCGCCCTTGGTGTAGAAGTCGCCCTGCACCACGTAGAACTCCTCGTCGACGGGCTCGAACCCTTCCTTCGGCTCGACGACGATCAAGCCGTACATGCCGTTGGCGATGTGCATCCCGACGGGCGCGGTGGCGCAGTGGTAGACGTACACGCCCGGGTTGAGGGCGGTGAAGCCGAAGGTGGTCTGCTGACCGGGGGAAAGGAGCGTCGTCTCGGCGCCTCCGCCCTGGCCGGAAACGGCGTGCATGTCGATGTTGTGCGGCATCATGCTGTCGGGGCGGTTCTGGAGCGTGAAGCTCACGAAGTCGCCGTGGCGCACGCGGATCATCGGGCCGGGCACGCTGCCGCCGAAGGTCCAGAAGCGGTACTCGACGCCGTCGGCGAGGCGCATGGTCTGCTCGACGACTTCGAGTTCGACCTGGACGTGGGCGCGGTAATCGCGGTTCAGCGCGGGCACGGCGTTCGGGGCGTACCCCAGCTCGCCTTTCACGATGGGCAGGTCTTCCACGGGAACGAGGTCTTCCGGGTCCTGCTTGGCGACCAGCTGCATTTCGGGCTGGTTGATGCTGATGTCGTGCGCCCCGGCGACGTGCGGGTTGGCGCCGGCGTCGACGGTGGCCGCCGTGTCCCGATCCGACCGGGGGCCCGCGACGAGCGCGATGGCGACGGCCAGCGCGACGAACGCGGCGGCGGCGGCGACGATCAGTCCGAGGGAGAGGTTCCCACGTTGGGTGCGCATCTCTTGTCCTCCTTCGTCCACGTTCGGTTGGCCGCGGTCAGAGTGGTTGGCGATGGTCGCCGGGCGGCGGATAAACGTGGACATCTGACTCCAAGTTAGGACCCGAACACGCGAGCCTCAAGGACGGATGTCCCCGCGAACCACCTTCACGAAGCAACGACTTGCCGCTGCGACCGGGACGAAAAACCCGATGCCGACGTCCGGGTTGTTGCTACGATGGACTGGGAGTCTGGCCATGGATACCGAGTACCGCACGCTGTTACGACGCGAGGAAAGCTACGCGATCCACGCCTTGATCTACGCGGCCGAGAACCCCGGTGCCCCGGCCGGACGCATGGCGCAAGACCTCAAGATGCCCGCGGCGTTCCTGGCCAAGGTGCTAAGGCGCCTCTCGGAGGCTGGCTACGTCGAGAACCGCCAAGGACGCAGCGGCGGCGTGACCCTGACCGTCGACCCCACGCGCATCACGCTTCTGGACGTCATCGAGACCGTATCGGGCCCCCTCGTGCTCGACAACTGCCAGACCAAGCCGCGTTGCGCCACGATGGAGCGCAAAGGGTACTGCCGCCTCAACGTCGCCTGGATCAACGCCACCTTGGCGATCCGCGACGTCCTTACCGAGGTGCGTCTGGTGCAGTTGATCGACCGCCCTCACGCAGCCTGACCGCGTTGAACATCGCCTACCCCGCGCCGACCGCCCTCACGCAGCCTTCCCGCGCCCTGCGGGTACGCGGCGGGCGCGGCCCGCTCGGCCCAACGCCTTAGAATGAGAGACCCGACCGCGTTCGCCAGGGACGCGCTTCGCGTCGCGCCCCGACCGGAGGCCCGTGATGCCCGCAGCCGAACCATCCCCGGAACCGACACGCACCACGTCGGGTCGTCCTGCGACGCCCGCCGTGAGCTACCGACGCACCGGCCGCAGCGGCCTGCTGCTTCCGACCATCTCCCTGGGTCTGTGGCAGAACTTCGGTGAGAACCGCCCGCTGGAGACGATGCGCGACATCCTCGTGCGGGCCTACGAACTGGGCATCACCCACTTCGACCTCGCGAACAACTACGGCCCTCCACCCGGTTCCGCCGAGCGGCACTTCGGCGAGATCCTGCGTACCGACTTCGCAGGCCTGCGCAACCGACTCGTCATCTCCACCAAGGCCGGCTACCTCATGTGGGACGGGCCGTACGGCGAGTGGGGCTCGCGGAAGTACCTGCTGTCGAGCCTCGACGAGAGCCTCGAGCGCATGGGGCTCGATTACGTCGACATCTTCTACTCGCACCGTTTCGACCCGCACACGCCGCTGGAGGAGACGATGGGCGCGCTCGCCAGCGCCGTTCAGCAGGGCAAGGCGCTCTACGCGGGCGTGTCGTCGTACTCCACGACGGCGACCAGGGAGGCCGCC
Organism: uncultured bacterium; assembly: GCA_964582795.1. Taxonomy (GTDB): domain Bacteria; phylum Deinococcota; class Deinococci; order Deinococcales; family Trueperaceae; genus CAZACZ01. Next base: position 23,929 of record CAZOTV010000022.1, read on the forward strand.
CGCCTGCTGCGCAAGATGGGCACGACCTGCCTCATCCACCAGCCGTCGTACTCGATGCTGAACCGGTGGATCGAGGGTTCGCTGCTGGGCGTGCTGGAGGATGAAGGCATCGGTTGCATCGCCTTCTCGCCGCTGGCGCAGGGCCTGCTGACGTCGAAGTACCTGAGCGTCGCTCCGAAGGACCTCGAAGCCACGCTGCCGGAGGACGCCCGAGCGGCCAAGGACGGGTCGTTCCGCCGCGCGTTCTTGAACGAGGAGACGCTGGCCAAGGTTCATGGACTCGCTGGGATCGCCGAGCGTCGCGGTCAGACACTGGCGCAGATGGCGCTGGCTTGGTGCTTGCGCGATCCGCGCGTGACGTCGGTGCTGATCGGGGCGAGCAGCGTACGGCAGTTGGAGGAGAACGTGGCGGCGCTCGAGAACCTCGCCTTCACGCCGGACGAACTGAGCGAGATCGACGGCTACGCCATCGACGCCGGCATCAACATCTGGCGCGCGTCCAGCGAGTCGGGCGGCGAACCGCACGAAGACCCGGCGTACGGCTCCGAACGAGGCGACCGATGACGACGCCGCCAGAGCCGCACGCCGCCCACGCCGCCGCATGGCGCGCGTTGGCGGCGCACCACGAACACGTCGCCGAACTTCACCTACGCACGCTGCTCGAAGACGACCCGGACCGATTCACGAAGTACGCGTTCGAACTCGGGGATCTGCTGGTCGACTTCAGCAAGCACCGCGTGACGGACGACACCATGAGGCACCTCTTCGACCTGGCGCGGGCCGCGGAGGTCGAGGCGGCGCGCGACGCGATGTTCGCGGGTGAAGCGATCAACCGCACCGAAGACCGAGCGGCCTTCCACGTGGCTCTCCGCCACCGCGGCAGCGAACCGATGCGGTTGGCGTCGGGAGAGGACGTGATGCCTGCGGTGCGCGCGGTGCTCGACCAGATGCGCGCGTTCACGACGAGTGTGCATGACGGTACGTTCCGAGGCTTCACGGGCGAGCGCATCACCGACGTGGTGAACATCGGCATCGGCGGATCGCATCTCGGGCCGCAGATGGCCGTTCGGGCGCTCAGGCCCTACCACCGAGCCGGCACTCGCGTGCACTTCGTCTCCAACGTCGACGGCGCCGAGATCTACTCGACCCTCGCGGGCCTGGTGCCGGAGCGAACGCTCTTCTTGGTGGCGTCGAAGACGTTCACCACCCAGGAGACCATGACCAACGCGCACACGGCGCGTGCGTGGCTGCTCGACGCACTCGGCGACGAGGCCGCGGTGGCGCATCACTTCGTGGCGCTCTCGACGCACGAGGACAAGGTCCGCGCGTTCGGGATCGACCCGGCGAACATGTTCGCGTTCTGGGACTGGGTCGGCGGCCGCTACTCGCTGTGGTCGGCCATCGGCCTCTCGATCGCGCTGGCGGTGGGTTTCGCGCGCTTCGAGGAGCTACTGGAAGGCGCGCATGCGGTCGACCGCCACTTCGTCGAGGCGCCGCTGGAGCGGAACGTGCCCGTGTGGATGGCGCTGTTGGGCGTGTGGTACACGAACTTCTTCGGCGCCGAGACGCACGCCGTCTTGCCGTACGACGCGTCGCTTCAGTACCTGCCCGCGTTCTTGCAGCAGGCCGACATGGAGTCGAACGGCAAAGGCGTGACGCGCGCGGGCGAACCGGTTCGGTGGCAGACCGGCCCCGTCGTCTGGGGTCAGGTGGGAACCAACGGCCAGCACGCCTTCTTCCAGCTGCTGCATCAAGGCACCAAGCTCGTGCCGGCCGACTTCCTCGCCGCGGCGCGGCCGCAGCATCCGCTCGAGCGCCACCACGCCATCCTGCTCGCGAACTTCGTGGCGCAGACGGAGGCGCTGGCCATGGGAAGAACCACCGACGAGACGCGCGCGGTGCTGGCAGAAGCCGGGGTGCCCGAAGGCGAGCTCGACCTCCTTGCCGCCGCGAAGACGTTCCCCGGCAACCGCCCGAGCACCTCGATCGTGCTCGACCAGCTCACCCCGAGGGCGCTGGGTAGCTTGATCGCGCTCTACGAGCACAAGATCTTCACGCAGGGCGTCATCTGGGACGTGAACAGCTTCGATCAGATGGGCGTCGAACTCGGGAAGGATCTCGCTGGCCGCGTGTTGGGCGAGCTCCGTGACGGACGCGCCACCGAAAGCGTGCACGACCCGTCCACCCGCGCCCTGATCGCTCGGTTGCGGCGGACGCGGGGGTAGGCAGACCGGGTCGCCGGACCGCGAACGCGCCCGGGAACGTACCCGCGAACGCACCCGGGCGTCACCCGGGGTTCACCCTGGAGTCACCCGGGGGGTCACCCGGGGTTCACCCGTTCCGAAGCGCCTCCAGCGCGTTCGCAAGCCGCACGCGAGCTTCGCCGGGGAGATCGGGCACCTTGGCGCGCGCACTGGCCGGCGCCGCCGCGAACATCATCTCCGGGTCGAGGAAGCTGACTTCGATGCTGCCCGGCTCCGGTTCCCGCAGCACCACGTTGCACGGCAGCAGCAGGCCGATGGAGCGATCGGCCTCGAGCGCGCGGTGGGCCAGGTGCGGGTTGCACGCGCCCAGGATGCGGTACGGCTCGATCGCGGCACCGATCTTCGTCTGAAGCGTGGATTGCACGTCGATCTCGCTCAGGATGCCGAACCCCTGGTCTTTCAGGGCTAGGGCGACGCGCGCCTGTACGGTGTCGATGTCACCGGCCAGGACGGTGGTCATGCCGAGCGGGCGCTCTGCGGCGTTCGAGCTAAGGGCTGCGTCGGTGGTTGCATCGCGGGTTGCGTCGGTGGTCGTGCTCATCGTCGGCCTCCTCATGGCGTACGGCTTGGGTCCTCGTACGCGGGGCAACATACCCCCGCGGGATATCGAGGAGCGTAGCACGCCGGCCGAGCGTTCGCACGGCCCCGCGCCTACCCCGCCTCCCGCGCCAACAGGGCCCGCTTGCGTTCGATCCCCCAGCGATACCCGGTGAGCGCGCCGTCTCGGCCCACGACGCGGTGGCACGGTGTCAACACGGCGATCCGGTTCGCGCCGCAAGCCCCCGCCACCGCCCGGACGGCCGTCGGACGACCGATCCGTCTCGCCAGTTCGGCGTACGTCGTGGTGGAGCCGGGGGCGATACGCCGCAACGCGCGCCAAACGGCCTTCTGGAACGGCGTGCCGCGTTCGTCCAGGGGGATGCTCAGCGTCTGCTCGAGGGGCGCCGCGCCCACGCCTGCCGGGTTCGCGATCATGGCAGCGACTTCGGCGAGGATGGGCGCCAGCGCCTCGTCGTCGCGCTGCACGAAGGCGGCCTGGAAGCTCGCCGCGAGTTCTCGCTCGAGCTCTTCGGGGTCGTCGCCGAGCGCGACGCTGCACAGCCCCCTCGCGCTGCGAGCCACCAGCGCGGTTCCGAACGGCGTGTCCACGGTCGCGAACACGATCTCGTTCCCAGCGACTGCCGGAGCGGCCTCGCCTCGGTCGGACACCTGTTCCTCGGTACGGGTTCGCATCATGCGGACCCCCTCTCGCCGCCGATGCTAGGCGCTGCGCCAGGTGGCGGCTCGCCGGAACCGGACATCGAGGTGCCACGTTACCCGCCGCCACTCCGATGTCCGAAGACGGCTGGAACTCTCGAGGCGCGGCCCCCTACACTGCGCCCGTGATCCCTGACGTGCCGACCGCCTCCGAGCATCCCGAGCGCGCCTCGTACTACAGCGCCTTGACCGCCCGCGACCCGCGGTTCGACGGCGTGTTCTTCGTGGGCGTCACGTCCACCGGCATCTACTGCCGCCCGATCTGCCCGGCGCGCACACCGAAGCCCGAACACTGTCGCTTCTTCCCGACCGCGGCGGCGGCGGAGCAGGCGTCGTTCCGGCCCTGCCTGCGCTGCCGGCCGGAGCTCGCGCCGGGCAACGCGCCCATCGACGGAGCGCAGCGCGTTGCCATTCGCCTGATGGACCGCTTGGCCGAGGAGACCCCGGAGGGCGCGCCCAGCCTGACCAGCCTCGCCGAGGAGTTCGGCTTGAGCGAGCGTCAACTGCGTCGCATCGTCCAACGCGAGCTCGGCGCCTCCCCCAGCGGCCTGCAGCGCACGCGTCGGCTGCTGCTCGCGAAGCAGTTGTTGACCGAGACGGACCTGCCGGTCATCGAGATCGCGTACGCCAGTGGCTTCCGCAGCCTCCGCCGCTTCAACGACGCGTTCCGCGCGCACTACGCCATGCCGCCCACGCGCCTGCGGCGCAACGCGCGCGAAGTCGCCAGCGCCACCGCCACGGTGCCCGCGCCCGCGACGTTCACCCTTCGCTTGGCGTACCGGCCGCCGTACGACTGGGCCGGGACACTGGCGTTCTTGGCCGCGCGCTCGATGGCGGGTGTGGAAGCGGTGACGTACGACGCGTACCTGCGCACGGTGAGGGTCGGAGAGCACCGCGGCTGGATCCGCGTGCGGCACGTGCCCGACGCGTCGGCACTCGAAGTCGACGTCGAGCGCGGTCTTACGACCGCGTTGCCCGCGCTCCTACCGCGTCTCCGGCGCGTGTTCGACGTGGCCGCCCGACCCGACGTGATCGCCGACCATCTGGCGCTCGACCCGCTTCTCGCGAGCACCGTACGAGCGAACCCTGGGCTTCGCCTGCCCGGGGCGTTCGAGCCGTTCGAACTCGCCGTACGCGCCGTGCTCGGCCAGCAGGTGAGCGTGAAAGCCGCGACGACCCTGGCGGGACGCTTCGTGCAGGCGTTCGGCGAGCCACTGGCGGGCTCCGAACCCGGCGCAACGGATGAGTTCGTGCGAACCGTGCGCGACGGCGGCGCCAACGACGACCCAACGGCCACCACCGCAGCATCCGACGGCGTCAACGACCACGCAACGGCCACCACCCCGGCATCCGGGGGCGCCCCGCAGCCGTGGCCACCCACGCTGACGCATCTCTTCCCGACGATGGCCACGATCGCAGCGCGAGACCCCGAGGAGATCGCGGCGTTGGGCATCGTCGGGGCCCGGGCGCGCACCATCGTGGCGCTGGCCACGGCGATGCACACCGGAACGTTGACGCTCCGACCCGGGTCGGACGCTCGAGAGGCGCTCGATGCGTTGCTCGCCCTGCCGGGGATCGGGCCGTGGACGGCGCAGTACATCGCCATGCGCGCCTTGCATCTGCCGGACGCCTTCCCGAAAGAGGACCTGGTGGTCCGGCGCGCGCTGGGCGACGTTCGCGCGGCCGAGGCGGAGCGCCGAGCCGAAGCGTGGCGTCCTTGGCGAAGCTACGCGACGTTGCACTTGTGGCGGCTCGCTGCGGCGAACGCGCCGGGAACGGCGGTTCCGGCGGCTTGACCCGAGCCGGGGTCTTGACGTGAGCCGGCGGCTCGACCGGAGCCGGGGGCTTGACGTGAGCCGGCGGCATGCCTTGGCCCGGTGTCCCGACGTGAGCCGGCGGCATGCCTTGGGTCGACACCCTCTGCGTCGAGACCGCACCCAACGTCGCCCTCGACGCATCTTTGTCATGCGCTATCAGTTGTTATTAGCCTACGCGCACACGCCAACGCTTGACTTTCTTCTAGCATCCTAGTATTTATAGCGTATGCGCCTTCGCCTCGATCGAGCATCGCCCATCCCGCTCGGAGACCAGCTTCGCGGCCAGCTCCGGTTGCTGATCGCCACGGGTGATCTCGCGCCGGGGGAGCGACTGCCGACGGTGCGCGACCTGGCCGAAGCGCAGGACGTGAACGTCAACACGGTCGCTTCGGCGTACGCCAGTCTGGCGGACGACGGGTACGTGGTTCAGCGCAAGCGCGCGGGCACGCACGTGGCGGATTCCCCTCCGGACGCGGCGGGACGCACGGTGTTGGCGCGCCTGGCAACGGACCTCGCCGACGCCGCGCGCGCGGTCGGTGCGACGCCGTCGGAACTGGTCGAGGTGGTGGCGGCTCAATCTCAGGTGATGGCCGCCGCCGGCATGCGCGTCGCTCTGGTGGCGAACGGGTCGCTGCAGCGCGACGAACTCGAGGCGCGCGTGAGCGCCATGCGGATCCCCAACGCCACCTTCGAGTCGGTCACGCCCAGCGAGTACGACTCCACTCGCTACCACGTCACCATCGTCCACCCGGCCTTGACCGCAGATTGGCAGCCGCGGCCTCACCAGCAAGCGCGGACCGGTCCTCATCTCGACTTCGGCCCCGAGTACCCGTCTCCGGCCGACTGAGCAGGGGCACGCGCCGGGCCGACCGAGCAGGACCACCGACCGCGCCGACTGACCAGGGGCACGCGCCGAGCCGACCGGCAGGCGACGCGCCCCCAGGCGACGCGCCAGCCATCGAGGTTCCTGGCGCCCGGCCGGCCAACCGAGAAAGGACGCTCATGCCCATCGACGCCATGCACGAACCCGGATCGCCCGAGTACTTCCTCGAAGACTTCCCTCGCGACGGCTGGCCGCGCATCCGCCTCGCCGAAACGCCGACCCTGCCGCCTCACGCCTGGACCACCGAGACCACCCACCGCGACGGCCAACAGGGTGGCCTTCCGCTCGATGCCGACACGAGCATCGCCATCTACGACCTGCTCTGCCGCTTCACCGGCGCCTCGGGGGCCGTGCGTCAGGCGGAGTTCTTCGTATACCGAGACCACGACCGGCGCGCGTTGGAAGCGGCGCTGGAACGCTGGCGCGGCGGCGCGCCCATCGAGCCGACCACCTGGATCCGCGCCCGCCGTGACGACGTGGCGCGCGTCGCGTCCTTCGGCGTGCGCGAGACCGGCATGTTGGCGTCGGCCTCGGACTACCACACCTTCCACAAGTTCCGGCCCGGCGGCCGCCGTGTCGCCGCGGAGACCTACCTTGCCGCCGTCGACATGGCGCTCGACGCAGGCCTGCGCCCGCGCCTGCATCTGGAGGACGCCACCCGCGCTCCAAGCCAGTTCTTGGTCTCGTTCGTGGAAGCCGTGATGACGCGGGCCGCCGCGTACGGGCCCGAACAACGGCCCAAGTTCCGCGTCTGCGACACGCTCGGCGTGGGTGTCCCGTGGGAGGCGGCGGCACTGCCGCGCGGCGTGCCCGCCCGCATCCGTGAGTTGCGCGCGCTCGGCCTCGAGGCCGAGGATCTCGAGTTCCATCCCCACGACGACACGCACCTCGTCGTGGCGAACTCGCTGGCCGCGGTCATGGCCGGTTGCGCCGTCGTCAACGGCACCATGCTCGGCAAGGGCGAGCGCAGCGGCAACGCTCCGCTCGAGGGGGTGTTGCTGCACCTGATCGGCCTGGGGCTACTCGATGACGAGCCGGACTTCCACGTGCTGAACGAACTCGCCGAGCTCTACGCGGGCCTCGGCGCTCCGCTCGCGCCCAACTACCCGCTCTTCGGCCGCGACGCGCACCGGACCCGCGCCGGCATCCATGCCGATGGCCTCAACAAGTTCTGGTGGATGTACGCGCCGTTCGACGTGCCGCGCCTGCTTGGTCGCCCACTCGAGGTCACCCTCACGCAAGACTCGGGGGCGGCCGGCGTCCAGTTCCTGGTGAGGCGCCACCTGGGAATCGATCTCGCGAAAGACGACGCCCGGCTCGCGGCCCTGCTCGACTGGGTCGAAGCGCGCTTCGCCGAAGGGCGCGCCACCGGCATCGATTGGGAGGAGATCGCGCCGGTGGCGAATCAGGTGGTGCTCGGTTCCGCGCCCCTACCAAGCACGGCGGAAGCTCAATCGATGCGAAGCACGAAGTCGCGTAACTCGTAGCCTTTGACGAGATCGTTGTACGTGACCGTCGGCGGCCGCTCGATCCGAAGGCCGTCGATCGCCATGAGTTCGTGCAGGAAGACGTCGGCCTCCTCCAGCGCGAGGTAGCTCCCCGGGCACCGGTGGTGGCCGTCGCCGAACGACAGCGCGAACGGCTGGACGCCCTTGGCCTTGATCTCGCGCTCGGGCGCCAAGCACGCCGGATGCTCGCCGACCGCGGCCGGGTCGAAGTTCGCGGCGCGCACGTCGACGTCGATCACCGTGCCGGCAGGCAATGTCACGGGGCCGGCCTCCGTGCTCAGCTCGAGCGGCCCGGTCAGGCGACGCTGCAGATGTCCGACCACCGGCTCGACGCGCACCACCTCGGCCAGCAGTCGTTGGCGCTCCTCTTCGTTGCCGGCCAGGTAGCGCCTGCGCAGTTCGTCGTCATCGAGCAGGTGCCAGGCGGCGATGGAGATGAACTCGCGCGTGGTCACCATGCCGGCCGCGCCGTAGGTGATGGCCTCGATGAGGATGTCGCGGTCCTTGACGTCCTGCGAGATCAGGTGCGAGATGACGTCGTCCTTCGGGTGCTGGCGCCGCGCATCGATGGCCGGCTTCACGTCGACCTGGAAGAACCGCATGACGGCGCTCTGCAGCCGCAAGAAGGCGATCAGCTTGTCCGGCCGCCACGAGAAGGTGGCCGTTCCTTTCGATAGGAACGCGTCGAGCCTCGCGTGCATGCCAGGCTCCCGGCTGTTCGTCAACCCCACGACCTGCGCCGCCACACTCACGGCTAGGCGCATCGCCATCTGCGCTAGGTCGGCGCGACGCTTGCTTCGCAGTTCGGCCATCAGCTCCGCCGTCAGCGCTTCCATCACCGGCCGGTAGTTCTCCTTGGCGGCCTTCGGGGTGAAGAAGCGGGCGATCGCGGTGCGTTGTGCGCGGTGCTCCTCGCCGTCCTGGAACAGCACGGGAGACCGGAGCTTGACCGGGCTCTTGGCGATGTCGCGCACCCGGAAGCCGTCCTGCACGGCCACGTCGCCCGCCCGAAGCACGGCGCGGGCGAGGGCGGCGCTGCGCACCACGACGGTATCGCTCGAGATGCGTTCGAAGTCGGGCTCGCCCAGGCGGATCGGCTCACCGGGGGGTTGGCTGCGGCGAGCGGCCGCGGGTCCGTGCACCGGACACCCGGCAGGCGCCGGGGTTCCTTCGGACCGGGCTCCTGTTGCCGGCATGGCTCGACGTGCAGCCTGGCGCGCGCCAGTCGCATCGGGGGCGCGCGAGGCGCCTCGTTCGAGGGTGGTTGGCATTGCGTCCTCCTGCGGCTCCGCCGGGCGAACCCGCAACCTTTATGATACAGCGTGTTTCATATCGTCGGGTGAGCCGTTCGTGTGAGGCGTCCTGGGCGCTATCCTGGGAACCGCAGATGGCGAAGGACGATCAAGCGGCCGCTGCCGCGCCCGTCACCGGCACATCCGGCCGCACCGACGCGCGTGTCGTTCGAAGCCGACGCCGGCTTGGCGAGGCGCTCGTGAAGTTGACGCTGGAACGCGGCTACGAGGCCGTGACCATCCGGGACCTGACCGACGAGGCCGGGATCGGGTACGCCACCTTCTTCCGCCACTACCCCGACAAGGACGCCCTGCTCCGCGACATGCTCGACGCCGTGCTCGCAGAGTTGATGGAGCGGCTCGAATCGCTGTCGCATCTCACGGACGCCGCCAAGATCGGCACGCTGGTGTTCGAGCATGCGAAGGACAACGCCGACCTCTACGGCGTCCTGCTTCGAAGTCAGCACTCGATCGACCTGCTGCCGCGCGCCCTCGAGGTCGGCATGGCCGGTGTGCTCCGCACCTACCGCGCCAAACCAGGAGGCATCGTGCCGATGGACGCGGCCGTGAACCACCTGATCCGTTCGTTCGTGGCGCTGATCGACTGGTGGCTCGCCAACGGCATGCGACCACGGCCGGCCGTGATGGGCAGGGTGTTCGACATGCTCATCCTCGGGCCGACGCGAGAGGCGGCGTTCGAGACGCTGCCTTGATCACAACGACCGGAGCGGGGCCGGAACGGCGATGCTGACGACCACCCGAACGCGACAGGACCCGGCACGCGACTGCTGGTGCGTCGACCGTCCTCCGGTTCCCGGCGTTCCGGCGTTCCGGCGTTCCCGCGAGCTTCACTCGGGCTTCATGAGCGCGCGGCTTCATGGTGCGCTTAGGGTCCTGACATCCACACGACACCCCGGCCCGATATGCCAGGAGGTAGCAAGCGCCGACGACGTGACACCCGACCACGGCACACGGTCACGACCACGGTCACGACAGCGTCCGGCGCGATCGGAGCGTGCGTCATGTCAACGAACGATCCATCCCATCTCGATCCACGGAAGACTCCTCGCGGCGGCTCGCGAATCATCGCGAACCGCCATGCGCACCGCCTTCTGCCGCTCGCGGCCGGGCTGTTCCTAGCGGTCGTCCTGGGCGCTTGCGGCGGCACGCCGCCGCCACCGGCCACCGACGCGTCGTTGAGCGTCGCCCCGACGACGCTGGACGGCGTAACCACGGCCACCGTGCAGGTGCGCGCCCCCTCGGCGTGGAGCTTGAGCGTGGAAGCGTCCAACACCGCGCTGGAGAACGCCACGACGTTTACCCCGTCGGCCGGGTCCGGTGACGCCACGGCGACCCTCACCATCGACCCGTTGGGCATAGCACCCGGCACCCACGACATGACCGTCGTCCTGCAGGCCGAACGCGCATCGGGTGGGACGGTCGACGTGCGCAGGGCCGTCACCTTCTCGTTCCCGGAGGTCGAAGGGGTCGTCGTGAAGGTCGGATCTGCGGGAGCGGCCGCGATCGACCCGTTGGCCGCTTCCTTCCGCGCCATCCCACTCGCGACCGAGACCTCGGCGGCGCGCCCTACCGCGCGTGACGGGACCGCGGGCGACGGCGCAGGTGACGAAGCAACCGGTGAAGCCGGGCGCCCCGCCGATGACGGCGAGGCCGGCGACGTGAGCGCCCACTTCGGCGACGACGGCAGCGCGACCACCTTACTCGTCGGCCTCGAGGCGGCCGATCCGGTACTACGCGCCTCGGGCGCCCCGGGTCGTCCCTCCTCGCGCGCCATCGACGCGCTGACGCGGGAACTGGCAAGCCTCGACGGCGCGTCCATCACGTCGCGCTTCGACGAGGCCGGCCTGGCGATCGTGCGCGTTCCCGCCGCCGCCGTCGACATCGAAAGGCTACGCGCCACGCCTGGCGTGCGGTACGTCGAGCGGCCCCAGCAGCTGGTTCCCTTCGTGAACGACGAGTTCCGCCACGCCCAATGGAACTTGGATCGCATCGACGCCGAAGCGGCGTGGCAGGTTGCCGACGGCAGCGGCGTGACCATCGCCGTGCTCGATACGGGCTTCTACCCCGCCCACTCCGACCTGGCCGGGAACGTCGTCGGCACCTACGACGCCATCGACCACCGGCCGGACATCACCGTGCCATTCGACGATTGCGGTACGCACGGCACCCACGTCGCGGGCGTGGCGGCGGCGGTGACCGACAACGGCATCGGCGTCGCGGGCACCGCTCCCGGTGCCGGCCTGCTCCTCGTCGACCTCGGCGACGAGTCCAAGGTCACCTGCCCGATGGACACCTCCCGCCTCATCGATGGCCTCGACTACGTGGTCGACGGAGGCTCGCCGCGCGCCGAGGTCGTCAACTTGAGCCTGGGAACCAGTAGCGACCTTGGCATGGCCGTGCGGGACGCGCTCATCGCCACGAAGAACGCCGGCGTCACCATCGTGGCGGCGTCCGGCAACACGCAGTGCACGGGCGGCGGCGACACCTTCGACCCGGTCTCCTACCCGGCCGCGTACCCCGAAGTGCTCGCCATCGGCGCCACCGGCGCGGCAGATGAGCGTGCGTGCTACAGCCACGTCGGCGGCGAGTTGTGGCTGGTCGCTCCCGGCGGGAACTCGGCCCGGCGCAACGACACCGCCGACATGATCCTGAGCACCGTCTACGACTTCGCCTTCGACGGCCCGGACTACGCCTACATGGAAGGCACGAGCATGGCGTCGCCGGCGGTCGCCGCGGTGGCGGCCATGCTGAAGCAAGCCGTACCGAGCGCCACACCAGACGAGATCGCCCAGGCGATGGCCGACAGCGCCGAAGACCTCGGTGATAGCGGCTTCGACTACCTGTTCGGTCACGGCATGGTGGACGCGCCGGCAGCGTTGGCCGCCCTCACGGGCGGGCCGGAGCCCGAGCCCGACCCGGATCCCGAGCCCGATCCCGCGACGCTCTACCTGCGGGTACCCGGGTACCCCGACTCGCAGCTCGACCCCGACGGCATCTTCACCCTCGTCGACGCCCCCATCGGCCCCTTGACCGTCACAGCGGGCAGCGACGAGAACGGCAACGGCGTGCTGGGCGACGCCGGCGAGTACTACGGCCAGGCCACTCTGACCGTCGACTTCGACCAGCCGAACCAGGTGACGGTGGAGGTCGAGCAGCAGTGATCCGACGCAGGCCGGCCGCGGCGCGGGGGGCGAAGGTCCGTCCCGCGCCGTGGCCGTAGCCAGTCGACTCGATCCCGGCGCTCGGGCCCGCAGACCGCTGGGCCGATCCCGGCGCCCGGGCTCGCGAATCGCTGGGCCGATCCTGACCCGCAGGCTCGCGAACGACGTGCTCAAGGTACACACGAACGGCGGCGGGCACGGTAGATTCGCCCATGGCCAAGAAGAAGAACAGCAAGGGCGAAGCGCGCGAAGCCAAGCGCCGCAAGCAGCAACGCGTCAACGTGGCCATCGCCGCCGGCGTCGCAACCGTGGTGGTGGCTGCCATCGCGATCAACGCCGTGCGGGCGAGCGGCATGCCGGGCGAGAAGTTCCGCAGCCAGGGCAACGTGCACCTGCTCTCTCTGACCTCGAACCGTCCTGCCTACAACTCGGACCCGCCGACATCCGGTCCCCACATGCCGAACATCACGGGCTGGGGCGCCTACGACGAGCTGGTTCCCGACGAGTACGTCGTTCACAACATGGAAGACGGCGGTGTCATCCTGTGGTACCCCTTCGGTACGCCGGAGGAGAACGAAGCCCACATCACCGCGCTGCAGGACGTCGCGCGTGGCTTCAACCGCACCGTCATCGCTCCGCGCGAGAACCTCGACGGCGCGTACGTTCTCACGGCCTGGACGAGACTCCAACGATTCGACACGATCGACGAAGAGGGGATGCGGGCGTTCCTGCGCGCATACGAGGGGCTCGACCACCACCCGCGCTGACGCTCCGGCACGAAGGCGCTCCAGCACTTGGACGCCCCGGGAAGTCGTCACCGGGGCGTAAGATCGTTCCCAACACGAGCGAGCGAACGGAGGCGCGACCATGGCCCCCCTCGAACGCGCCCGCGACGCGTACGCGCGCGCGGCGTGGCTCGACGCCTATCAGGCGTACGCCGATGCCGAGCGGGAAGGGCCGCTCGAGGCCGACGACCTATGGCGCTTCGCGGTGGTGGCGCACCTCACCGGTGACGACGACACCTTCCTGACCGCACTCGATCGGGCGCACGAGGCCTTCCGAGCGGGCGACGACTACCCGTCCGCCGCCCGGTGCGCGTTCTGGCTCGGCTTCCGGCTGTTCGAGAACGGGGAAACGGCGCGCGGCTCCGGCTGGCTGGCGCGCGCGCAACGACTGGTCGAGCATGCCGAACGTGATTGCGTCGAGCGGGGGTACCTGCTGCTTCCCCAGGTGCTGCTTCACCTGAACCACGGAGCGTTCGAAGAGGCGCTAGCGTTGGCGACCCGCGCTGCCGATCTGGCCGAAGCGTTCCACGACGCCGACCTGCAAGCGTTCGCGGTGCACGCGCAAGGGATCGCACGGCTTCGGCAGGCTCGAGTGGCGGAGGGCCTGACGTTGCTCGACGAGGCCATGGTGATGGTTGCGAACGACACGTCGTTCCCGTTGGTGACGGGCATCGTGTACTGCTCCGTGATCTCGGCTTGCCGCAGCGTGTACGCGCTCGAGCGCGTGGCCGAGTGGACGCACGCGTTGAGCGCATGGTGCGACCGCCAGCCCGGCCTGGTGCCGTACGCCGGCCAGTGCATGGTGCATCGGGCGGAGATCCTCCAGTTGCGGGGCTCGTGGGAAGAGGCGTTCGAGGAGGCGCGTCGCGCGCAGGTCCGATGCGAGGCGGCCGACGATCGGTCAGGTTCGGGAGCAGCTCTCTACGCTCAGGCCGAACTGCTGCGCCTCCGGGGGCGCGAGCAGGACGCCGAGCGGACGTACGCCGACGCCGCGCAACACGGGCGCGACCCTCAACCGGGCCTCGCCTTGCTGCGCGCGCAGCAAGGGGGCCACGAGACGGCCCTCGCCGCCATCCGACGTGCCCTGCACGAGCGCCAGGAGCCGGTGCAGCGTGCGCGCCTGCTACCAGCCATGGTGGAGGTCTGTCTCGGGGCCGGCGACGTCGAGGCAGCTCGCGCCGCCGTGTCGGAACTCGAACGCATCGCTCTGCGGTTCCAGGGAAGCGTCCTCCCCACCATCGCCGCCCGTTGGCGCGGCGCCGTCGACCTCGCCGAGAAAGACCCGGCCGCTGCCCTACCGCACCTTCGCGCGGCATGGCGCGGCTGGGTAGCGTTGGAAGCGGCTTACGAGGCGGCGCGCACGCGCGAGCTGGTGGGGTTGGCTTGCGCCTCGTTGGGTGACGCCGACACCGCCAACCTCGAACTCGATGCGGCACGCAGCGCCTATCGCCGCCTCGGCGCCGCGCCCGACCTGGCGCGGCTCGACGGTGGTCGAGACGCTCGGCACGGGCTGACGCCACGCGAGATCGAGGTGCTGCACTTGGTGGCCGCCGGCGGCACGAACAAGGCCATCGCCGCCGAACTCGGCCTCAGCGAACGCACCGTCGAGCGCCACCTCAGCAACGTATACGACAAGCTCGGCGTGTCATCACGCGCCGCAGCCACCGCGTTCGCCTACGAACACGGCATCGCTTGACGACGGCCATCCGATCGCGGCCCGGTGTCGGGAATCCCCCATCCCCGAGGAAGAGCACTACGCGGTCTCCCCGATGCGGGCGGTCGGGCCTCCGGCCTAGCTTGTGCACACGACGTTCGCCCGTTGCCTGCGCTGGGCTGGGCTGC
>CAZOTV010000023.1:0-17782 GCA_964582795.1 uncultured bacterium
CGCCTCGAGGAACCGCTCGCCGTAGCGCTCGAGCTTGGCGGCGCCGACGCCGGGAACGGCGGCCAGGTCGGGCAGGCTGGTCGGCCGCTGCTTGATCATCGCGACCAAGGTGGCGTCGTGGAACACCACGTACGCGGGCACGCCCTGCTCGCGCGCGATGGTCGCCCGCACCGAACGGAGCGCATCGAAACGCTCGCGCTCCGCGTCGCTCAAGTCCGCGGCCGCCCGGGCGCGCCCTCTCGTTCCGCTCGCGGCGTTCGCCGATGCGACCTCATCGGTGCGGTCCTCGCGCAGCTCCACCGTCCGCTCGCCCCGCAACACCGCCGCCGCTCCGGGACCCACGACCAGACCTCCGTAGCCGTCCGGGTCGGGCTGCAGTTGTCCGTTGGCGATCAGCTGTCGCACCACCGAGCGCCAGCCACGCGCGTCGAACTCGGCGCCGATGCCGAACGTGCTCAACCGCTGATGGCCGAACTTGCGGATGCGCTCGTTCTCTTTCCCGAGCAGGACGTCGATCAGGTGTCCCGCCCCGAAGCGCTGCCCGGTGCGAAGCACGGTGGAGAGCAGCTTCTGCGCCGCGACCGTGCCATCGAACGTCCTCACGGGCTCCAAGCAGGTGTCGCAGTTGCCGCATGGTTCGTCGAGCGTCTCGCCGAAGTACGCCAACAGCGCCTGGCGACGGCATCCCGCCGTCTCGCAGTAGCCCAGCAGCGCCTCGAGGCGCTGGCGCTCGACGCGCTTGTGCTGCTCCCCTGCGCTGCTCTCGGCCAGCATGCGGCTCACCTGCACGACGTCCTGCAGACCGTAGGTCATGAACGCGCTGGCGGGTGCGCCGTCACGACCCGCCCTGCCCGTCTCCTGGTAGTAGCCCTCGAGGCTCTTGGGTAGGTCGAGGTGCGCCACGAAGCGCACGTCGGGCTTGTCGATGCCCATGCCGAAGGCGATCGTCGCCACCACCACGACACCGTCCTCGCGCAGGAACCGCTCCTGGTGGCGCTGGCGCGTGCCGGCGTCGAGGCCCGCATGGTAGGGCACGGCATCGATGCCGTGGCGCCCGAGCCAGAGCGCGGTCGCGTCGACGCTTCTGCGCGACAAGCAGTAGACGATGCCGGCGTCGCCTTGGTGATGGGCGCGGTAGAAGGCGAGGAACTGCGCTTTGGCCTCGCGCTTCTGGGTGACCGTGTAGCGGATGTTCGGCCGGTCGAAGCTCGACACGAACCGGCGCGCGTCGCGTAAGTGAAGCTTCTCGACGATCTCACGCCGCGTCGCGGCGTCGGCCGTGGCGGTCAGCGCCATGCGCGGCACGTCGGGGTAGCGCTCGGCCAAGACGTCCAAGCCGATGTACTCCGGCCGGAAGTCGTGACCCCACTGGGACACGCAGTGGGCCTCGTCGATGGCGAAGAGGCTCAGGGGAGCGCGGTCGAGCAAGGACAAGAAGCCGTCGGTCAGCAGCCGCTCGGGGGCGACGTACACCAGGTCGATGCGGCCATCGGCGACGTCGCGCTCGACGGCGCGGGCTTCCGCCGGATCGAGCGTCGAGTTGAGGTAGGCGGCGTTCACGCCCGCGAGACGTAACGCGCGCACCTGGTCGTGCATCAACGCGATGAGCGGCGAGACTACGACCGCGACACCACGTCGCAACAGCGCGGGTACCTGGTAGCACAACGACTTCCCGCCGCCGGTCGGCATGAGCACCAGCGCGTCGCCGCCGCCCAGGACGTGCTCGATGATGTTCGCCTGGGCGCCACGGAACTCCGGGTAGCCGAAGCGCTCCTTGAGCACGCGCAGCGCGTCCCCCAACGTCGGCGCGCTCTCCGAAGGACCGTCGCCTCGCGGCGGTGCACCCTCCGCCGGCTGCTGTCGTTGCCTCGAACTCAGCGCACCCACTCCCCCTGCCGCAACACGGGCACGAGCTCGCCGTTGGCGCGCTCCCCGTCGACGTCCATCTCGGCCGAGCCGATCATGAAGTCGACATGGCTGAGCGACTCGTTCATCCCCACCTCGGCACGCTGTTCCGGCGTCATGGCGTCGGAGCCCTTCACCGTCAGTCCATACGCCTTGCCAAGGGCGATGTGGCAGGCGGCGTTCTCGTCGAACAGCGTCTCGAGGAACAGGATGCCGGTCTTGGCGATCGGGCTCGAAGCCGGCACCAACGCCACCTCGCCGAGGCGACGCGAGCCTTCGTCGGTGCCCAAGATGTTGTCGAGCGCCTTCTGTCCGGAGCCGGCCCGCGCCTCCACCACGCGCCCCGCCTCGAAGGTGAGGGCGAAGTCGTCGATGATGGTGCCGTTGTAGGCAAGCGGCATGCTGGCGCGCACCACGCCGTCCACGTTGGCGCGGTGCGGTGCGGTGAAGACCTCTTCGGTCGGCATGTTGGCGACGAACTCGGTGCCGTCGGGCGTGCGCGAGACCCCGCCGTCCCACACGTGACCGTCGGCAAGACCGACGCGCAAGTCGGTGCCCGGCGCACGGAAACGAAGGGCAGCGAACCGCTGGTCGTTCAGCCGGTCCTTCATCGCCTTCAGTCGGTCCGTATGCGCCCGCCAAGCCGCGACCGGGTCGGGCTCGTCGATGCGCGTGGCGGCGAAGATGGCGTCCCAGAGCTTCGCGACGGCCTCGGACTCGGGCAGGCCGGGGAACACCCGCTTCGCCCACGCCGGCGCCGCGGCAGCGGCGACGCTCCAAGCGATGCCATCGTTCATGGCCACGTCGGAGTACGGCTTGACCGCAGGGCGCCAAGCCTTCATGTAGGTCGAGAAGCGATCGGGATCGGTGCCAGCCAGCATGTCCGGATCGTCGGAGCTGATGGCGAGCGACGCGGCGCCTTCCTCGGCAAGCTGGATCATCGCCTTGGCCCGCCACTCCGAGATGGTGGAGAAACTGCCCTCCGGCCCGTGCAGGAACCGCGCGCGCGTGACGCCGTCGTCGTTCCAGTGCACGTCGACGAGCGGGCTGCCGATGCGGTAGGCGATCTCGGCGACTTTGCGCACCAGCGGCGCGGACTCGGTGGAGGCGCGAACCAGCAGTTTCTGACCGGGTTGCACGTTGACGCCCACACGGACGAGCAGTTCGGCGTAGGCGGTGAGGCGGTCTTCGAACGAAGCGTTCGTCATGAGCCGCATCCTATCAGCGGGTGCGTTCCGCGGCGGGCGTTCGGGCGGCATCCGCCGCGTCGTCAGCGGCGATGGTCGGGCAGGGTCCGGACCGGGCCGGGTCGGTGGCCTATGATGGCGTCGGTCGACCGCGCGGCGGCGGCCCACAACCGAGATCCTTCAGGGCAGGGTGCAATTCCCGACCGGCGGTGAAGGGCGCGTGTCGCCCCAAGTCCGCGAAGCCCGCGCCAGCGGGCCCGAACCGGTGCGAAACCGGTACCGACGGTGACAGTCCGGATGAGAGAAGGAGGTGAGCGCGGGCCGTTCTCGGCCCAGCGCGTCGTTCATGCACGTATCCACGGATCCCGAGCTCGCACCGTTCACGCCCGGCGACGCCGCCTTCATGCGCCTGGCGCTGACGCTGGCGGAGCGAGGACGCGGTCGCGTCTCGCCCAACCCGCTCGTCGGCTGCGTGGTGGTGAAGGACGGCGAGGTCATCGGAGAAGGGTGGCACGCGAGCGCTGGAGGGCCGCACGCAGAGGTCGCGGCGCTGGCGGCCGCTGGTGAAGGCGCCCGAGGCGCCAGTGTCTACGTCACGCTGGAACCATGCGACCATCACGGTCGGACGCCCCCGTGCACCGAAGCGCTCCTCGCCGCCGGCGTCGACCGGGTCGTCATCGCCACGCTGGACCCGAACCCTCTGGTCGACGGGCGCGGCGTGGCCCGCCTCGCAGGGGCCGGTGTTCGGGTGGAGGTCGGCCTGCTGGCGCGGGAGGCCGAGGAGCAGAACGAGGTGTTCCGCGTGGCGCAACGCGAGCGGCGTCCGTTCGTCCTCTACAAGACCGCCATGTCGCTCGACGGCAAGATCGCCGTGCGCACCGGTCGCTCGCGCTGGATCACGGGCGAGACGGCGCGCGACCGGGTGCACCGCTGGCGCGACGAGTTCGATGCCGTCGCGGTCGGCATCAACACGGTGCTGCTCGACGACCCGGCGCTCACGACGCGCTCGGGCGGGGGTCGGACGCCGCGCAAGGTCGTCTTCGACAGCGTCGCCCGCACCCCTACCAAGGCGCGCCTGTTCGACGAGGACCCGCAAGGCCAGCCGGGGCGCGTCACCGTCTTCGTGACCGAGGAGGCGCCGGCAGCACGCGTCCAGGCGCTGCACGAACGCGGAGCCGAGGTCATCGCGGTGCGTGCCGACCGCGGCAGGCCGGACGTCGCGGCCGCGCTCTCCGAGTTGTACGCCCGCGACGTCACGAGCGTGCTGCTCGAGGGCGGCGGAACGCTCGCGTGGGACTTCTTCGCCGCACGCTCGGTCGACCGCGTCGCCTGGTTCGTCGCGCCGAAGTTGCTCGGCGGATCCGCTGCCGGGCCGCTGGCCGGCCTGGGTGTCGCCAGCGTGGACGAGGCCTTCTTGCTCGATGACGTGCGCACCGAGACCATCGGCAACGACCTGTTGGTGACGGGCAAGGTGCGCTACCCCGAACCTCGCGAGGAAGAGGGGGCCTGAGATGTTCACGGGCATCGTCGAAGAGGTGGGGCGCGTGACGGGATCGCGCGAGCTGGACGGGAACCTGCGCCTTCGCATCGAGGCGGAGCATGTAACGCAGGACCTCACCGTAGGAGACTCCGTCGCCGTGTCCGGGTGCTGCCTCACCGTCGTCGCGGCGGAGCCAGGCGCGTTCGAGGTCGAACTGTCCCACGAAACCGTCGCCAAGACGGCGCCCCGTTGGCGCCGTGGCGCCCGCGTGAACCTCGAGCGCGCCGCCGCGCTCGGCAGCCGCCTAGGCGGTCACATCGTCAGCGGCCATGTCGACGGCGTCGGCGAGGTCCTCGAGCGGCGCGACGCTCCAGGCGCATACGTTCTGCGCGTGCGCGGACCCGAGCGCTTGGCGGCGCATCTGGTGCCGAAGGGAAGCATCACCGTCGACGGCGTGAGCCTGACGCTGGTGGACGTAGGCGGTCCGGCAGGCACCCAGCCGGACCGGCCGGCGAGCGAGTTCAGTCTGTGGCTCGTCCCGCACACGCTCGCGGTCACGACGCTCGGCGAACTCGAGACCGGGTCCAAGGTGAACCTAGAGAGCGACGTGCTGGCGAAGTACGTCGAGCGCCTTCGGGCGCTGGACGAGGAGGCTCACCATGCCTGAGCACGAACTGCCGGCACCCCCCGGACTGGCGACGGTCCCGGCGTTGCTCGAAGACCTCCGAGCGGGCAAGCCCATCGTGGTCGTGGACGACGAGCATCGCGAGAACGAGGGCGACCTGATCGTCGCTGCCGAGCACGTGAACGCCGAGTCGCTCGCGTTCGTCATTCGGTACACCGGCGGGGTCGTGTGCCTGGCCATGCCCAACGACATGGCGGACCGCCTGGAGTTGCCGCCCATGGTGCAGCACAACACCGCCAGGCGCTCGACGGCGTTCACCGTGACCATCGAGGCGAAGGACGGCGTCGACACGGGCATCAGCGCCAAGGACCGGGCCACGACGATCCAGACCGCCATCCGCGACGACGCCCGACCCGACGACCTCTCGCGCCCGGGCCACGTCTTCCCGCTGCGCGCACGGGACGGGGGCGTGCTCAGGCGCGCGGGCCACACCGAGGCCGCCGTCGACCTCTGCCGCCTGGCCGGTCTGAAGCCCGCCGCCGCGCTGTCCGAGCTGATGCACGACGACGGCACCATGATGCGCCTGCCCGACATCCTGACGTTCGCGCGCGAGCACGGGCTGAAGGTGGGCACCATCGCGGCGTTGATCGCCTACCGGCTCGAACGCGACGGATTCGTGAAGCGCATGGCCTCGGCGCGCCTGCCGACGCCATGGGCCGAGTTCACTGTCCACGGGTACCGCGACGAGGTCGCGGGCACGGAGCACGTGGCGCTCACGTTGGGCGACGTCGGCGACGGGAACCCGGTGCTGGTGCGCATGCACTCGGAGTGCTTGACGGGCGACGCCCTTCACAGCCTGCGCTGTGACTGCGGCGCGCAGCGTGACGCGGCGCTGAAAGCCATCGCCGACGCGGGCCGCGGCGTGCTCGTCTACCTGCGTCAGGAAGGTCGCGGCATCGGCCTGCTCAACAAGCTTCAGGCGTACGCGCTTCAGGACGAAGGCGCCGACACGGTGGAGGCGAACGAGCGCCTCGGCTTCGCCCCCGACCTGCGCGACTACGGCGTCGGCGCGCAGATCTTGGTCGACCTCGGCGTGAAGCGCCTGCGCTTGCTGACGAACAACCCCCGCAAGGTCGTGGCGCTGCAAGGCTTCGGCATGCAGGTGGTCGAGCGCGTGCCGCTCCACGCGGGCGAGAACCCGTACAACGAGGCCTACCTCGCCACCAAGCGCGCGAAGCTGGGCCATTACGGCCGCTAGGCGCCGCCGCGGCGCCGCGGCGCGCCCGGCGACGCGGCGCGCCCGCACCGGCCCCGTGTCCGTGGGAGAAGAACCGACCGTCCCGCGCCGCACGACGTGCTTCACTGGTGGTGCGGGTCGCCTTCGTGACCGCGACTCCCAGGCGAACGCCCGATGCCGGCCCGAGGCCGACCCGACGCGGTCCGAACGGCTGCCGGAGCAGGCCGGACGGGTACCGGAAGGAGCGCATCTTCATGCTCTTCCGCGACCGACAAGACGCAGGACGCAAGCTTGCGTGGGCGCTGAACCGCTTCGCAGGACGCGATGACGTGGTGGTGCTGGGCCTTCCGCGTGGCGGCGTTCCCGTCGCGCTGGAGGTCGCGCGCATGCTGCGCGCGCCCCTCGACGTGTTGGTGGTGCGCAAGCTCGGGGTGCCCGGCCACGAGGAACTGGCCATGGGGGCGATCGCCTCGGGCGGCGCCCGCGTGATGAACGACGCGCTCGTAAGGCAGCTCGGGATCTCCGAGGCGAGCATCGAACACGTCGCACGCATCGAACACGAGGAGTTGACGCGGCGGGAACGCGCGTTCCGCGGAACCGGGCCCCCGCTCGACGTGACGGATCGCACCGTCATCGTGGTCGACGACGGCGTCGCCACCGGCGCCACCATGCGCTCGGCGGTCGCGTCGCTCAAGCAGGCGGGAGCCAAGCGGGTCGTCGTGGCCGTGCCGGTCGCGGCCGTGGACGCCGAGCGGCTCCTGCGTCGCGAAGCCGACGAGGTGGTTTGCCTCGGCACGCCCGAACCGTTCCTGAGCGTCGGGCAGTGGTACGAGGAGTTCGGCCAGACGAACGACGACGAGGTGCGTGCCGCCCTACGCGCGGCCCATGCGCCGTCCCCCGACGGAACCTGACGGTCCTGGCCGTGAAGCGCGCCATCACGCCGATCGATCACACGGGGGACGTCGCCTTCGACCTCACGGCGGATGACCTCGACACGCTCTTCGACACCGCGCGCGAGGCGCTCGTGTTCGCGATGTTCGTCACCGAACCGACGCGCTGGATCGAAGACCGCACCGTCCGCGGCCACCGCCGCATCGTGCTCCTCGACGCTCCCGAGTTGGACGTGCTCTTGGTGCGCTGGCTCGAGGAGGTGCGGTACCTCGTCGAGTCCGAAGCGGTGCTCGCGGTCGCCGCCGAGCCCCGCGTCGAGCGTCAAGGGAACGGGTGGCGTCTCACGGCGGTGGTTCGCCTTGCGCCCCTGGCGCCCGAGGCGCGCAAGTACTCGCGGGAGGTCAAGGCCGTGACGTACCACGGTCTCGAGGTCGCGCGAACCGAGGAGGGCTGGCGCGCCCGGGTGGTGTTCGACGTATGACGGTGGCGCCTCCCTCGAACGACGGATGCGTCGCGTCTCCCCCGTGGCTAGCATGACTTGGGAGGCGACGTCCGCCTCCCGGAGGAGGACTCGTCATGACGTTCCGTTCGGTGCAACGCGCTCGTAGCTCGCTTCTTCGCGTCGTGCTCGTCGCGTTGACCTATCTCACGACCTCGCTGGCTGCGGCGCAGTGCGCGCACGCCGCGACACACGACCTGACGACCGAGCTCGAGGGCATCACGACCGTACGCGTCGAGTCGCGCGCGGGCGACGTGGCGGTCGTCGGTCATGCGGACACGACCACCGTCCGAGCCGTCGGCTCGGCGTGCGCGAGCAGCCGCGCCTACCTCGAGGACATCCAGCTCGAGGTGGTGCGCACCGAGTCGACCCTGACGCTCCGCGCCGTCACGCCGAACGTGATGGGCTTCATGGTGTACGCCAGGATGGACCTGGTCGTAGACCTGCCGGAAGGCGTCGCGCTCGAGATCGAAGACGGGAGCGGCGATGTCGACGTGCGCGGCGTCGCTTCGCTCTGGCTCGAGGACGCCTCCGGCGACGTGCACGCCTCCGAAGTCGGCAAGGTCACGGTCCTCGAGGACGGCTCCGGCCTGCTGTCGTTCATCGACGTCGCGGGAGACCTCGACATCCTGACCGACTACTCAGGAGAGATCGTCATCGAGCGGGTCGGTGGGAGCGCGCGGATCGGCCGCGACGGGTCCGGCGACATCGACGTCCGGTCGGTCGAAGGCGACGTACGCATCGACGAGGACGCGTCCGGGAACGTCGCGATCCAGGACGTCGGCAACGACGTGTACATCGGTAACGACGGGAGCGGCGACATCCGGATCCGCAACGTCGGCGGCAGCGTCACGATCGATCGCGACGCGTCGGGCGACATCGACATCGTGGGCGTCGGCGGCGACGTCGCCGTCGGCCCGGCCGGCTCGGGCAGGGTGCGCGTCGAGGAGGTCACCGGCACGGTCGACGTGCCTTGACGCAGCAGGTGCCAGATCCTACTCGCCGTGAACGATCGTGCGTTCGACGCGCGCCAGGCGGGCCTCCAACCGTGCCAGTCGCTCCTCGAGCCCCGACAGCGCCCCGCGCAGGTCCGCCTCGACGCTGCTCCCGTCCCCTGTCGCCATCGGCTCGGTAGGCATCGCGGCCGCGGCGGGTCCGTTCCGGGCACCACCGGCAGCAGGCGCCGCCTGCCCTGCGACGGAACCGGGTCCCGCAGGCGCAAGACCGCGTGCGTGCTCCTTCTCCCGCGCCCGGACCCGCGGCTGGAGCCGCTGCTCGTCGACGCCGAGGGTGTGGTCCCAACGGTCCTGGCTCTGGCCCGGGCTGCGCCCCAGGTTCTTCACCAGCGGCACCTTGCGGCCCGCGAGGGCTACCAACGCCGTCTCGACCGATCCCACGTCCTCGAACGCCGCGGTCCCGTCTTCTAGGTAGCGGCTCGTCCGGCTCCGCAGCTCACCCGGCGTCTGGGGTCCGCGCAGCATCAACACCGAGAGCAGCGCCAACGCCCGCGCATCGACCTCGAGCGCGTCCACCAGCCGATGACGATGCTTCGGCACGCGGTCGGTGACCTCCTGTACGGTGGCCGCGAGGCCGCGGTCGCGTAGGCGCTGCACGGCGTCGAGCACGTCCTGCAGGTGATAGTCGGTGACGGGGTCGCGGCTGGTCTTCTGGTTGCACGCCGTGACGAGCGCCTGGCTGGACAGCGGGTACGCCTCGGGCGTGGTGCGTTCCTTCTCCACCAACGCACCGAGCACACGGATCTCGATGTCGGACAGCGGCATGGCGCCCAGGATAGTACGCGCTCTTGCCGAACGTGCCCGGCCTCGGCGCCTCGTCGTTGCCCGGACGACGCGACCCAGCGATGCGGCCCCGACGCCCCACGACGGTCTGGACGCGTGAGGCCGGCGTCAACGCTCTCGGATCGACGCGACGAGCCGCTGGGCGGCGGAGGACCTGGCTATCTCCGAGACGGGTCGTCTCCGGGTGACGGCCGAGGCCCGAACCGCGTCACTGCGTACGGGCTGGTGTCGTAACGCGACCGACCGACCGTCGCCAGGTCGGCGAGGATCTCGCCGAGCACCGGGCCGAACTTGAAAGCGTGGCCCGAACCGCCGCCTGCGAGCACCACGCGCTCATGCTCGGGGTGCCGATCGAGCACGAAGTGCTCGTCCGGCGTCTTGGTGTAGAGGCAGGTAACGCCGTCGACGACCTCGCCATCGAGGTCCGGCAGCAGTGCCCGCGCGGCCGCGACGGTGGCGGCCGTGCGGGCCTCGTTCAGCTCGAAGCTGCGCTGTTCCAGCGTGATGGTCGGCGCGCCGGAGTGATCCGAGACCTTCACCGTCCCGGGCCGTTCGAACGTCGGGAACCCGTAGATCGAGCCCGCTCCGTGTCCCCTGCGATCGATGAACACCGGCATGCGGCCGCGGGCGAACGCGCGGGCATCATCGCCGACGCGCAGGTAGAGCACCTGTTGCTGCTCGATGCGAAGGGGTAGGTCGAGCCCAGCAGCGAGGCGGCCGAGCCACGGCCCGGCGGCGACCACGACCCGATCCGCTGCGTACCTGCTGCGCTCGCTCACGACCTCGACGCCGTCGCGTCCGGGCCGAACCTCCAGCACCGCCTCGCGCTCGTGGAGCACGGCTCCATCGGCAGCGGCCTCCGTCAGCATCACTGCCAGGGCCCGATCGGCCGCGAGGATGCCGGCGTCGGGTTGAACCAAGACCTCGCTGCCACCTGGGAACGCGAACGCCGGGAACCGCGCGTGGGCGTCGGCGGCTCCGAGGCGTTCACAGGACCTGCCCTCGGCACGCAGCGCCTTCTCGATCGCGTCGAGTTCGCCGCCCGCGACGGTACCGATGTCGATGCCGCCGGTACGCAGCAGCACGCGTTCGCCGCTGCGCTCTTCGAGCTCGTTCCAGGCCGCGTCCGCCGCCACGGCGAGGCGCACGTGCAGGGTGTCCTCGTAGGCGTGGCGGTAGATGCGCGAACCGCCGTGAGACGAGCCGCGTGCGTGCAGGAACGAGTACTGCTCGATCACGAGCACGCTGCCGCGGCGGGCCAGATGCATGGCGGCCGCCGCGCCCATCACGCCGGTACCGATCACGATGCTGTCGAAGGTCCGCATGGGCGAAGGGTACGACGCCGGGCGCAGGCGCGGGCGGAGGGGCGGGGTCGGGGTGGCAACTGCGGCGCAGGCGCGGGCCCCTATCCGCGCCAGGAGCGCAGGAGCGTTCGCCTGTCCGCGGCCGGAGCGCCGGCATCGGCGGACGTGCCTTCGCAACCTCGGTGCCGACGTACCCTGGTGGCGTGCCTATCCGCGACGAGTTGATCGAACGCACCGTTCGTCAGTTGTCGGCCATGCTTGCGCGCTTGTTCCGAGGTGGCACGTCCGAAGACGATGCCGTCCTCGCGAGCGTGATCCCCGCCGAAGGGACGCCTGGAGAAGGTCCGACGGGACAAGAACCGACGGGTGAAGCACCGACGGGTGAAGCACCGACTCAGCAGGCCTCCGCCGAAGAGGTCGACCGGGCGCGTGGGACGCTCCAGACGCTGTACCGCAGCCATCTTGGCACGACGCCGGACCTCCTCCACCGCCTCGACGCCGAGAACTTGCTGGACGTGCTGAGCAGCGCTGGTTCGGTCGACGGCGAACGCGCCTACCTGGTCGCAGCGCTGTTCAGCGCCGAGGCGCACGTGGAACTCGCGGGCGGCGCAGACCCGAACGACGATCTGGTGCTCGGCCTTCGCGAACGGGCCCTCGACCTCATGCTCGAGGCTGCGCTGTCGGGACTGGGTGAGGCCGACCTGCCTCGCCGCATCGAGACCCTCGCAGGTTCCGTGCCAGTCACGAACCGACGCCCAGCGACATGGGAGCGCATGCACCTGTTCGAACACGCGCGGGGCTCGTACGCGCGTGCCGAGGATGCGTTGTTCGGCTGGCTCGACAGCCTCGCAGGGGAACGCGACGACGAGATCGAGAAGGAGCGCCCGCCCGGGTCCGACGAAACGATGATCGGACTCGAGATCGAGAACGGGCTCGGGCGCGAAGGAAGCGAAGCCATCCGCGCGGAACGCGTGGAGGCCGCGGCGGTCGCCTTCTATGACGACCTGGAAGAGCGAACCGACGAGGACCTACGGTCCGGCGGCCTCGAGCGCGAAGAGGTCGCAGAGGGACGCGCGGACTTCTCGCGACGGCTTCGCACGATCCGCGTTGGCGCCTGACGCTGCGGCTGGGCAGCAGCGGTACGCCGTGGACGATCCGGCCCGAGACGCCTCATCGCGTCCCGGGCCGGCTGCTCGAGGTACCCGCGCGTTCCGTGTGGGTCACGCTCCCCACCGGGCAACGGCCGTCACGATCGCGACCCCCACGGTGCCGGCGTCAGTCGATACCGGCGAAGTCGCGGAAGACCAAGTGGTAGGCGTCGACGGACGGGTCGTAGATCGCCTCGAACGTCGTCGGGTAGGCTCCTCCTTCGATGCCTGGCGGCACAGGCATCGGCAAGCCGAAGCTCGATCGTTGCAGCATCACGGCCTGCGTGACCATGGGCTCGACGAAGACGAAGTCGCCGCCGTAGTATCCACCGATCATCACCATGTCGAACGGATCGGCCTGGATGTCGCCGCTGGCCTGGAACTCGCTCGCCGGTAACGAGTGGAACCCCATCGCAGGCACGCAGAAGTCGATGGCGGGAGCTCCCGGCGGCACGGCCGGTAGCCAGCCCGGGGCGATCTCCTCGGGAGCCACCTGGCTCAGGTCGCGGCAATCGATGGCGTCGGCATCGGCGGCGGACACGGAGAAGAAGTGGAAGTCCCAATGGGGCACACCGTACCGTTGGTCGGGGAAGTGCCCCTGCGCCTCCCAGAAGAACCCGGCATGGTCGAGGAACGTCGTCTCCCGAACCACGGCAGGGAAGTCGATCCGCACGTCCGCGCTGGGCGTGTCACGGTGGTGGTCCGCTGGAGCGTTCTCCATCACGGCCAGCGGCAGCGTGATGCCGGCCTCGATGACCCGACCGTCGGCGTCGAGCTTGGCCCAGCTGGTGATCTCGTCGCCGAACAGGGTTCCCTTCGGTCCTTCGACCGTGGTCGCCGCGTCGTGCGCGGAGGCGAGAGACGAGGTCGCTGCGACGAGCAGCGCGAGGAGAACGGTGCGGATGGTGGTCATCATGGTGTTGGGTCCTTTCCGTGCTGGTGTGGTTCGTTGGGGGTTCGCGCGCTTCGGGTCAACTCGCCCGAGCATGAACGTCGGCTGCGTCCGCCTGTTCGAGCAGGACGGGCAGCGGTGCGAGGATCGTGCGCTCACCGAACGGTGAGGCAGCGGGCGAGGCGCCGGGAGCTGCTTGCGGAACGAGCGGCCGCTCGAAGGTGCTCATGACCGTGTTGCTCGAGAAGACGCCGACGAAGCGAAGCTTGCCCGTCCCGACGTTGCGCACGGAGTGGGGCACCATCGCGGGCACGACCGCCACGTCCCCCGCCGTGACTTCCCCGCGTCCGATGCCGAGGGTCACCTGGGCGGTGCCCTGGAGGATCACCAGCAGTTCCTCGGCGCTATCGGTGTGCCTGGGAAGCTGATCGCCCGGCTCGATCTCGACGTAGACGCAGGCCGTGTTCTTGTTGCCGGTCGCGGCCGAGAACGGGAACGCAGCCCTCAGGCGCGCGGTCGGATCGCTGTGCTGGGCGAACTCGGACAGGGGCTGCTTCTGGAGGCTTACGACGTTCATGGTGGTCCTCTCTCTTCGCGAACATCTCCTTCAGTGAACAGTGGTGTACACTGAAGCTCGGCGAGTGTAGCGCCCAAGCGCCGGTCTGTCAAATTGACTGAACACGAGTGTTCACTGGAGAGAAGGATGGCTCGGAAGTACGAACTCAAGAAACGCGCACGAAGTCAGCAGGAGACGCGCCAGAAGATCGTCGAGGCCGCCGTCGACCTGCATGGCTCGCTCGGCCCGGCACGCACGACCATCAGCGCCATCGCCGAGAAGGCGGGCGTCCAACGCCTCACCGTCTACCGCCACTTCCCCGACGAACGGTCGATCTTCCGCGCCTGCACCAGCCACTTCTTCGAGGTCAACCCGATGCCCGACCCCGGGGCGTGGCGCGCCATCGCGAATCCGATCGAACGTCTCCACCGCGGGCTAAGCGAGTTGTTCGACTACTGGCAGGAGCACGAGACCATGTTCACGCTCGCCTACCGGGACGCGGACCTCGCCCCGGAGGCCTTCGAGGTCTCGCCGTTCCCGGCCCTGTGGCAGGCGCTGCTCGACGCCCTATCCGAGGGCTTGGTCGGCGACGCGCCGACGGACCCCGGCCGTGCGGTGTTGGCGCACGCCATCGACTTCCCCACCTGGCAATCCCTGGTGCGCCAACGGGGCATGACGCACGAGCAAGCCGTCGACTTGCTGGTCTGCATGGTGCGTTGCGGGACGGATGCCGATCGTTCCGCGCCGCCGCACGAGACATCCAGGTGACAGGAGTCCTCCATGGCACGAGACCGGTCAAGCCAAGCTCACCGAACCGAAGGACGTAGCGCACGGGACGACGGGCAGCGCGGCGACGCGCACGTAGCCGAGCACGCCGCCTTCCGCGGCATGCTTGCCGTCGCCCTCGAAGAGGCGCGCCAAGGACTGGCCGAAGGCGGCGTCCCCATCGGCGCGGCGCTCTTCAAGAACGACGGCGCGTTGCTCGGCCGCGGGCACAACCGTCGCGTGCAAGAGAACGATCCCAGCATCCACGCGGAGACCGACGCCTTCCGCAAGGCCGGCCGTCAACGCAGCTACCGCGACACGGTCATGGTCACGACGCTGGAGCCGTGCTGGTATTGCAGCGGCCTGGTGAAGCAGTTCGGTATCGGCACGGTGGTGATCGGCGAGTCGAGGAACTTCCGTGGCGGCGCCGACTGGTTGCGCGAGCAGGGTGTGCGCGTCATCGACCTGGACGACCCCGACTGCGTGGCGTTGCTAGGCGGGTACATCGCCCGACACCCCGAGGTCTGGAACGAGGACATCGGCGTGGATTGAGGGCATCGGCGTGGATTGAGCACCTGGGCGCGCGCGGGCGCGGGCGCGACGGCGCCGGGTGCGCGTGGCTGCCGCCCAGCAGGCCCCGTCCTCGAGCGTTCCCCTCCATCAGGAGAGCCGTGGGCGCGCTCGGCGTGGCCGGCGACGGTTCGTGAACCGCAGCAGAACGCCCGCGACGATCAGCGACGCGGAAACCACCAGGCCCAGCGCGCCACTCAGCCGCTTCAACGCCCACGTCGCGATGGCCAGCGCGGCGTCCGTCAGCGCCTCTGGGTGCCTGACGAACGTCTTGGCGGCGAAGATCACGAACGGCTGGCGCGAGAGCATGGCCCGCGCGCCTCGCTCCGCGGCCAGCCTCAGGCCGTCGGGACCGCGCGCCAGCGCGGCGCGGTAGAGCGCGTCGTCGGCGATGCGGGTCACCCGTTTCCCGCCCCATCGAAGGGCCAGAAGCGGCGCGTCCACGCGCTCGACGAAGCGCGCAAGGTCGGCGACCTCCTCGGCGGAGTCGGCGTGCGCGAGTGCGCGAGCGGCGTCACCGGGTCCGAGCTTCGCCGAGATGCGCCCCGCGTCGCCGAGCAGGTCGGCCAACGGGCGCCAGGCGCGACGCCGAGCGAGCGACGCGATGCTGCTCGCCAGGCGTTCGCTCAGGGTGCCGAGCCGCCGCGCCGCCTTCACGAGTGCGGTGCCCGCGTCGACGTGCGGCGCGACCGTCAGGACCAGTCCGGCAGCGGACAGCGCGACCAGCACTGGATCGGTGTCTTCACCGCGCACGTAGTGAAGCGCTTGCCGCGTCAGGTCGCGCACGTCCCCGAACACGACAAGGTCACTGACGATCGCGCAGCTCACGCCGGCCGCATCTTCACCTACACCGGTCCAGATCCCCACTGCACAGCGCTCC
This sequence comes from uncultured bacterium, assembly GCA_964582795.1. GTDB lineage: Bacteria > Deinococcota > Deinococci > Deinococcales > Trueperaceae > CAZACZ01. The sequence goes on from CAZOTV010000023.1 coordinate 15,739, forward strand.
GCCGTAGCCGGCAAGCTGCGCCAGACGGCCTTCGCGCGTTCGGCCAGCTCCTGGCAGTCGCCGGCCTCGGCCACCTCCATCGCCTCGCGCACCTGCCCAGTTTCGAGGGCGCTCTCGGCGCGTTCGCAGTACGGGTAGGGCGGAAGGCCCTCGAGGTACGGACCGGTCCACCACACCCACGCCTGGAACGCGAGCACCCCGAGCCCCAAGCCGACGAGGACGGTGCCGAGGAGTCGGCCAAGGAAGCGCTTCACGCTTCCGAGCGTACGCGAAGCGGGCCCCGACCCACGATCTCCGACGCCGATCGTGAGGCACCGGGCGTCGCGGGCCGTATCGCCGAGCGCACGGATCGAGCGACGGTTGCCCTACCCGCGCGCGTGCGGCAACCGCTCGCCGGCGAGCACCGCGATCCGCAGCCGGTTCTCGGCCGGTGGAAGTGGGCACATCGCGTACGGCGTGTGCGCACACGGTGGATGGTACGCACGGTGGAAGTCGATCACGGTTCCGGATGCCGTCGGCGCCGGGATCTTCAAGAACCGACCGGCGCCATAGGTCCGGATGGACGGGTCGACTGCGCCGTTCGTCTCGTCCCGGAAGTTCACGAACAGGTCCTCGCCGGCGCTGGTGGCGATCAGCACGTGTTCCTGCCCACCCAGGACGAACCGCACCCTCCCGGCGACCGGCGCGACGTGCGCTTCGCCCAGGACGTCGGTGAACGCGACCGTCTCGCCCGCAGACGGCTCTTCGACGCGCGCGGGCACACACCACCCCGGCGCCGGGTCGAACCACGCGACCCCTTCCGAGGCCCGCTTCGCGCCCTGCGCCGGATCGAACGACCGCGCGCCCCATCGCCCGCCTCGGAAGAAGAGGTCCACGAGTGCCGCTCCCGAGGCGCCCACCGTCAAGCGTGACCGGCCCGGCTGGAGGACGACCGGCGCACTCAGACGTACCCCGTCGAGGTCCAACGGCGATGCCTGGCCGGACCCGACCACCGGCTCGACGCGGAGTCCATCAGGAACGACCGCCAAGCGCACGATCTCGGGCGCGAACCGATCCGGCAGCCGCACGAGAGCGTCCTGGTGGGACCCGATGAAGCCGGCGCCACCGTCGAGCCACGACAGCCCCGTCACGCTCCACCAACCGTCGGGAGCACCGAGCGCCGCGGCGTAGCCCTCTCGCCAGGCGATCAGTCCGGCGTACGCGTTGGTGTCGCCGGCCGGATCGGCGGGGGCGCCCGCGGGTCCGGTCCGGTCGTTCTTGGGGGGTGCGTGGTGCGGCATGAGCCTCAGTCTGACGTGTCGAGGCCGGACAGATGGTGCGCCCTGCAGCATCGCAGTCCGATCCGCGTGGACCCGGCGCGATGTGATATCGTTTTCTGCTATCACATAGTTCGCCACGCTGGGATGCGCCGCGCCCGCTCGACGGGTGATCGCGCGGTCCCGCTCGACTCCGACCCAATGTGCTACTATCAAGCAATACCACCTCGCGGCCCAGGGAGGTCGAGATGGCCCAGAACACCATGCGTCACCGCGGCTACACCGCCAAGGTCTCGTTCGACGAGGAGTCCGGCAAGTTCATCGGCGACGTGCTCGACGTCAGAGAGCCCATCCGGTTCGAAGGCGCGAGCGTTGACGAGCTTCGCACCGCGTTCGCTCGCGCCGCCGAAGACTACGTCGCAGCTTGCGCGCGCAGAGGCGTCGCCCCCCAGAAGCCCTTCTCGGGCAAACTGCTGCTGCGCCTACCGACCGACCTTCACCGACGCGCGACGATCGCGGCGGCAACCCTCGACGTCAGCCTCAACGACTTCCTCGTCGGCGCGATCGAGGTGGGCGTCACGCGCCTCGGCATCACCGCGGAACGCGCGGGGCAGGCTCGGGCCCAGAGCCAGGCCGACGCCCGACCCCCGGGACGGACGGCCACGGCCTGACCAACTGGCGACGCCTACGCACCGGCCGACGGCGGCACGCGCACTATGCTGAGGACACGGCTCGACTCCCGAGAGGAGGTTGCCGATGAGGACCGCCTCGCCCGACCCAGACGCCGT
>CAZOTV010000023.1:17882-28310 GCA_964582795.1 uncultured bacterium
TCCACTGGGGCTACGGCTTCCCCATCGGCGGCGTGGCCGCGTTCGATCCCGACGCCGGCGGCGTCGTCAGTCCAGGCGGTGTCGGGTACGACATCAACTGCGGCGTGCGGCTGCTCGTCTCCGACCTCGAACGGAGCGACCTCGAGCCCTACGCATCCGCGCTTGCCGACGCGATCTACCTCGCCGTGCCCAGCGGCGTGGGGTCCCAGTCGGGCAGGCCGCTCACGGACGAGGCGCTCGACCGCGTCCTCGTGCACGGCGCAAGGGCGATGGTGGAACGCGGGTTCGGCGACGAGGCCGACGTCCGCCACATCGAATCGGAAGGCGCGCTGCCCGGTGCGGACCCCACCCTCGTGTCCCGGCGAGCCCGGAACCGCGGCGCTCCACAACTCGGCTCGCTCGGCAGCGGCAATCACTTCGTCGAGGTCCAGGTGGTGGACGAGATCTACGACGGCGTAGCGGCGTCCGCCATGGGGCTGTCGCTCGGGGCGGTGACCGTCCTGATCCACACGGGATCGCGTGGGCTCGGTCATCAGGTCTGTACCGACTTCGTCGATGACTTCCTGCGCGCCGCGCCCCGCTACGGCATCGACCTACCAGACAAGCAGCTCGCCGCTGCGCCCATCGACAGCCCCGAGGGACGCGCGTACTTAGGGGCGATGGCCGCCGCCGCCAACTTCGCGTTCGCCAACCGGCAACGCATCACCGCCTCCGTGCGCGAGGCGTTCGAAACGGTCGGCTTCGCCCCTCGCGACCACCGCCTCAGGGTGGTCTACGACTTGGCGCACAACAACGCGAAGTTCGAGCAGCACGCCGGCAAGCGTGTCTTGGTGCACCGGAAGGGAGCCACCCGCGCGTTCGGGCCGGGGCACCCGGAGCTGCCCGAGGCGTACCGCGGCGTGGGCCAACCCGTCTTCGTGCCGGGCGACATGGGTCGGTACTCGTTCGTGTTGGTGGGCACCGAAGCGGCCATGACGCGAACGTTCGGCTCGTCGTGCCACGGCGCAGGGCGGCGGCTGAGCCGGCACCAGGCCAAACGGGACGCCCGGCCGCGCAACCTGCCGCGAGAACTGGAAGCCCAGGGGATCCTGGTGCGCGCCGCGAGCCGCGCCACCATCGACGAGGAGATGCCCGAAGCGTACAAGGACGTCGCGGACGTCGTGAAGGTGGTGCACGAGGCAGGGATCGGTAAGAAGGTGGCGCGCTTGCGGCCGTGGTTGGTCATCAAGGGGTGAGACGGCCCGGCGCCGATGGAGAGAAGTGGATGGTGAGACGTGGATCGTCGCCCGGACTTCGGTGAACCGGCGTAGGTCGTCGTTCAGCCTTCGTCGGCTCCGTTTCGCGTCGTCGAAGCTTCGTGGACGAGCGCGCTCACGGCTTCCCGCACTTCCTGCAACCACGCCGTTCGCACCTCGGGCGTGCTGTCACGTACCGGCGCGAACCGCATGGAGCGCACGTCGCTCACGCCACCGAAGCCGAACACGATGCGCTCCCAGAACGTCGTGAGGGGGTCGCCAAGCACGTCCCGTTCGAGCGCCTGTGGCGCGTTCGCCGTCGTGACGACGAGCGCGGCGCGGGCGCGAAGCATCCCTTGCGTCTCCCCGCCGGAACCGACGCGGTACACGACGCCATCGCGCATCACCCGGTCCACCCAGCCCTTCAGCGTCGCGGGAACGTGGAAGAACCAGACCGGATGCACGACGACGATGGCGTCGGCGTCGAGCACCTCCTCGGCGTAGCGGCGGGCGAGGTCATCGGCGAACGCGGTCGTCCCGACCTCGGCCACCGGCATCCTCGGGTCGAAGCCGTCCGCGTACAGGTCATGCAAGCGCACCGTCGCCCCCGCGCCCTCGGCCGCTTCGCACACGGCGCGCGCGATCCCGGCGTTGAAGCTGCCGGGGTCCGGGTGCGCCACCACCACGGTCAGTCTCACGCGTGGAACCTGCCGCCTTCTTCGGCCATCCGAAGTAGCGACGCGGGCGGCGCGAAGTGTGCGCCGTGCCGCGCTTCGAGCGTGCGGAGCTTCTCTACCACCACATCCGGTCCGAGCTGATCGACGAAGAACAGCGGCCCCCCGCGGAACGGCGGGAAGCCGAAGCCGAACACCGCACCGAGGTCGCCGTCGCGCGGGGAGCGTAGGATGCCCTCCTCCAGGCAGAGGACCGCTTCTCGGACCACGGTGAGCGCCAATCTCTCGGCGAGCGCAGGACCCGTCTCGACCCGTGCATGGAGTCGGTCACCGAACACCGGTCCGGCGGACGAAGCGACCGTGAGGAAGCCCGCGACGCGCATCGCTTCGGGGTCGATCTGCTTGCGCTTGCCGTTCTCGTAGACGTAGAACCCTCTCCCGGCCTTCCGTCCCAAGTAGCCTGCGGCGACCAGCGCGTCGCTGGCGGGATCCGGCTCGCGACCCCGGGCGCGCAGCGCGTCGGCCATCACCGCCTGGATCTTGGCGCCGACGTCGATGCCGACGTCGTCCATCATCGCCAGCGGCCCGAGCGGGAACCCGAAGCGCACCATCGCCGCTTCGAGTACGTCCGGGTCGGCGCCTTCGCGCAACGCCTGCATCGCCTCGGCCACGTACATCCCGATCGCCCGAGTGGTGTAGAAACCCGGACCGTCGCCGACGACGATCACGGTCTTCCCCTGCCGGATGCCCAATGCGTACGCCGTTCCCACCGCCCAGTCCGCCGTGCGGCCTGACACGACGATCTCGAGGAGCGGCATCTTCGGCACCGGCGAGAAGTAGTGCATGCCCAACACCGCCTCCGGGCGCTCCGCGCGCTCGGCGATGCGAGCGATCGGGATAGCGGACGTGTTCGACGCGAACAGGTGACCTGGGCCCGTCACGCGCTCGACTTCCGCCAGCACCTCCTGCTTCAGCGTCGGCTCCTCGAGCACGGCTTCGATCGTGACGTCGGCCGTCGCCACGGGCTCGTAGCGGTCGATCGGCAGGACCCGTTCGACGATGCGGTCGCGTTCGTATGCGGTGCGCCCCTTGCCGACGCGGGCGCCCGCGCCTTCGGCCACGGCGCCCTTGCCCCGCAGCGCCAGCGCCATGTCGCGGTCCTTGAGCAGCACGCGCGTCCCCGATTCGGCCGTCACCTGAGCGATCCCCGAACCCATCAGACCGGCGCCGAGTACCGCCACGCGCCGCACCGGCTTGGCCACGTCCCGCCATGGGTTCTTCTTCGCCGCCGTCTGCGCGAAGAAGAGGTGGATCAGCGCCTTCGCCTCGGGCGTGAACAGCAGCTCGGAGAAGGCGCTCGCGCTGGCCTCCAGGCCGGCCTCGCGTCCACTTATGGCCCGCACCCGCACCACCTCGAGGATGCGCTTCGGCGCCGGGTAGTTTCCGTGCGTTCGCTTCTCCACCGATGCTGCCGCTTGCCGGAACGCCAGCTCACGCAAGAACGGGGCCTCGAGCGCGCGGGCGGTCCATGGCCGGGACGCCTGCCGCGGCGCCAGCGTCCCCTCGGCCAGACCCCGCGCGGCTCTGACGGCAGCGTCGACCAACCCTTCCGGGTGCACGGTCGCGTGCGCCAGGCCGGCCTTGCGCGCCTGTTTCGCGTAGAGGTTCCTGCCCGTGAGGAGGAGGTCAAGCGCGCGCACCAAGCCGACGCGTTCGGGCAAGCGCACCGTGCCCCCCAACCCGGGCAGCAGCCCGAGCATCACCTCGGGAAGCCCGAAGCGCGTCTTCGGGTTCGTCGACGCCAGCACGTAGCGGGCCGCGAGCGCGAGCTCGGTGCCCCCGCCCATGCACGCTCCATCCACCGCCACCACCAACGGCTTGCGCCACTTTTCGATGCGCGCGAGGAGTGCGTTGCCCTGGCGGATCTTCGCCACCACCTCGGCCGGCTCGCGGAACGCGAGGAAGCTCTCGATGTCGGCGCCGGCCAAGAACGTGCCGGGTTTGGCGCTCGCCAAGACGGCCCCCGTGACGGCGTCGTCGGCGTCCAGCTCGTCCAACAGGCGCGGCAACGTGGTCAACATGGACTCGTCCAGGACGGGGACGCTGCGTTGCGGTTGATCGATCCACACGATCGCGACGTCGTCTCGGCGGTCGACGCGAAGACCGGCGTCCTCCGGGCGGATGGTGCGCTCGGTCGTCACGGAACCCGCTCCAGCAACATGGCGTGCCCTTGGCCACCCGCAGCGCACGCCGTCACCAACGCCAGCGTGCCTTCTTCGACCTCGAGCCGATGCATGGCGGTGCCCACCAACCGCGCGCCGGTCGCGCCGAACGGGTGCCCCAGCGACACGCTTCCGCCCCACGGGTTCACCTTGTCGAGATCGACGCTGCCGAACGCGCCAGGCAGCCCGAGCTTCTCGCGGCCGAACGCGTCGGACGCGAGCGCCCGTAGGACTGCCAGCACCTGGCCTGCGAACGCTTCGTGGATCTCGAACACGTCGATGTCCGCCAGCGCGACGCCGTTGCGCTCGAGCAGACGGGGTACCGCGTACGCCGGGCCGAGAAGCAACTCGTCACCCGGGTCCTGCGCCACGAAGGTGAAGTCCCGGACGCGCGCGCGCACGCTGTGGCCATCGGCCTTCGCGCGCTCCTCGTCCATCACCAGCACCGCGGCCGCGCCGTCGGTGAGCGGGCTGGCGTTCCCCGCCGTGACGGTGCCGAACGGCTTCACGAACGCAGGCGGCAAGGCGGCGAGCTTCTCTAGGCTGGTGTCGGCCCGAACGCCGTTGTCGCGCTCCACGACGTTGCTGCGCGGGGGCACCACCACCGGCACGATCTCCGCCGCCAGGTACCCCTCGGCCTGCGCACGTACCGCGCCTCGGTGCGAGCGAAGCGCGTACGCGTCCTGCTCCTCGCGCGTCACGCCGAACGCGGCGGCGAGGCGATCGGCGCTCTCCCCCATCGACTCGCCGGTGCTGAACTCGGCGATCGCGGGCGGCTTCGGCAGGAGCTCTCGCGGCGGGAGACCGCGGAAGAACTCCAGCCACTGCCCGGCGGTGCGGTACCGCCGGGCGTCGAACAGGCGCCTCCTGACTTCCCGCGAGAACCCCACCGGAACGTCCCCGAGCATCTCGACGCCACCGGCGAGCGCTGCGCCGGCGTGACCCGCCTGGATGGCCAACACCGCGTCGGCGATGGCACGGTTCGACGAGATGCACGCCATCGTGACCGTGTGGGCGGGCGCGCGGTCCGGCACGCCGGCGGCGAGCGCGGCGTCCCGCGCGACGTTGCTGGTGGCGACGTTCTGCACCACCGTGCCCATCACGACCATGTCGAGTTCGGCCGGGTCGAGCCCGGCACGCCCCAGCAGGCCGCCGATGACCATGCGGGCGAGGTCGTACGCGACGAGGTCTCGGTACTCGGAGCCCGCACGCGTGAACGGCAAGCGGGCGGCGTCGATCAGCGCGACGGACGAGCCACCGGGGCCTCCGCGCGGGGTCGACCGGCGCTTCGGGCGCTTCGTTGAACTCGGTCCAACCATGTTGGGGCGAGTGTACTACCCGCGCTTCGCGCGTCCGGTGCGGGGAGCCGCGCCCGGTCCGCCACGACGACGTCGTGCACGCATAGCCGCGATGACCATCGGTCGCCGCTCGACGAGGCGTGCGACGTCGCTCGCGCGCTCAGCCGCGATGCAGACCCAGCAGCACGTGGCGCAACTCCGCGTCCGGCGTCGGCCGCGCTCCCACGCGTTCGATCACCCAGGCCGACACCCTGTTCGCCCCCGCGGCCGCGACCTTCGGCTCGGCACCCCGCAACCAGGCTGCCAGGAAGGCGCCTGCGAACGCGTCTCCCGCGCCGGTGGCGTCGACCAGCCGCCCCGGTGCAGGCGGCAGGTGCACCGCCTCGCCGTTCGCCAGGAGGCACGAACCCTCGGCGTCGAGCTTGAGCGCGATCAGCGCGCTCGGGTAGCGCTCCTTCAGGGCCCGCGCGATGCGTTCGGGCTCGTCTTCGCCGGTGAGCACCTGGCCTTCCTCGTAGTTCGGGAAGACCAGGTCGAGGTCCAGGTCGCTGGTGACGCCGACGAAGTCGTCCACCCCCATCTCCTGGATCATCTGGAAGGAGCCGGGATCGAACGACACGGTGCCGCCACCCTCGTGGGTCAGCCTCGCCGCGCGCCTCGCTGCGGCGCGCGGTGGGTCGCCGAAGAACGACCAGGCGCTCAGGTGTAGGTGCCGGCTGCCCTTCAACAGCGCCACGGGCAACTCGGACGGAAGCAGGTAGTGGTCGGCGCCCTTACCGGACACCATCGAACGCTCACCCTGGTGATCGATCCACACGGCCACCGAGCCGGTGAGGTGCGCGTCGGTGTGGACCCACGCCGCCTCCACCCCCTCGACCCGCAACTCCTCCTCGGCCAACTGGCCGAACCGGTCGTGGCCGATCTTGCCCACGAACCGCGTCGGCAGACCGCAGCGCCGCGCCCACACCGCCGTGTTGGCAGCGCTCCCTCCGGGCGCCAACTGCACCTCTCCGAAGATGTCGCCGCCAGGCAACAGCTCGGCGTTGGTGCGGATGAGGACGTCCCAGGCGTAGTCGCCGACGACGGTGAGGACGGGTTCGGGACGGTGCGTCATGACGCCGGGTCCAGCGGATCCTCTCAGCCTTCGCTCGGCAACGACTGCATGATGCCGAAGAGGTTGCCTTCGGTGTCGCGGCAGTAGCAGAACTTCCCCACGCCGGGGATGTCGTTGACGTCCGTCACGACCGCGCCGCCGGCGTCACGCACCGCCGCGCGCGCGGCTTCGATGTCGTCGACCGAAGCGGTGTTCACCACACGGTCGGCCGGCGCCTCCCGCGGCATGACGGCGCCGTCGATGCCGGGCTGTTCACGCGGACCCGTCTCGATGAGGTGGTAGTCGATGGGCCCGCCCCAAGGCTGGATCTTCCAGCCGAACACCTTCTGGTAGAAGGCGGTGGCGCGCGCCACGTCGTCTGCGGGGATCTCGAAGTGGACGATCCGTCCCATGCGCGACCTTCCTTCCCGTCCGTCGAGCGCGGTTACAGTCGCTCGAGTTCGGCCTGGAGATCCGTCGTCGCGTGCGGGCCGTCGTCGGCCAAGACCACGTCGATCTCGCTGCGCACGCCGTAGTGCGGATAGTACACGCCTGGCTCGATGGTGACGCCGAGGCCAGGACGCAGCAGGCGGTGGTCGGCGGTCTCGAAGTCGTCGAGGTGCGCAGCCACGCCGTGCGTCGAGCGAGCGCCGAGGCTATGGCCGGTCCGGTGCGTGAAGGCGTCACCACGGCCCGCCGCCACGAGCACCGCCCTGGCCGCGCGGTCGGCCTCCGCGCCCTCCGGCCAGCGGCCGGCTGCGTACGCATCGGCGATCACCCGGAAGGCCGCGTCGCGCGCATCGCGCACCGCCGCGAAGGCGCTCGCGAGCTCCGGCGTCGGCTCACCCGCCACGCCCATCCAGGTGACGTCGGCATACGGCGCGTCGGGCCTGGCGACCTTGGCGAACAAGTCGATGAGCACCACGTCGCCCGGCTGGAGCACCGCATCCCGCACGCCGGCGATGGGATGGTAGTGCGGGTCGCCCGCGTGGGCCCCGAAGCTCACGTTGGGGGCGTGCTCGGTCTCGAGACCGGCGCCCTCGAACACCTCCATGATCAGGCGCTGCACCTCCGACTCGCGCACCTCGGCGCCGTCGCGGAAGCGGCTCCTCAGGAACGCGAAGGCGGCATCCTTCGCCTCCATGACGACGTCGGCCGCCGTGAGGTGGTCTTCGAGGCGCTCCGGGGTCCAGAGCTCCAGCACCTGAGCGACGTCGCCGGACGAGACCACGTCCACGCCGAGCCCACGGACTCGCTCGATGGTGCCGGCGTCCACCGTGCCGACGTAGGGGTTGTCGCCGCCGGGCGAGTACTCCATGGCGATCTTCGAGCGCCCGGTCAGCAGCGCGCCCAACTCGGCGTCCAGGTCCGCGCGGCTGGCGTAGCTCCGCACCGACACCGGCAGCCCTGGCAGCAACGACTTCTCCTCGATGGCGTGAACGAGAAGCGTCGGCTTGCCCTCGGCAGGCACCATCAGGAACACGCGGCGGCTGGCCAGGTTGCCTTCCAGCAGGGGATCGAGCACCGGCCGGGCCACGGGGTTGCTGCCACGGAAGTCGTAGATCAGCCAACCGTCGAGGTGTTGGCGGCGAAGATCGGCCTGTACGTCGTCGAGCCAGGTCATGGCGGGATCATAGCGCGGGGTGCGCAGGAACCGTCACGTCGCGCGCGCCGAGCGAGCAGGGCCGCGATCACCCGGGTCGGCGTCGCCTCCGCCGGCCGAAACGGCTTCGACGCCGTTTCGCCCGCTCTCCGCGCCGAACCGGACGCGCACCTCGAACCCCTCCCCTGGCGCGCTGCGCACCGAGCAGGTCGCGCCGTGCAGGGCGGCGATCCGCTCCACGATCGCGAGTCCCAGCCCGCTACCGGAGGCAGGTGGCAGGGCGGCGGACCGCGCCGCCGCGTCCGGCGAAGGCGACGCCGCGTGGCTGGCCTGATCTTGCGCCGCGCGGGCGGTGTCTCCCCGGAAGAAGGTCTCGGTGAGGTGGGGCAGGAGCGCCTCCGGGACGCCCGGGCCCTCGTCCCGCACGAGGAGCACGGCGGCACCACCAGGCGCTTGCGTCACGCTGGCCTTGATGGCCGCTCCGGCACCGTGCGTGGCGGCGTTCTCGAGCAGGTTGTCGAGCAGATGCGCGAGGAGCAGCGGGTCGCCCGGGACGTGCATGCTCGCGCTCGCGGCCTCCACCACGGCGTGGGCGGACGGGTACCGCGTCCGCAGCCGCTCGACGGCGTCTTGCGCCAACGCCACCAGGTCGACGGGCACGCGCTGCAGCGCCCGTTCGTCACGGCCCAGCAGGAGAAGGTGCTCCGTGAGCCGCGCCAGGCGCAAGGCGTCGCGTTCCAACTCGACCAGGGCAGCACGATAGGTCGACTCGTCTCGCGGTCGGGCGAGCGTCCCCTGGAGGCGCGTGACGAGCGCCGTCAACGGCGAGCGAAGGTCGTGCGCGGCTGCGCGCGTGAACGCCTGCTCGTGCTCGAGCGCCCGAGCCAGACGCGTGAAGGTCGCTTGCAGCGTCCGGGCGAGATCGCCGAGCTCACCGGGCTCGTCGGTGCCAGGGAGCGGCTGGCCCAAGTCGCGGGACCCCGCCACCGCTGCCGCCGCCCGCTCGAGCTTGCGCAGCGGCGCCAGCGACCGCCCCGCCACCACGCCGCTCGCGAGGAAGACGACGCCGGCGGCGGCCGGGACGATGATCGCGAGCGCAGCCAGGTAGGCGCGAAGCGGCGCGCGCACCCCACGCGTGTCGGTGGCGAGCTGCACGTCGTAGCGCTCGCCGCCCTCGCGCACCGTGAGCACCAGGACGTGGTGCTGCGCGCGCGTGCTGGCACCGAGCGGCAGGTCGGCGGGCAGGTCGGGGAACGCCCCCCGCCTGGCCACGACACGGCCGTCCTGCACGAGCCGCACCGACACCGTCGGGGGGAAACCGTCATCGACCTCGAGCGCCTCGTCCTCGTCGTCGTGCACCTCGAGCATCGCCGCAGCGTCCTCGAGGAGCCGCTCTTGGCCGACCTCGAGGAACCGCGCCAGCACGAGGAAGAGCGCGGCCGCCGCGACGACGAGCACCAGGACCGTCTGCAGTGCGAGCGACATCGCCAGGCGGCGACGGAACCCGCCCCGCCGACCCACCGGGCCCGTCGGTCGCGGCGACGCGTGCGGCGAACGAGCCTTCACACCGCTCACGAAGCGCTGTACCCGCGTCCGCGCGCGCTCTGGATCACGCGGTCGTCGAGCTTGCGACGGAGCTGGCGTACGTAGACGTCCACGATGCGCGGCTCTCCGAAGAAGTCCGGACCCCACACGCGATCCAGCAGCTCCTGGCGGGCGAACCAGCGGCCGGGCGTGCGCAACAATGTCTCGAGCAGGTCGTACTCCCGCCCCGTGAGCGCCACGTCGGATCCGTCGAAGGTCACCCGCCTCGAGCGTGTGTCGATCGTCCCGCGCCCGCCGCCGAAGCGTGTCCGGCTCGACGCCGCGGCTTCGCCCCTGCGCACCACCGCGCGGACGGTCGCAAGCAACTCGGCGAGATGGAACGGTTTGACGAGATACGCGTCCCCGCCGAGGTCCAGTCCCGTGACCCGGTCGTCGAGGTCGCCGCGGGCCGTGAGGAAGACGACCGGCGTCGAGACGGACTCGGAACGCAGCGCCCGCGCGAGGGCGAAGCCGTCCTTGCCGGGAAGCATCACGTCGAGGATCAGCACGTCGTAGGCGCCCGACCGCGCATCCTCCAGACCGCGGTCGCCGTCGCGCGCCCAATCCCCGTGCACTCCGGCCTCCTCCAGCGCCTCGAGCAGCGGCTCGGCGATGCGCCGATCGTCCTCCACCAACAACGCTCTCACGTCCGCGACCTCGCCGTCAGTGTACGCCCGCCATCTGCCTGCCCAAGGGACCGGGCGTCATCGTGGACCGGC
>CAZOTV010000023.1:28410-37427 GCA_964582795.1 uncultured bacterium
GTCAACGTGAGGCCGTCGAACGCGTCCGCGCGGGGCTCGCGCCCCGGCGCTCGAGCAGCCGCACGGCGGTGGCAGCGACCACCAACGCCAGCGCGCTGGGGTACAGCCACGACAGCCGGTCGCTTCCTGCCATGACCCCATGCAGGGTGGCGAGCGCGAAGGCCGGGTAGGCGCTCAGGTGAAGGGCCCTCACCCATGCGGGCGCGAGGCGCTTCCGGAACGCGTAGGAAACGTACGGCACCACCATGGCGTAGGCAGCGATCGTCCCGAAGGCGAGGGCGAGCGGGAGGTAGGTCGCCATGCCCGGCACCAGCACGCCCCGTAGCGTCTGCGGGTACGACGCGTCGACCAGGGTGAGGGCCACGTGCGCCGCGACCAGCACCAGCCCCGTGCCCGACAGCACGCCGTGCCAACCGAACTGCAGGGGCTTCGCGAGCCAGGTCGGCAAGTAGCGGCTTCTCGTCAACGCGCCCAGCGCCACGGTGAGCGCCAGCGCGGCGTACCCGAGAACGCCACCGAGCCGCAACGCCACCCACACCCAGCCGTCGGGCGCGGAGCCGCGCCAACCGGCCGTCCACGCCACGGCCACCAAGGCCAGCGCGACGGCGATCGCCACCTGATTACGCGCCTGTCGCGTAGCGTCCTGCATCGCGGATGCCTCCTTCCTCGCGCGTGAGCGGGGCGGAAGCGACCGTGCCGCCGACGTCCATCACGCGGGTCACGTCGCCGGCGCCGTCGACCGCCCACGCGCCCTCGACGGCAAGCACCGCCGGGATCTCGGCGCCGAAGAGCACCAACTTCGCAGCCACCTCGGCTGCGCGCAACGACCTGGCGACGACGGTCGCCTGGCGCCAAGGAGAGCGCGCCGGTCGACCCGTGCGGGGGTCGATGAGGTGGTGCGCGCCTGCCCACGCGCGACGCACCAGGCTCGAGGTCGCCACGCCCCACGTGCCCGGCGGCAGGCGCAGGTGCCAGGGCTCCGTTGCGCCGTCGATCGCCACCTCGGTGGGCCGGTCCATACTCAGCAACACGTCGCCACCGGCATCGACGACGAACGTGCCCTCGAACGCGGCTGCAGCGTGCTCGACGATCCAGCTCTTGGCGGTACCGCCGAGGTCGACTCCCGCGCCCGGGGCGAGGACCACCTCGTCGTCCCGCACCATCAACGCATCCGGCCCGGGAACCGCCGGCGGCGGACCCGCCATGGCGCCAGGGACGTCGACATCGGGCCAAGACCGCCGGTAGCCGTGATACTCCAGGGCGCGCAGCACCAACGGCGTCACCAGGCCACCGCTCAGGGAAGCGGCCCGTTGCGCCCAATGCAGCGCCGCCACCAACTCGGCGGGCGGCCGCTGGAGCCTGGAGCGATCGTTGAGGCGCGAAAGGGGCGAGTCGCCGAAGCGCGTCAACATCGCTTCGAGGCGCTCGATCTCGCGCGCGACCCGCGCCGCCCCGGCGCCCGTGAGCCGCACGTCCGTCCCCATCGCACGGAACGTGACGGAGTCGAGCTCGGTCATGACGCCCTCGTGCGCGCCACCGGCGCCGAGGCCGCCCGCCGCACGACCACGATGGTCGGTCGCGTGGCGGCCTGGTCCGCACCGGCCGGCGTGGGGCTCATCGCCGCCCCGGCATCGTTCAGCAGCGCGCCGTTCAGGAAGGTCGCCGTCGTCGCTCGCCGGTCGGCGGCTGGCAGCGCCATGCGGACCAGGGCGCCCGCGCCGACCGAGAGAAGCACGACCAAGAGCCACCAGGTCGCCGCGACCTTGTCGAAGGCGGGCTTGCGCGACCGCGGCCGGGGCGCCGGTTCAATCGTCGTCATCGTCGTACCTGTCGTCGTCGTGGTCATCGTGGTCGTCGTGATCTTCGTACCTGTCGTCGTCGTGGTCGTCGTCATGGCTGCCGCCGCGGACGCCGAGCGTGCTGGTCGCAGTGCCGGCCGAACCATCGACGGGCGGAGCGTCGAGCACGATCACGTTCGGCGGCGTTGCGCCGGTGGCGCCGATGCTCGCCAGGACGGCTTGCAGCGCGGCCTGGTCGGCCGCGACGTTCACGGCGGCCGACGTCGACGGGTCGGGAGCGGACATGCCGAGCAGTCCGTACCCTGCCCCGAAGGCGACGAGCGCGGCGAGCGCGGTGATGACGATCTTGCGTGTGTTCATCCGTGCACCTCCACGACGCGAGGGTGGCGGACCTCGGTTAGGTGACGGTGAACGGCCGCGGGCCCGGGCCCGCTGCCGCTCCGCCACGACGGTGTTCTCGCGCTGCGATAGTACACTCGAAGGCGTTTCGGGCGGGCGGCGATGGCATGCGCGTCGCCGTCGTCACGAACGCCACCTGCCTTCGTGCCGCGAACGAGGGCCCGGGAGGACCGCCGTTGCAGCCGATCGACCTAGCCTCCGTTCAACGCGAACTCGACCAGCGCCAGGGCCGGCCGATGTACGTGCATCTCGAGACGACGACGGGCTCGTACACCAAGCTCGGACCGGAGAAACGTGACCCGGTGATCGCGTTCGTCCGGAACGCGCGCATCACGTACGAGCGTGGCACGGTGAGCGGGGCCGGTCCGTTCCGAGTGGGGTTGAAGCTCGACGGTGGCTGGGTCTACGCACAAGGACTGACCGACTACGAGGTCAACGAACGAGACGAACTGCTGCTGGCAGGGCACGATGCGGACGGCAACCTGACGGTGGCGCTACAACTCTCCACGACGCCGTTCCGCGAATCATGAAGAAGGTCCGATGACGACGCAGAACCCCGAACGCGCGACGGCCGCCGGCCGGGCGCTCACCCGCAACGGCGTGTTCGATCCGGCCACCGAGCGCGGGTTGCTCGTGGTGTTGCCCCATCCCGACGACGAGTCGTTCGCCGCAGGCGGCACCATCGCACGGTGTGCCGATGCCGGCGTTCGCGCGACGTACCTGTGCGGAACCTACGGAGACATGGGCAGGCGCATGGGGCGACCGGCCTTCGCCACCCGCGAGTCACTGCGCGACGTGCGACAGGAAGAGCTTCGGCAGGCCTGCGACATCCTCGGCGCCGAGATGCGCATGCTGGGCCTACGCGACAAGTGCATCGAGTTCGAGGACCCCGAGCAGGTGGCGGAGCGCGTTCGCCAGGTGATCCGCGAGCTCGCGCCCACCACCGTCATCACGTTCTACCCGGGGCACGGCGTGCATCCCGACCATGACGCGCTCGGCCACGCCACCGTGTTGGCGGTTCGCGGCATGCCGGCGACGGAGCGGCCGCGGCTCCTCGCCGTGGCCGTTGGCGACCGCGCCAAGATCCGTGAAGAACTCGGCGAACCGCCGGTCGCGAGCGACATCCGCGCCGTAGGAGAACGGAAGCTCGCCGCGCTCCGTGCGCATCGGAGCCAGACCGAAGCGATGTTCGTGCAGATGGAAGCCGCGGCCAAGGAGCCGCCGGCCGCGGACGAAGACGAGCAGGCGCGCGCTTATCGCGAGGAGTGGACGAGCGTGGAGCGCTATTACGTGCTCGACCCGGACGCGCCGACGCTGCTCGAGTAGCGTCGGCGCGTCCGGGTCGACGCTGCTCGAGAAGCGTCCGCGGGCGTCATGTGCGACAACGAGCGCCCGCACATGCGATGGCGAACGCCGCCATATGCGATGGCGAACGCCCGCCACCTCGATCCCGGGGTGGCGGGCGTTCGCGTTCCGTCGGCCGCGGGCCGTGGCGCGACTCAGGCGCGCGGCTCAGGCGCGCGACTCAGGCGCGCGACTCAGGCGCGACTCAGGCGCGCGGCTCGTCGGCCTCGTCCGGGCTCTCGGGAGAGCGTGGGGCGGCGGCTTCACCTTCGCCCACGAACGGTCCCGTGGCGGCCGGTTCCTCGGTCGTTGCCTCCGTCTCGGTCTTGGTGACCGCGTCGGGCCGGGGCGCCGTCTCGGTCTTGGCTGGCGTCTCGTACGTGGTGACGAACCCGCCCGGCGCGGCATCCTGGCGCTCGATGCGAGGCAGTCGCAGGTTGCCCGAGCGCATGAGCAGGTACGCGCCCACGGCAATGAGGATGACCGGAACGACCCAGCGGCCGCCTGTCGAGAAGGACACGAGGGCGATCAGCGCCAAGCCGGCAGCCGGGTAGAGGCCCCACGCTTGCGGCTCGACACGCAGCCGCGTCAGCAAGAAGAACGTCACGGCCAGACCCAACAGGAAGACGGGGCCGTTCGAACCGCCCAGCGTCGCGTCGAGGAACGACACCAGCGCGAGCGATACCAACGTTCCCGCCGGGATCAGCGCCCACCAACGGCGGGCATCCAGGTACCACACGACACCGAACGCTGCGCCGATCGAAGCCAGGAACGCTGCGCCGCCGACACCACCGGGCACGATCGTGGCGATGGCGAGGCCGGCGAGCGGCAGGGCGGCCAAGCGCATGACGAGGTTGTGGTTGCGCTTCCCCTCGATGTAGGCGAAGTACGCCAGGCCGCCGAACAGGAGCGCACCGAACAAGCTGCCGATGCCCTCGAGCACACCGAGCGTGCCGAACAGGCCGAGCACGCCGAGCACGATGAGGATCAGGCCGGGCAACGCGTTCTTGTTGCGGGATTCGGATGGGATCGGCTGAGACATGAGAACCTCCTAGGTTGCTGTCCACAGGGTAGGTCGCAGCCCCATCGGCGCGCCTCCGCCGACGGGCGGTACGCCTACTCCTCCCCACGATGGGGCCGCCACTCCGACGAAAGGTGGAGGCGCCGTTCGGCGAGCGGCATGTAGGCTGTGGCGGGAGACCCCATGCCTGCAGCCACGACCCCAGACGACACGCAACTCTCCTCGTCTTCCCCGGAACGACCGATTCGCGTCCTGCTCGTCGACGACCACGCCGTCGTCCGACGCGGCTTGCGTCTCGCGTTCGAGCTCGAGGCGGACCTACGCGTCGTGGGCGAAGCGGCCAACGGCCGCGAAGCGGTGGCCAAGGTCGACGAGGTCGCGCCGGACGTCGTGGTCATGGACCTGCTGATGCCGACGATGAACGGCGTCGACGCGACGCGCGCCATCCGGGCGTCGCATCCCGACGTCGAGGTGGTCGCTCTCACCTCGGTGCTGGAAGACCGCCTCGTCATCGACGTGGTCGAGGCGGGCGCCGCCGGGTACATCCTCAAGGAGTCGCGACCCGACGACCTGTTCGAGGCCGTCCGCGCCGCCGCGCGCGGCGAGGTGCGGCTCGACCCGCGTGCGCAGCAACGCTTGATCCGAGAGGTCCGCGCCCCTACTCCCCAGGAGCATCTCACCGAACGCGAAGAAGAGGTGCTGCGCCACCTCGCGGCCGGAGCCACCAACAAAGGCATCGCGCAGGCGCTCGGCGTCACCGAAGCTACGGTCAAGACGCACGTTTCCAACCTGCTATCGAAACTCGGCCTCAAGAGCCGGACACAGGCGGCGTTGCACGCGCTCCGTGAGGGGTTGGTGGTGCGTGAACCGTGAGCCGACGACCGCGACGACATCGAACGTGACCGCTGGCCCGGCAGAGGGCGTCTCCGTACCCACGGATCCCGAGGCCGAGCAGCTCCACGTCCCTTGGCAACACCGCATCTCGACCAGGCTGACGCTTCTGTTGCTGGGCGTGATCGCGGTGTTGGCGGCAGCCACGGCCATCCTGCTGTGGCGCGGCATGGCCGCAGTGACGTTGGCCGCCATGGACGTGGCGCCCGGCGCCTCGTCGGCCGAGGGGGGCATCGCCGAGGCGGTTGCGGCGGCCGACCCGAACGCGGTCGGCGCGGTGCTGCGAGGGACGCTCGTCAACCTCGCCGCCGTCGTCGCGGTCACGCTGGTGGCTGCGGCGGCCTTCTCACGCGCCATCCTCGCCGACCCGATCGCGCGCCTGACGGCCGCGACACGTGCTCTTGCGGGCGGCGACCGTTCGGTGCGGCTGCAGTTGGGTGACCGCTCCGAACTGGGAGAACTGGCGCGGGCCTTCGACGGCATGGCCGACGCGCTCACCGAGGCGCAGGACCGGCTGGAGGCGCGCGTCGCGGCCCGCACCGCCGAGCTGCGCGCGTTGCTGTCGCTCTCGAACACCGTCGCGTTGACCACCGAGCTCCAGCCGCAACTCGAGGCGGTGCTCGACCGACTGGGAGAGGCCGGTCAGACGGTCGCGGCCGAGGTCCTCGAGCTCGAACCGAGCGGTCGACTCGTGACCATCGCTAGGCGCGGTTCGGTGCCGCAGGTGGCGGCCCGCACCGCCCCGTCGCAGCCGGCGGTGGGAGCCGACCCGTTCGACAACCCTGCGCCCGAGATCGCGCCCAACGCGGTGGTCGAAGGGGACGCGCTGGCGTTGCCGCTCCGCGTGCGTGACCGCGTCGTTGGCGTTCTGCACGCGTTCGCTCCGTTCGGCGCAGGCTGGGACGAGGACCGCCTACGGTGGGCCAGCGGCCTGGCGTCCCAGGCAGCAGTCGCCGTCGAGAACGCGCGGCTGTACGAGCGCGCCCGGGACGAGGCCGCCGACGAGGAACGTAGGCATCTTGCGCGTGAACTGCACGACTCCGTCAGCCAAGCGATCTACTCGGTGGTCCTGACGGCGCACGCAGCGCAGCAGCGCACCGTCAGCGATCCCGAAGGCGCGCGCGCGGCCCTCGACACCGTCATCGAACTGGCGGAGGCGGCACTCGCCGAGATGCGGGCGCTCATCTTCGAGCTACGCCCGGAAGCGTTGGCGGAGGTCGGGTTGATCGGTGCGCTCCACCGGCAGTTGGACGGCGTGGAGCTTCGCCACGGGCTCGCGACGAAGCGTCGTCTCGGAAGCGAGCCGGAGTTGCCGTTCGCCACCAAACAGGTCCTGCTTCGCGTCGCTCAGGAAGCCATCCACAACGTGGTGAAGCATGCGCAGGCCAGCACCGTCACGGTGCGCACGAAGGAGCAGGCCGGCACCGTCGAACTGGAGATCGCGGACGATGGTGTCGGCTTCCAGCCCGATGGCAGTTACCCGGGCCACCTGGGTCTGACCTCCATGCACGAGCGCGTCACCGCGCTGGGAGGCAGGATGCAGGTCGATAGCGCGCCGGGGCGCGGAACCGTCGTGCGCGTCCGGGTGCCGCTCGCGCCCTCGGATGGGGGGGAGGCGTCGTGAAGACAGGGCGCCCCAACGATCCTCGGCGCTTCGGGTCGCTGCTCATCCTCGTTGGCGCCTTGGCGTTGATCGCCATCCCCGGCCTCGGTGGGTTGGTGGTGGAGCTTCTCTACCTCACCGGTTTCCTCGTGCTCGGCGCCTACGCCTGGAACGCGCTGAAGGGCCGCGTGAAACTGGGCATCCGCATCGCCGTGCACGCTGCGCTGGCGTTCACCGCCGTAGCGACGCTCGACCGGCTCTCCGGACCCGCGCTCTTCGGCTTCGCAGCGCTGGCGTTCTGGCTCGTCTACCGGACTCCGTCGAACGGTGCGCCGAACACCGGCTGGGCGCTGATCCCGGCGGGATTCGCCGCGACGCTGGGCCTGGTCGCCGCCGTCGCCGAGATGGCTCCTCGCTGGGAGGAAGGTGTCGTGTTCCTGCTCGGCATGACCGCGACGTTCACGGCGATCTACCTGCTGCCGCGGGAACGAGGCGGCGGGCGCTGGGCCCTCTGGCCGGCGTTGGCGTGGGCGTTCATCACCGTGCTCGCGAACGACCCCAGCGGGCAGTGGGCGCGCTGGATCCTGCCCTTGGCGCTGATCGGAACCGGCATCGCGGTGCTGGGATGGACGCGGCGGAAGAAGAGCTGAGCCAGGGCGATCAGCGACGGGCTACGAACGTGCGAAGGGTCCGGGGCCAGCCGTCCCAGGGCGGGAAGTCAGTAGACGAACTCGTCGATGTGATAGAGCGCCACGCGCGCTCTCGGCACCGCCGCGCGCGCCGCCGCGCGTAGCGCTTGGTACTGCTCGGCGCGTTCCTCTTCCGTCATCGCGACGATCCCGTCTTCCCTCGCGCGCTCCGCGTACGTCGACCCGGTCTGCACCACGAAGGGGGAGAGGTAGACCACGTCGCCTACTTCCAACGGCAAGCGCCGAAGCAGCGCCGAGCTGTCCCGCACGTGGCCGGCGGCGAACCTGCGGCCACCGGCGCCCACCATCAGGATGACCGAGACGGCCAGGCCCGCCTCCTTCAACGTCGCCACGAAGTCGGCGGCCTCTTCGGCACCGCCCGGCTTGTTCAGATAGGCGAGGAGCGGGTCGTGACCGGTCTCGACGCCGACGGCCACGTTCCTGAGCCCGCACTCGCGCAACTCGCGCCACTCCTCGAGGGTCTTCTTCTCGCCTCCGAAGACGTCGACGAAGCTCGCCAGCGGTCGTCCTGGGAAGGCCCGCCGGGCGATCTCGATGAGGGGCGACAGCCGTCGGTTCGCCAGCACGAGGGCGTTGCCGTCACCGAAGAAGATGGTCTTTCGCGCTTCGGCCGCGGCGCCCAGCAGTGCACCGACGTCCGCCACGTGCTCCGTGAACGACTCGGGCGTGCGCACCGAGAACGGGCGGTCCTGGTAGAAGGTGCAGTACGTGCAGCGGTTCCAGCTGCACCCGTAGGTCGCCTGTAGTACTACGCTCTGATACTGGTCGGGCGGCAGGATGCTCACCGGCTGGTAGGCCCGGAGGTACCGCTGACGCTCCGCTACGAGCGCGTCCGGGCTCCACCTGAGGATGTCGGCCAAACGAGCCGGCAGGACTTCGGCGCCGTCGGTCGCGCCGGAGATCCGCACCATCGCCTCACCGTGCGCCAGGGCCTCCTGCGCCGTCAGAGCGACCTCGTACGCCCGGCGGAACAGCGTCATGGCGTGGTCCTCATCGACCGGCCAGCGCCGCCGGACCCCGTCCACGGTTCGCCGGCCGAACACGCTCGATGCCAACGACCGCTTGAACGTCACCCCGTCGATCAGCCAGTGGTGCGGACGACCCTCGAGGTCGAAGCCGATGACGGTGCGCCTGTCCGGGCTGAGGGTCGTGGCTCCCGCGTGCACCGCGGCCAGCCACCCGGGCTTCGCGCCCCGACCGACAGACGCGACACCGCTCTCG
The DNA here is from genome assembly GCA_964582795.1 of uncultured bacterium. Taxonomy (GTDB): domain Bacteria; phylum Deinococcota; class Deinococci; order Deinococcales; family Trueperaceae; genus CAZACZ01. The sequence goes on from CAZOTV010000023.1 coordinate 37,399, forward strand.
TGCACCCCGGATGCGTGCGCCCTCACGCT
>CAZOTV010000024.1:0-9377 GCA_964582795.1 uncultured bacterium
GCGCGAGATCGCCGGCCGGCTCGAGGAGATGCCGGCGGAAGAGGGCTTCCCGGCGTACCTGCCGTCGCGCCTTGCGGCGTTCTACGAGCGCGCGGGGCGCGTCGACACCCTCGGCGGCGACGAGGGCTCGGTGACCATCATCGGCGCCGTCAGCCCGCCAGGGGGCGACTTCACCGAGCCCGTCACGCAGCACACGCAGCGCTTCACGCGCGCGTTCTGGGCGCTCGACCGGGACCTCGCCAGCGCGCGTCACTACCCCGCCGTCGGCTGGCGAGGCAGCTACTCGTTCTACGAAGAAGCCGTCGCCGACTGGTGGCGGTTGGAGACGGGCGAGAACTGGCGCGACCTGCGCCGCCGCGCCGGCGACATCCTCGAGCAGGACGCGCGCCTCGAGCAGATGGTGCGGTTGGTGGGCGCCGAAGCGCTGCCCGACCGGCAACGCTGGGTGATCGACGTCGCGCGCCTGATCCAGGAGGGGGTGCTGCGCCAGAACGCACTGCATCCGATCGACGCGTTCTGTTCGCCCGCGAAGCAGGTGCGCCTCCTGAAGCTGTTCGTCGATCTCTACGACACCGGGATGGACCTGCTGGACGCGGGACTGCCGCTGCTGCGCATCCGCGAGGAGCTCGACCGCGGCCGCCTGATCCGCTTGAAGGAGACGGTGGAGAACGACGACATCCCGAGCCTCGACCAAGCCTGTCGCGACACGACGGTGATGCTGGCCGGGCTGCTGCGGGAGCTCGACACGGTGGTGAAGGGGGGCGCGCCGTGAGCCGGCGTCTCGCCGTTCCAAGAGCGACGGTGGCGCAAGGAGTCACGCCATGATCGAAGTCGAACGCGCCGATCGCATCGACGGGCCGCTGGTGGTGGTGGAGGGCTTCGGCGGCGCCGCCTACGGCGAGCTGGTCGAGGTGCACACGCCCCGCGGCGCTCACCTTGGTGAGGTGCTCTCTGCCGGGTCGGACGCGGCGGTGGTGGAGCTATGGGGCGACACCACCGGCTTGCGTGCCGCCGACGTGCGCGTGCGCTTCCACGGCGAGACGCTCCACCTGGGCGTGGCGCGCGAGATGCTCGGACGCGTGTTCGACGGCCTGGGCCGTCCGCGCGACGGCCTGCCGCCGCCGGTGGCCGAAGCGCGCCGCGACGTGCACGGCGCGCCGCTCAACCCGGCGGCGCGCGCCTACCCGCAGGACGTGATCCTCACCGGCGTGTCGGCCATCGACGGCTTGAACACGCTGGTGCGGGGCCAGAAGCTGCCGGTGTTCTCGGGCGCGGGGTTGCCGCACGACGAGCTGGCGTCCCAGATCGCGCTGCAAGCGCACCTGGCGGTGCGGGCGGCGGGCGACGGCGAGACGGTGGGGCAGGCAAGCGACACGGTGGAGCAGGCAAGCGACGCGGTGGAGCAGGCAAGCGACACGGTGGAGCAGGCAAGCGATGCCGGCGAGGACTTCGCCGTCGTGTTCGCGGCGCTCGGCATCTCGCACGACACGGCGTCGTACTTCCGCGACCGGTTCGCGGCCTCGGGGATGCTGGGCCGCACGGCGCTGTTCTTGAACCTGGCCGACGACCCGCCCATGGAGCGCATCGTCACGCCACGCGCCGCGCTGACCCTGGCGGAGTACTTGGCGTTCGAGCAGGGCACGCACGTGCTGGTCCTGATGACCGACATGACGAACTACGCCGAGGCGCTGCGCGAGCTATCGGCGCGCAAGAACGAGGTGCCCGGCCGCAAAGGCTACCCCGGTTACCTCTACACCGACCTCGCCAGCCTGTACGAACGCTGCGGCCGCGTCCACGGGGGGAAGGGCTCGCTCACGCAGATCCCCGTGCTGTCGATGCCAGGGGACGACATCACCCACCCCATCCCCGACCTGACGGGCTACATCACCGAGGGGCAGGTGGTGCTGTCGCGCGCGCTGGACCGCGCCGGGGTCTACCCGCCGGTGGACGTGCTGGCGTCGCTCTCGCGCCTCATGAAGGACGGTATCGGATCGGGCCGCACGCGCGAGGACCATGCCGAGGTCGCGGCCGAGGCGTTCGCGGCGTATGCCCGTGTGCGCGAGGTGCGCAGCTTGGCGCTCATCATCGGCGAGCGGTCGTTGTCGACCACGGACCGCACCTACCTGGCGTTCGGCGAGGCGTTCGAGCAGGCCTTCCTGGCGCAGGGAGCGGCCGAGGCGCGGCCCCTGGAGGTCACACTCGACCTGCTGTGGGACGCGTTGTCGCGGCTGCCGGCGGGCGAGTTGCGGCGCGTGTCCGACGAGCAGCTGGCCAAGCGCTACACCGGCAAGTTGGAAGGAGCGGCGCATGCCTCCGGGTAGTTCGGCCGAGACGACGAACCTCCCCCGCACGCGCGCTTCGCTGTTGGCGCTGCGCGAGTCGCTGGCAGAGGCCAAGGAAGGGCACGCGCTGCTGGAACGCAAACGCGAGGTGCTCCTGCGCGAGGTGTGGTCGTTGATGCGCGACGCGCGCCAGCGCGAGACCCGCATGCGCGAACGCTTCGACGCGGCGTACGCGGCGCTTCGTGAAGCTCGCCTCGACGCCGGCTCGGACACCGTGCGTTGGGCGCTGCTGGCGCCCTCGGCGCAGACGACCTGCGTGGTGGAAGCGCGCAACCTCATGGGCGTCGCGCTGCCGAAGGTGCATCTCTCGGTGCGCCCCGAACGGCTCACGACCAGCGCGGGCGGCACCCCCACGAGCCTCGACACGGCGCGCCGGAAGTGGCTCGAGGTGGCGGACGGCTTGGACGTCTGGGCCGAGACCTACGGCTCGGTCTGGCGCGTGGCGGCCGAGTTGGCGCGCACGCAGCGGCGCGTGAACGCCCTGGAGCAGGTGCTGATCCCGGAGCAGGAGCAGATGGTGCGCGAGATCGAGGCGACGCTCGAGCAAGCGGAGCGAGAGAGCTTCGTGCGCAGCAAGCGAGTGAAGGCGCAACTCGAGGCGCAACGAACGGAGACCCCTGATGCCTGAACGCGTGTTCCACCACATCCTCGTGCCAACGGATGGCTCTGACGCGTCGGTGGCCGCCGCCCGCCTCGCGTTCCGCTTGGCGCACGCCTTCGAAGCCAAGCTCGACGTGCTCTACGTCGTCGACCTGTTGCTGTGCGAGGAACTGCGCCGCTTCGACAAACGCGAGTTGGAGGAGGTCCAGCGCGAACTGCTCGAGCACGGTGAGCGGTACGTGTCGACGTTGCGTCAGGAGGCCGAGCGCATCGGACTACACGCGCACACCGAGGTCCGCCGCGGCGACCCGTTCGAGGAGATCGTCGCGCAGGCGCGCGACCGCTCCGTCGACCTGATCGTGATGGGCCATGTCGGCCGTAGGCCCAGCACGCGCGTCTTGCTCGGCTCGGTGGCCGAGCGCGTGCTGGAGTTCGCGCCCTGCCCCGTGATGGTCGTGAAGCACGAGGACGGCGCACACGGGGGCGGCCGAAGGCGGTAGTTGCGGACCGGCGCACGGGGCCGGCGCACATCGTGATGCACTCAGGGCAGGGCATCTGCCGGAGCCAGGAAGGATGCTTCGCTGGGACCTACTACGTTCCTGGCAGACCTACTTCGTTCCTGGTCGACCTACTACGTTCTTGGTAGATCTGCCACGATCTCAGCAGGTCTACTCGTTCTCTAGTAGCTCCGCGGAACCCATACAGCCTGCTGAGGCGCTGGCATCGGCCTAGTCCTCACGGACCTGTCGCCGGCGCCCGCGTCCCACGCTGCGCATGTGCCATCGTGAAACCATCATGCTGCCCGACGCACTCCTGACCTTCCTGCCCACGAACGACCTCGACGCCACCGACGCGTTCTATCGCGGCGTACTGCAACTCGATCTCGCCCGCGACCAAGGCACGTGTCGCATCTACCGCGTGCGGGAAGGCGCGTACGTGGGATTCTGCCTGGGAAGCCCTGTCATCCCAGCCGAGCACCGGGTGTTCGTGACCATCGTCATGGAAGACGTCCAGGCCGCGTACGACGAACTGACGGCACGTGGTGCCCGACCGGAGACGGCCGTCGAACACGTGCCCGCGTTCGCCATCACGCGCTTCCTCGTGCGAGACCCCAACGGGTACTTGGTCGAGATCCAACGGTTCGACGAGGAACTCGCCTAGTCGTCGGCGTGGGCATCGGCCTAGGCATGGGCACACCCGTTCGCTGGCTCGGGCGACGCCCGTTCCCGACTGGCCGTATGTCCCTACCGAACCATGTCGCCCCCGTACCTACACTGGTACATGTTCGTTGACGCTCCGAACCCGTCCTACGCTCGCAGAACACCCGGCGCCGCCCCGGAGCGCGAACGGTGATCGCCGAGCGTCTCCTCACGAAGCGCCTGCAGGGCCTGCGCAAGCAGCAACTCACCCTCAAGCCGCACAGGCCCGGCGACCTTCCAAGACCACGACACGACGGCGGCTACATGCTCTACGCCCACGTGCCGTTCTGCGAACTGCTGTGCCCCTACTGCTCGTTCAACCGCTTCCCCTACCGCGAGGAGGCGGCGCGCGCCTACTTCGCGTCGTTGCGTGACGAGATGCGGATGGTCGCGGACATGGGATACCGCTTCGACGCCATGTACGTGGGCGGCGGCACGCCCACGGTACTGGTCGACGAGCTGGCCGCTACGATCGACCTCGCGCGCGACCTCTTCGACATCCGCGAGGTGTCCACCGAGACGAACCCGAATCACCTGAACGAAGACGTGCTCGGCGTGCTCGACGGTCGCGTGCAGCGCCTGTCGGTGGGCGTGCAGAGCCTCGACGACACGCTTCTCAAGCAGATGGCGCGCCACGGCAAGTACGGCTCCGCGGCGCAGATCCTCGATCGGTTGGCGTTCGCGCGGGGCAAGCTGCCGACGCTGAACGTCGACATGATCTTCAACCTGCCGTCGCTCACCGACGAGATCCTCTTACGCGACCTCCGATTGCTCGAAGGCGTGGGAGCCGACCAGATCACCTACTACCCGCTGATGGTCTCGCCCGCTGTCAAGGGCACGCTCGAGAAGGCGCTCGGCAAGGTCGACTACGCGCGCGAGCTCCGCCAGTACCGCCTCCTCTCCCGCACGCTGTCGAAGACGCATCGCGCGACATCGGCGTGGGCGTTCTCGCGCAGTTCGGCAGAGCTCATCGACGAGTACATCGTCGACCACGATGAGTACGTCGGCATCGGCAGCGGCAGCTTCAGCTACCTCGGGGGCGAGCTCTTCGCCAACACCTTCTCGTTGCGCGCCTACGGCGAGGCGATCGCTGCCGGGAGGCTCTCGGTCGATGCCCGCATGGACCTCCTGCCCCACGACCGCGTTCGCTACCGTCTGATGATGGATCTGTTCGGCCTGCGGCTCGACAAGCGGGCGTTCGCCAAGGCGCACGGCCGGCCCGTCGAACGCGCACTCTTCCCCGAGTACGCGTTCCTGAAGGCCGCCGGCGCGTTCTCGCGCGACGACGAGGAAGCGCTCGAACTCACCGAAACGGGCCGCTACCTGTTGGTGGTGATGATGCGCGAGTTCTTCATCGGCGTGAACGGCATCCGCGACCTCGCGCGCGCCAAGCTGCCCCAAGAAGAGCGCGAGCTGTTCGGCGAGATCGGCGCGTGCGGCCGTCCCGTGCGCATGCCGCAGCCGGTGCTCGCGGGCGACTGATACCCGACTGATACCCCTCCGCTACCGTCCTCCCACGACCGTTCGAGAACCACGGACGGCACGAAGGAGGACGCATGACCCTGACGCCTCGTTCGCCCCGCACCCGGCGCCGCGTGCGCAAGACCGGCCTGACGCTCTTCATCGGCCTGCTCGTAGCCGCGCTGGCGGCCTGCGGCGGGCCGGTAGGGCCCGGCCCCAACCCGCAACCGAACGACAACGTGGCCGAGACGCTCGACGCGCTCGGGGTCGACACGTCGCCGAGCGCGCGCATCGCTCCTGACGGCAGCACGCTCGACGACGACGCAGCTCCCCTCGGCGCTTCGGCGGCCTACAACGATCCCGCCGAGTTCAGCGACGAGAGCAGCGCCAACCCCACCATGGAACTGGTGATGGCGCGCAACTTCTTCGCGAACGACACGCTCGTCGTCGAGGAGATCGACGGCGCCGGCGTCACGCCGGGCGGCGACATCGAGTTCGGCAGCGAAGACGTGCTGGTCGACTTGAGCGCCGGCAACGACTGGGTGACGCCGGTCTACGGCGACGAGAACCAGTTCCAGAGCCTGCGCGACATCGCCGCAGGCGACCTCGACGGAGACGGCTTCGACGAGATCGCCGCGGTCTACGTCGACCAGTCCGACGGCGTGCTGAAGCTCCGGACCTTCGAGGACGACGACGCCGGGTACACCGAGCGCACCTCGTCGCTCGCGGCCGGCGCCGACGTCCGCAGCGTGAAGCTCGTGGCGCTGGACGACGACGGCGACGGCGAGGCCGAACTGCTCGTGGCGATCTCCTTCGACGACCGCGTGGAGCTCACCCCCATCGTTCCCTCCGGCTCCGGCCACGCCCTCGACGACACGGCCAAGATCGTCCTGCCACAGCAAGTCACGGACTCGACGCTGTACGTGCGCCTCGCTGCCGGTCAGCTCGACTACGACAACGCCCTCGAGCTCGCCGTGGTGGTGAACGAGGTAACAGGCAGCAGCTCGACCACCGCCGGTCTGGCGCACCTGTACGTGCTCGACGACGCCAACGTAGGCCGCGCCGAGCTCGAGAGCCGCTCGGTGCAGGCCAACGTGGGCGGCGTGGTGGCTGCCGAGGCCGCCGACGTCTCCGTGGACGACATCGACGGCGACGGCCTCGACGAGATCGTGCTCGCGGGCGCCACCAACCTTGCCTGGCACTGCAACGACGACTTCGCGGCGCTGCTCGTCGCGTACGACGACGCCGTCAACGGCGTCGCACAGCTCGGGGCATCGGTCGAGGACCTCTCCTACCAGAACTGCCCGGCGTACCAATCCTGGAAGCGCTACTTCGTGTTCGTCGCCACGCCGGACCTCGACGGCGACGGCGTGCACGAGATCGCCGCCAACCAGCTGATCTTCGACAACTTCGCGAACGCGGCCCCGTTCACCCTGATGGCCGACGTGGCGCTGCCTGCCAGCGGCTTCCTCACGTCCACGCCCGACGACGGCCAGTTCCTCAGCGTCGCCACCACCGCCTTGGTCGCCGCCGACGTCACCGGCGACGGGCGCGAGAACCTGATGGTCTACCACCAGAACCGCACCAGCATGCCGGTGTGGGGGATCTCGGGCGTTTCCACCATCGGCGCGAACGGCAACGGCTGGGCGCAACTGAGCACCATCGCCACGCCCGGGCAGCACAACTCGCAGGAGACCGCGCGCCCGCTGCTGGTACCCGCCAACGTCGACACCGACGGGCCGGTCCTGAAGTACGGCGAAGGCAGCTACCAACTGGTGTTCACCGAGCCGATCCTCATCGCGGCGCTGGCGGCCGCGCCATGCCAGAGCGGCATCGCCCAGAACCTGGGCGCCTGCACCACGAAGTTCGGTCAGGGAACCAGCCAGACCGTCGACGCGTCCTTGACCGTGACGGTGAAGGCCAGCGTCAGCGCAGGCATCGAGGCGGGCGTGAACGTGCCGTTCGTGGGCAAGGTCGGCGTGAACCTGAAGGAGACCGTTACCGCCACCGCCAGCGTCTGGGCCGGCGCGGCGTACACGGTCGAGAAGACGGTCACCTACGCGACCGGCTCGCTCGAGGACGGCGTGGTGTTCACCTCGGTGCCGTACGACGTCTACCGCTACGACATCCTGTCGCACCCCGACCCGGAACTGGTCGGCAAACAGGTCGTCATCCGCATCCCGCGCGAGCCCGTCACCATGATCGCCGAGCGGAGCTTCTTCAACGCCGCGCTGCCTAGCGCCACGTACCAGATCGGCAGCAACGTCTTCGACCACACCCCGGGCGACCTCGGCAGCTACCCCACCGTCAGCCGCAAGAACTCGTTGCGCTCCCAGTACGGCGGCATCGAGTTCGGACCCAAGGGCGTCGGTCAGGGCACCGGCGAGACGGAACTCGAGATCGCCGTCTCGAGCGAGATCAGCGCCGGCGGTTCGCTCGGCATCGAGTACGAGAAGACGGTCGAGGCCACGTCGGGCGTCGCCATGGTGGGCTACTCGGTCGGCTACGGCGCCGAGGCCGCCCTCTCCATCACCAGCGGTTCGCAGACGACGTACACCGGCACCGTCGGCAGCATCGCCGCCGCCGATTACGCCGCCAACGCCTACCAGTGGGGCATCTTCACCTACGTCCAGGACGTCGGCGGCCAGGAGGTCGAGGTCATCAACTACTGGGTGGAGTGACACCCGGCCGGCGGGCGTGACGGCCCGCACGACGATCCCCTCCTGACTTCGACGACGCGGCCGCCTCCCTCAAAGAGGCGGCCGCGCGCATCCAGGGTGCGCGCACCCGGCGCGGGTCGGTCCTCGGGCGGCCCCTCGGTCGACGCTCGGAGCGGCTCCCGGGGCGGCGCTGGCCGCGCCGGCCGATCGCCGGCGCGCCGCGGCACCACACGCCGTGCCGTTCGTCCGCGAGGCGGCGGCGGAGGTCTCGTATCATGCCGAATGGACCGCAGTTTGCGCCTGCTCGGCGTTCCGCAGCGCCTCGGCGCGGAGGAACCGCTCGAGCTGCCGCCGGGTCAGGTCACCCACCTCGCCGCGCTGTTGGCGATTCGCGCGGACTGGGTGGCGCGCGAGGAACTCGCCGCGCTGTTCTGGCCGGACGCCGAACCGAGGCGCGGTCGTCACAACCTCGCGCAACTGCTCTACGCCATCCGGCGCGCTCCTTGGGGCGAAGGCGTCGAGGCGGAGCCGTCGCGCGTGCGGTGGCAGGTCGCGACCGACGTGGCGGCGTTCCGCCGAGCGGCCTCGGACGGTGCGTGGGAGGAGGCGGCCGAGCGCTACGCGGGCGACTTGCTCGAGGGCGTGACGGAGCCGTCGTCCCCGGCCCTTGTCGAGTGGCTCCGAGCCGAACGCGAGGACCTACGCGAGACCTGGACCGAAGCCCTGCACCGCCGCGCCGAGGCGCTGGCGGCTGCCGGGCGGTGGCAGGAGTGCGCGCGCCTCTTGCGCCGTCTTCTTGCGAACGACGGGCTCCTGGAGGGCGCGGTGCAGGCACTGATCCGCGCCGAAGCGATGGCGGGCCGCCGTGACGCCGCCCTGCAGGTGTACGCCGAGTTCCGCCAGCGGCTGGAACGGGAGCTCGGACTCGAGCCGCTGGAAGCGACGGCCGAGTTGGCGTCCGCGGTCCGGAGAGGCGCGGTGGCGCCCACGGAGTCGAGCCGGCCGGTGGCGCGCGCGGAGCCGAGTGGGGCGGTTGCACCCGCGGAGCCGAGTGGGCCGCTGGAGCAGACGGAGACCATCGCGGACCCGCTGGTGGAACCCTCCGCGGAGCCCGA
>CAZOTV010000024.1:9477-12567 GCA_964582795.1 uncultured bacterium
GGAGCCCAGCGAGTTGCTGGCCGAGGTGCGCCGAGACCTCGACGTGGTGCGCGCCGAGGCGGACCCCGACCCCGCGCGCTCGAGCCTGCGCGCCGTGTTCGAGAGTTCGTGGTCGTTGTTGGGCGAGGGCGAGCGGGAGTCGTTGAGGCGCCTGGGCGTGTTCCGCGGCGGCTGCACCAGCGAGTCGGCTACGGCCGTCGCGGACGTGCCGCTGGCGACGGTGCTGGCCCTCACGAATCGGTCGCTGCTGAAGCGCCAAGGCACCGCTCGTTTCGTAGCGCACCCGGTGGTGCAGCAGTTCGTGGAGGAGAAACTGGCCGAACTGCCTGCGCTGGCGGCCGACCTGGAGCGCCGCCACGCGGCGTACTTCCTCGCGTTGGCCGAGGACGCCGACCGACGCCTCGACACACCGGAGCAGAGGCCGGCCTTGGCCCGCCTCGCCGGCGAGGGCCCGAACGTGGTTGCGGCACTCGAACGTGCGATCGCCGCGGAGCGTGTCGAAGAGGCGCACGCCTTGACCGCTGCGCTCGGGCGCTTGTGGCGGTGGCATGGCCGAACGCGTGAAGGGCTGGCATGGTCCGAGCGCGTGCGGGCGCTGCCGTGGTCGGGTGCGCCGACCGCCGCTCGCGTCCGCGCCCGCCTTGCCGAGGGGTTGTTGCTCGAGAAGACGGGACGCTACGAAGAGGCCGACGGGGCGTTCCAGGACGGCCTGGCTGACGCCGAGCGCTTGGGGGACACCGCGCTGGCGACGGCCGCGCGCTTGGACCAAGCCACCGTGGCCTGGCGCCGCGGGAACCTTTCGGAAGCGCGTACCCTCCTCGAAGGGGTCTGCGCGAGCTACCACGACCTCGGGCGCGAGCCGCAGTTGGCGGGCGCCTTGGGGAACCTTGGGAACGTCGCGCGGGACGCGGGCGACCTGGATGCAGCCCACGCGTGCTTCGACGAGGCGTTGGAGATCGTAGAGCGCATCGGTCACGTGTGGGAGATCGCGAACGTTCGCAACAACAAGGCGATCGCCCACGCCTACGGCCGAGACCTCGACGCGGCGCGCGTCGAGTTCGAGCGTGCGCTCGAACTGCAGCGCTCGATCGACAACCTTCCCGGCATCTCGATGTCGCTCACGAACCTCGGGAACGTGCATCTCGACACGGGGAACTGGGAGCGCGCCGAGGAGTTGTACCGCGAGTCGTTGGCCCTGTGCGAGGAGATCGGCGACGTCGATGGCATCGCCCATACGAGCGTGAACCTGGGGATCCTGGCGCAGTGGTCGGGGAACTTCGACACGGCGCACAGGTACTACGCGGACGCGCTGCGAAGGCGCCGCGAGTTGGGCGCCCGCGCCCTGGTGGCGCAGAGCGTGTCGTGTTTCTTGGACCTGGCGGTGGCCCGAGGAGCGCACGAGCGCGCGTTGGTGCTTGCCGGCGCCGTGCGCTCGATGGTGGAGCGCGTGGGCGTACCCCTGACGGCGCCGCAACAGAGCGTGTACGACGAGGCTCTGTCGAAGGCGCGCGAGGCCGTGCCCGATCCCCGTGCCACCGAGCTCGAAGGTCGCGGCTCGGAGTTGTCGGAACCGGAAGCGATCGAGTTCGCGTTGGGCACGCGCGCGGCACCGTGACGTCAGACTGGGCGGGGTAGGGGCGCACGGGAGGTCGAGCCCGACCGGGCGCGTGCATCGCTGAGCGGACCTTGTGGAATCGGACGCGCGAGCAGTTGACGGCGAATCGGGTGGCAAGCGCCGCGCAGCGTGAGAACGTGCGCGCGGCGTGAGAACGTGCGCTCGGCGTGAGGACGGGCGTGCGGCGCGGGAACGAGCACGCGGCGCGGGAACGGGCGCGCGGCGTGGGAAGGGGTCCCCGCGAGTTCCTACGATCGTGGTAGACCTACCACGATCCTAGTAGACCTACTGCGAATCTAGTAGGGTTCCGCGACCTCCCCCATCACGCTCCGTCGGTGTGGTGCATCGCGACCACGATGCCAGCCGTTCGCCAACGGGCAATCCGCCGTCGTCGAAGTTCCGTGCGCAGAACGTTGTCCGCGCGCAGCCCGTTACCCGCGCGTGGACCGCCGTCCGCCCGCAGACCGTCGTCCGCGCGTGGACCGTTGTCCGCCTGCAGACCGCCGTCCTCGGCGCAGTCCTGAAGTACGCCTGAAGGACCACAGGCGCGCAAGGCTCAGCCGTCGAACACCCGTGCCACCGCCTCGCGTCGGAAGTCGAAGATCCTTCCCAGCGTCCTGCGAACGAACAGCCCGTGCGCCAAGGCGCCCAAGGCACCGAACGGCAACGCGTACGCGACGTGGTCGTGGATCAGCGTCCCGTCGCCGTCTGCCTCGAACGTGTGGGTGTGGCGCCACGACGCGTACGGCCCCGACTCCTGCTCGTCGACGAAGCGTACGCCCGGCTCCCAGACGGTGATCCGGGTTCGCCAGCGCATGGGCACGCCGAACAGCGACAACTGATAGTCGATGCGCGCGCCGGCCTTCATCTCGATCGGTGTAGGTGACAGGATCCGGAAGCGCAGGAAGCGAGGGGTGAGGACCTCGAGGTTCTCGGCGTTCGCGTAGAAATCGAACACCTCGGGAAGAGGACGGGGCACGTGTTGGCTGCGCTCGAGCTGGAAGGTGGGGCGCGCGCTGCGGGCCGTACCGGAATGGGTGGACGAAGGAACCACGCTTCGAACGTACTCCCGGCAAGTGACGACGGACCGTAGGGAAGGCTGCCGTCGCGGGCCGGCCGACGGCGATTCGGGCGGCGATCGACCACGTGGACGAGCGAGCAACCTGACGCGGGGGCCCCCTGGGACGAGCGCGATGCGAACGGCCACGTAAGGTGACGGCATTGCGCGCTTACGCCTGCTACGCTCGCCCTCGAAGAACCGGCAGAGCCGTACGCCACGTTCGAAGCAGGCGGCCCGCGGGCCCGCGCCCCCCGCCTGCGCGAAGGGAGACGAGCCATGCCCGATCGGCCAGCCCAAGACCCGTCCCCGCACCACACCGTCCGCTCGCGCGACGGCACGGACATCGCCTACTTCCGTACCGGCACCGGCCCGCCGTTGGTAGCGGTCCATGGCGCCACGGCCGATCACACCGCCT
>CAZOTV010000024.1:12667-27884 GCA_964582795.1 uncultured bacterium
GGCACCGGCCCGCCGTTGGTAGCGGTCCATGGCGCCACGGCCGATCACACCGCCTGGAGTCGCTTGCTGCCGTTCCTCGAGCCGCACGTGAGCGTCCTGGCCGTCGATCGTCGAGGGCGCGGCGGCAGCGGCGATCATCCCGACTGGGACCTCGAGCGCGAGTTCGAAGATGTGGCGGCGGTGGTGGACGCCGTGGCGGAGGAGACCGGTGGCCCCGTCGACCTCCTCGGGCACTCCTTCGGCGGGGCGATCTCGTTGGGCGCCGCGACCCTGACGTCGAACGTGCGCAAGCTCGCGCTCTACGAACCCGTGACGCGGGCCGAGCATGACGCCAAACCGGCGGGCGTCGTCGAGCGCATCGACCGGCTCGTTCGCGACGGCAAGCGCGAGGAGGCGCTCGAGACGATGTTCCGCGAGATCGTCCTGATGTCCGAGGAAGCGTTCGCCGCCTACCGGCAGCTGCCGATCTGGCCCAGGCGCGTCGCCATCGCGCACACGCTGCCACGGGAGCTCGGCGTCTCCCTGACCGACACCACGATCGAGGCCGAGCGCGTCGCTGCGCTGCAAGTTCCCACCCTGCTAGTACTGGGCGGCGACTCCCCACCCGGACCGAAGACCAGTGTCGCGCGCCTGTCGGAGACCCTGCCGAACGCGCGCGTCACGGTGTTGGAGGGCCAGGAGCACATGGCGATCTACGACGCGCCGAAGACGTTCGCGGAGCGGTTGCTGGGGTTCTTGCGCTAGGACGGCACCACGATCACCCTGGCGCCGCCCGACGCGTAGGCCTTGCGCCACTTCACGGGGGTCGCGTCGTCGCACACCACGATGTCGACCTCGTCGAAGTCCGCGACCTGCGCGGCGTTGCGCTGGCCCACCTTGCCGCTGTCGACAAGCATGACGGTCGTGTCCGCCACCGACCGGAACGTGCGCACCACGGCCGCCTCCGCGTGATCGCGCCGCGTGAAGCCACCTTCGTCTACGGCGGAAGCGCTGAACAAGAACAGGTCGAGGTGGTAGCCGCGGATGATCGCGTCGGCCGCGGCGCCGACGAGCTCGTACGAGTTCGCCTTCAACGCTCCACCCGTCACGATGACCTTCGTCTGGCGCGGCGCGAAGAACTCCACGGCGATGTTGACGGCGTTGGTGACGACGTTGATCGGCCGTCCCCGCAAGGCGCGCGCGACCATGGTGCAGGTGGTGCCCCCGGAGAGCCCGACCACCATGTTCGGCTCCACCAAGGCCGCTGCCGCCAACGCGATCGCCTTCTTTGCGCCCTCGCTTCGCTTCGCGCGCCTTCGGAACGCGTCACCGTAGTTGACCGCGATGGCGATCTCCGCGGCTCCCCAGGTTCGCTGGATGGCGCCCTGCCGCTCGAGGGCGGCGAGATCGCGCCGGATGGTGGCTTCCGACACGCGCAGTTCCCGCGACAACGCCTGCACCTCGCAGACGCCTTCGCGAAGCAGCATGCCGGTGATCGACTCACGTCGCGCGCGGATGCCGGAGCGCCCCGGAACGCCGAGACCCGACGACCCGCCCTCCGGCGAGCGTTCCATCGTCAGCCAGCTCCGACGGCCGCCGAACTCGCCGGCGCCGGGGCGTGCTTCAGGTCGCGGTGCCGAACGTTGACGTTCGGTTGCGCGCTCGCGAGGGCCGACGCGATCGCCTCGGCCAACGCGACCGAGCGGTGCTGGCCACCGGTGCAACCGACGGCGATGGTGAACCTAGGCCGGCCGGATCGGGCGTAGGCGGGTAGCCAGCGGCGCAGGAAGTCGACCACGTCGTCGAGCCACGGCCCTGCGTCCTGCTGCGCCAACACGTAGTCGACCACCGGGCCGTCCTGGCCAGTGAGCGGACGAAGCGCCTCCTCGTAGTACGGGTTGGGCAGGAAGCGCACGTCGAACACGGTGTCGGCGTCGAGCGGAGCGCCGTACTTGAAGCCGAACGACATGACGTCGATCTCCATCTCGCCTTCCAGCGAACGACCCAGCACGACGCGCGCGAGACGCGCCTTCAGGTCCGCCGGCTTCATGTGGGTCGTGTCGATGACCAGGTCCGCCCGGTCGCGAACTCCGGCGAGCAGGCGGCGCTCCTCGGCGATGTTCTCGAAGAGGCTCCCGCCCTTGGCGAGGGGGTGATCGCGCCGCGTCTCGGAGTAGCGACGAACGAGGATGTCGTCGGCGCAATCGAGGAAGAGGATCTGATGCGGCACGCCGCGGGCCTGCAGGGTGTCCAGAGCGACGAACAGATCTTGGAACATGCCGCGACCACGCACGTCCATGGCGACCGCCACCCGCTGTCCCTCGTCGATGGCGAGCTCGTGGAGGTCCTCGAGTTGCGGTAGGAAGCGTGGCGGTAAGTTGTCGATGCAGAAGAACTGCAGGTCCTCCAGCGCCTTCATGGCTTGCGTCTTGCCGGCTCCGGACAGGCCCGTCACGATGAGCAACTGCAGGTGGTTCATGCCTCCACGCCCTTCTCCGCTTCGATCAACATGCCTGCACCATCGAACACCTTCAGTGGGTTCGGCACCGCCTCCAGCCAGACCGTGTCGCCTCCCCGGAGGCCGGTCTGGTGGTTGTCACGCACCGTCATGGCGACGGAGCCCACGCGGATGCGGTAGTACCAGTCGGCACCGGTCGGCAACGACGCGATCACTCGTGCCTCGGCCGTGTCGGGGTGGGGCTCGAGGTGCAGTGCGGCCTCCTCGGCGCGCAAACCGACCGTCACCGCGTCGCCCACGGTTCCGGGAAGGCCCCGGGGCACGGGCACGGTCAACGCACCGCAGCGCACGACCGTCCTGCCGTCGTCCTCGGTCCAGACGCCTTCGAGCAGGTTGATCGGCGGGTTGCCCACGAAGTCGGCCACGAACCGGTTCGCCGGTTGCGCGTAGAGCGTGAGCGGGGGCGCGAACTGCTGCAGGCTCCCGTCCTGCATGACGGCGATGTCGGTCGACATCGTCAACGCTTCGAGCTGGTCGTGGGTGACGTACACCACGGTCGACCCGGACTCCTGATGCAGCCGCTTCAGTTCGGCCCGCATGTCCATTCGCAGCTTCGCGTCTAGGTTCGAGAGCGGTTCGTCGAGCAGCAACACGGAAGGACGCATCACCAGCACGCGGGCGATGGCGACCCGCTGCTGTTGACCTCCGGATAGCTCGCTGGTGTAGCGCTTCAGGTACTCGTCGATCTGTAGCGCCTCCGCGACCTCGTCGACCTGCTTCTTGACGTCGGCCCTGCCGCGGCGTTGCACCTGCAGGCCGAACGAGATGTTCTCTTCGACGGTGAGATGCGGCCACAACGCGTAGCTCTGGAACACCAGGCCGAGCCCGCGTTTGCTGGGCGCCAACGCCACTCCACGCTCGAGCGAGAAGGCACAGTCGTCGCCTATGAAGATCTCGCCATCCGTCGGGTGGTCGAGACCCGCGATCATGCGGAGCGTCGTGGTCTTGCCGCAGCCTGAGGGTCCTAGCAGGGTGGTGAACGACCCCGATGGGATGGTGAGGTCGAGGGCGTCGACGGCGGGCGCCTCGGTGCCGGCGAAGCGCTTCGTCACGCTTTGAAGGCGGATGTCCGGCACGTCAACCTCCCAGTCCTTTCGCGAGATCGGTCTTCAACAGGCGCCGACTGATCACCGTCGTGGCGATGACGATGATCACCAGCATGAGGACCATGGCGTTGGTGTAGGGGTACCAACCGCGGTCGGTGTAGCGCAGGGTGATGGTGGTGGCGAGCTGCGTCGAGGGCGTCACGAGCAGGATCAGCAGCGAGAGCTCCCGCGTGACGGAGATGAAGGGCAGGAGCATGCCGGAGAAGTAGGTCGACTTCTGGATCGGCAGCAAGATCCGACGCACGCGTGTCCACCACGACGCGCCCGCCATGATGGCGGCCTCCTCCAACTCGGATCCGACCTGCATCATCGCGCTGATGCCTGACCTCGTGGCGTAGGGCAGGTACGAGACGGTGCAGGCCACCACCAGGATGGCGAAGGTGCCGTACAGAGCAGGGATCGGGCCGCGGGGAACGGCGAACATG
Source organism: uncultured bacterium (assembly GCA_964582795.1). Lineage (GTDB taxonomy): Bacteria > Deinococcota > Deinococci > Deinococcales > Trueperaceae > CAZACZ01. The sequence continues at coordinate 16,696 of CAZOTV010000024.1, forward strand.
GCGAGGAAGATCGAGCCGAGCGCGATGCTCGGAACCAGATACGGCAGGAACGACAGGCGGTCGAGAAGGCGCGAGATGGCGGTGCCGCGAAGCTTGACGACCGTGTACCCGATCAGCATCCCGAGGGCGCCACACAAGATCGCCACCACGGCAGCCAGCTTCATCGTGTTTCCGAGTGCCCGCAACAGCTGGCCGTTGCGCAGCACGCCAGGTTCTCCCGTGCCCAACCCGATGTCGAGGCTTGCCTCGCCGATCCAGTAGTGCAGGCTGAAGTTGGAGAGCGCGTACGTGCCTGGTCTCAGCATCACGGTGTCGACCGCCAAGGCGATGATCGGCACCACGGTCACGGCAGCGATGAAGGCCACGACCAGCACGGCGATCGGACGCCGCCAGCGGCCCAAGTCCACCAGCCCCGCGCGCGCGCCTTTGCCGGACACCGTGACGAAGCTCCGCCGCGCGCCGATGATCCGGTGATCCATGTACAGCACCAGCATGCCGATGAGGATCATCACGAACGCCATCAGGTACCCGATGCCGGGCCGCTGACCGATCAGGTTGCCGTAGAGCGAGGTGGAGAGCACGAACTCCCGCACCGGACCGCCGAGGAACGCAGGCGTGCCGAAGGTGCCGAGACCGCGCGAGAAGGTGAGCAAGAAGGTGCTGAAGATCGCCGGTAGCACGAGTGGGAACACGATGCGCCTCAGGATCGTGCCGCGTGAGGCGCCGAGCAGTTCGGCCGACTCCTCGAGTTGCGCGTCGATGTTGCGAAGCGCGCCACCGATCAGCAGGAACCCGAACGGGAAGTAGTGAAGCGCCAGCGTTACCGCGATGGGGAACAGCCCGTACGAGAACCAATCGGGCGGCGCGATACCGGTGAGATACTGGAAGATCCCCATCTGGCCGCCGATGCGTGGGTTCTTGAAGAGCGAGAGCCAGGCCAGGGCCAGGGTCCACGAAGGCATGACGTAGGGGATGATGGCGGCGTTCGACACGAACCCCTTCCAGGGGAGGTTCGTGCGCACCACCAGCCACGCGAGACCGCCGCCGATGACCAGCGCCATGATCGAGAGGCTGCCGGCGACGATCAGCGTGTTGACGAGTGGGCGGTAGAAGTACGCGAACGCGTTGTCGCTGACGAAGCTGCGTTGCCAGTGCGCCAACGTGAACTCGCCCGGCAGCGCACCAGGAATCTGGAAGCGCTCCAGCGGGTGCACGATGAACGTCTCCCGGAACATCACCGCCACCGGTAGCAGCACCACGTAGGAGAGGAGGATCAGGAAGACGACGGCGAAGATCCGCTGAGGCGTGAGGCTCAGCCGGAAACGGCGCCAACGGCGGACGAGGACGGTCATCCTGCGTCCGTCACGTTCTGCCAGGTCGGAGCTGGTACGTCATGGTTCGCATGCCTCGGCTTCACGAAAGGCACCAGGCGCTACACGCGACGTGTCACGGGCCACGGCGTGGGCGCTGGAGTGGGCGCTGGGGTGGGCGCCCGCGGAAAGGCGGGGCGTGGGCGCCGGCGGAAGGCGGGGGCGGCGGCGTGGGCGCCGGCAACGGTCGTGCCGACACCCACGCCAGCTTCAGGAGCCGCCTCGCCCGCTACGCCGCCCGCTGTAGCGCGCGCTCAGCGCTGCGCGTAGCGCATCCAGGTGTCGAGCACCTCGCCACGGTGTTGCAGCGCGAAGTCGATGTCATAGCCCCAGAGCCGCTCTTCCCACCACGTCCAAGGCATGTCCCCCTCGAACGGGACTTGGGCGGGGTTCGGGGTGTAGACCCCGGGAGAGTCGGCCCACGGCGCGAAGCCGTCGATGGTGGTGAGGTACTCGATGAACATCTTCGCCGCGTTCGGGTGCGGGGCGTTGGCCGACATCTGCATCACGATCGGGTAGTAGTAGCCGAGCGTCGGCGTGATGGCGCGGCTGTCCACCAGTGCCAGGTCGAGGCTGTCGATGTCGCGGTGCTTCGAGTAGACGTAGAACATGCCGAACGGTGGGTCTTCCTGGCCGCGCGTGCCGACCGCTTCGGCGATGCGGGTGTCGCTCGTCATGATGATGGGATCGTTCTGCAAGAAGCGCTTGATGAACTCGAGGCCGGCGTTGGCTTCGGTCATCACCAGGGGTTCGCCGTACTGCGCTTCGTACTCCGCCGCCAGCTCGTCCGAGCGCCGGATCCACTCGGTGAACGCGTTCTGGTGCTCGCCGGTGATGGCGACGTCACGGATCATCACGCGGCCGCTGAACTCGGGCCGGGTGAGGTCCCACACGCTGTCGAACGGGTCTTCTGCGTACACCTCGGTGTTGTAGCCGAAGATGCGGTTGATGAAGCCGAGCACGAGCGGGTCGTGGTACTTCGGGTCGAACTCGGCCAGCGCGGTCGGCGGCACGTAGTTCACGAAGTACCCGGTGTTGGAAAGGAGTTCCTTACCGGCGACCCAGTCTTCCATCACGATCAAGTCGACGTTGTGAACGCCGGCGCGCGCCTCTTGGTAGGAGCGCTCGATGATGTCCTGTTCGCCGAGCCGAACGACCTCGACGTCGATACCGGTGAGCGCCTCGAAGTTCTCGCCGGCGGTGACGGTGCGGCTGGTGACGGTGTAGACGAGCAACTGGCCCTCGGCCTTGGCCGCCGCTTCGACGGCCGCCCAGTCTTCCTGCGCGAAGGCGACGCCTGCCAACAGCACGGCGCACGCGAGCGAGCCAAGGAGCAAGCGGAACGGCGAGCCCACCCTGCCACCGAATCGAAGCGGAACGTCTCTGTGCTTGGAATGCATGTTCGTCCTACCTCTCTCGACCGTTACGCTCGACGGTCGGTGCGAAGCGACGCGGTCGACGACGGGTTCGGTCGTTCCAACGCCACGCAGAGGGCATGGGTTCGGACACGCGACTCCATCGACGACGGCCGCCTCGGGCGGGTGGTTCCCCTTCGAGGATAGGGCCGTCGCGAATCGCGAGGCAAGGAACCCGTGATCGAATTTGGCCATTTCGGTCAACGGGCCCCTCTCTGCATGCTTGCCGTGGAACGCGTCTCGGACGCTTCGGCGGGCCCCAGGCGAGGCGCCATACCACTCGGAACGCACGCATCACGCTCGACCCTCGTGCGCGAATCCCACGTTTCCACGCAGTAGGCCCCTCACCGAAGAGTGACGTGGTTCCCGACGCGAGAACCGTCGGGATGACGGGGAGCGCTCCGGGCAGGCAGTCGACGACGCGATGATCCCCGCCGGCGGCGTCGCGCGCCTTAGTTCCCTGCGAACTGCAGGATCTTCGCCGCGACCGCCTCCGGCCGCTGCACGCCCATGTCGTGGCCGGCGCCCGCGATCTCGACCCAGGCTCCGTCCGGCAACGTGCGCGCCATCTCGCGCGCGTCGTCGCGCGACACGAAGGTGCTGGACTCGCCACGCACCACGAGCGTCGGTATCGCGATCTCGGCAAGCGCCCGCCAGCGCCGTTCGTGGTTCACCCAGGTCGAGACGGCATCGGCCAGGCCCGCGGCGTCATAGGCCCAGCGCAACCGGGCATCGTCACTAGGCGCGAGGGCATGGCCCACGTAGTTCCGCAGCAGCGGCTCGGGCGCGATCGGGTTCGACGCGCGCCACAGCGCCATCGGTTCGTCCAGCCCTTCGTAGGCCGCCTCCGCCATGTCCGCGAGCCAGGCGGCCAGACCGGCTGCACGCTCGGCGCTGACGGTTCCCGGCGCGATGTCGACGAGCACGAGGCGATCGAAGCGTCCGGGATGGCGCCATGCCGCTTCGATCGCCGCCAGCCCGCCCATCGAGTGCCCGACGAGGGTGACGCATTGCAGGTCGAGCGCCTCCACCACGGCGGCCACGTCGTCCCCCAGCGTCTCGACCGTGTAGGGACGCGCCCACTCCGTTCGGCCATGGCCACGCTGGTCGAGCGCGATCACCCGGTAGCGCTGCCGAAGGACGTCGAAGGCGGCGTCCCACTCGAAGGCGTGGCCCATGATGCCGTGTAGGAACACGAGGGTGGGGGTTGGTTCGGCGGCGGTGCCGCCGGCAGGGCCGCTGACAGCGTCGGTGGCAGCGTCGACGGCAGGTTCGATGGCAGGGCCGCTGACAGCGTCGGTGGCAGCGTGGATGGCAACTTCGACGTCCCACCCGCCACCGCGCGCGGCGCCGTCCTTCACCGGCAACGATCGGTAATGGAACCGCAGCCCGTTCGCGCTCACGAACCGACTCCCAGGGGTCGGGGCAAGGCGCGGTCGCTGAGTAGCTACGTCCGAACTGTTGGCAACGCCGGACTCCGAGCCCTGCGTCCGAGCCTTCGCCATGCGTCGTGTCGCGTCCAAGGTGGTCATGGGTACCTCCAACGTCGGCACGGCCCATCGACGGCCAAACCGACCAGTTGGTCTGGAGCCTAGCGACCAACCAGTCGGTCTGTCAACCCTGCTAAGCTGGCGGCGTGCCACAGGCTCCCTCGACGTCAGCGCCGCCCGCCCCCATCCGCGACCGCATCCTCGCGTCGGCGCGTACCCTCGTGCTGGAACGCGGCTTCGCCAGCACCACCGTCGACGCCGTGCTGACCGAGGCCGGCGCGTCGAAAGGCGCCTTCTTCCACCACTTCCCTAGCAAGGGCGCGCTCGGCCGCGCGATCGTCGACGCGTACGTTCGCGACGACGCCGCCTTCCTCGACGACCTGTTGGAACGCGCCGCGGCCGCCACCGACGACCCCGGTGAGCAACTGCTGTATGCCGTGCGCCGGCTCGAGGCAATGGCCGACGCTCCCCTCGAGGAGCAACCGGCCTGCTTGATGGTGTCGTTCATCTACGAGAACCAACTTGGCGAGGCCGGCATCGGCGAGATCGTGCGCGGCTCGATCCGCTACTGGCGCGAGCGGATCCGCGAGCGGTTGGAAGCGGCAGCGCGAACGCGGACCGGTCTGCAGAACGAAGACCTGGACGCGCTGGCCGACCACGTGTTCGTGACGATCGAGGGCGCGTTCCTACTGACACGCGCGATGGATGACGCAACGGCGTTGCGCAGGCAGCTGGGCCAGCTCCGGCGCTACTTGGAGGTGCTTCTCGATGGATCGCCGTGACGCCATCCCGACGCGCCGGACCGTCCGCTCGCGCGACGGCACCGAGATCGCGTGCTTCTGCAGCGGGACGGGTCCCACGCTCGTGGCGGTGCACGGCGCCAGCACCGACCACACCACGTGGAACCGGGTGCTGCCTTGGCTCGAGCCGCGCGTGCGCGTGGTCGCCATCGACCGACGAGGCCGTGGGGACAGCGGCGACCACCCCGACTGGGACATCGAACGCGAGTTCGAGGACGTCGCAGCGGTCGTCGATGCGCTCGCCGGCGAGCTCCCCGCCGAGTCGGGGGCCGGCGTCGACGTCATGGGGCACTCGTTCGGCGCCACCGTCGCGCTCGGCGCCGCGAGCCTGACGGGGAACGTCCGCCGGCTCGTGCTCTACGAGGCGGACTCCAGTTTCGAGCAGAACGCCTACCCGCGCGGCGCCGTCGAGCGCATCGCTGCCCTCGTTCGCGAAGACCGGCGCGAAGAGGCGCTCGAGACGCTCTACCGCGAGATCGTCCTGATGTCCGAGGAAGCGCTCGCCGCGTACCGCCAGGCACCGACCTGGCCGGCGCGCGTCGCGGCCGTGCACACCGCCGTGCGCGAGCTCGCGGTTCCGTTCGCCGACACCGGCGTGGCGCCCGAACGTGCCCGTAGCGTGACGGTGCCCACCCTGCTGCTGGTCGGGAGCGAGAGCCCGCCGTACATCCAACGCGCGGTCACCACGCTCGCCACCGCCATGCCGAACGCCCAGGTGTCGGTTCTTCGGGGCCAAGAGCACATGGCCACGTACGAGGCGCCGGAGGCGTTCGCGGAGCGGGTGTCGACGTTCTTGAGGGCGCCCGAACGCTGACGGACGGATCGATGGCCGACGAACCACCGCCAGGCGTATCTCTGACAAAGGAATCCCTGCAAAACGAGTCACCGACAGACGAGCCGCTGAAGGACGCATCGCCGACGGACGAATCACCGACGGGCCTGGCGCCCAAGCTACGCCTCGATCCCCCCGAACCCCTCCAGGTAGACGCGCCCCTCGGCAACCGCGCCGGGCGCGTCCTCCCAGTCGGACACCGCGATCCGCGCGTAGATCTCCCGCGCCGTGGCCGCGTGTTCGAACGCCACCTCCTCGCGTCCGAGCGCGCGGTGGGCGAGGGCGGTGAAGGCGTGCGTGTTGGCCAGCAGGTGATCGTCGGGCGGCGTGGTGCGCATGCCATCCGAGAGCCGGAAGACGTCCTGCGCAGCGGCGATCACGTCTTCGTGGGCGCCCAACCGGTGCGCCGTCACGGCCGCGAACATGCGCATGCTCACCGCGTAGCCGCGCGCCTCGAGCACCCCGACAGCGTAGCGGGCCTCGAACACCGCGGCGGCGCGCGTGGCGGTCACGAACGCCGAGCGCGACGCGGGTAGGCTGGCCAACACCACGAGCAGCTGCCCGAGTTCCTCTCCGAGACGCTCGTCGTACGCCCGCACGGCCAGGTCGTGTGGGCTCCAATCGTCCGCGGCGCGGCCAAGCGCGTCGAGCAAGCGCTGCTCCAGCGCCGAGGACGCCGCCGCATCGGCCGCGACCCCTGCCGCAGGCGCCGTGCCGCCCGCGTTCATCCCCGCCACCGCCGACGTCGCGCTCAGCAGTTGGATGAGCAGCACCTCGCGCCATGGGTGATGCTGCGGCAGGTCGAGCGTGGCGTCGGAGACGCGCTCTAGTTCCGCGATCCCGGCCGCGGCCCCCTCGCTGCGCCCCAGCAGCACCGCGCGCAGTCCTCCGAGCCGCAACGCGTCCACCACGAACCGCTCGGGCGCTTCCGGCACCAGCTCCGCCAGCATCTCGCTGGCGCGGGCGGCCAGTGGATCGGCGTTGCCCTCCGCCACGGCATCGGGCGGCAGGATCGCGATCGCGCGCGTCACCGAGCGCGCCCAGACGGCGCACGCCTCGGTTCTGGCCGCGGGCTCCAACGCCTCACGGCCGTCGAGCAGCCACTCGTACGACCGGGCGAACAACGCCATCGCCTCCCGAACCTGACCCTCGCGCACCGCCATCACGGCGCGCCGCGCGGCCACCTGGACGCGAACGTCCACGGGCCAATTACCTGACACGAGGGCTTCGTCCAACTCGCGGACCCAGCTCCGAAGCGTCCATCCCTTGCGGTGCATCGCCTCGATCACCACGCTCTGCGAGCGCAACCGCTGCGGCGACATCGGCTCTTCGAGGGAGTCGTACGGCAGGCACCAGTCGAACGCGCCGCTGGCCGCGAGCGCCTCTTGCGTGTCGGCGTCGTCTGCCGCATCGAGCGCCGCCCACAACCGTTGCCCGACGCGTAGATCGTGGTACGTCACGAACAGGTGCGCGTAGCGGCCGCCGCGAAGCGCCTCCATGCGCATGCCCAGTTCGTCCGGCACCCGCAGCAGACCGGAGAACCCCTGGCGGTCTCGGCGGATGCCGAGCGCCGTCATCACCACCGCCACGAACCCGAGGTTCAGGCCGGTGCGGAGCGTGAGCGTGAGAAGCGAACCGATCCACGGCCGCTGCTCGATGGCGGGCTCGGCGATCCGGAAGACGTCGGGCACGCTCAGGAACACCTGGAGCCGCACCAGCGACGCGCCGATGAAGCCCAGTAACGACCCGCGGCCGACCTGCGCCCGCACCTCCTCGAACGACCCCGGCCACAGGCTCGCGGCGTTCCACAGCGTCAGCCACGACACCAGCAGGAACGCCAGCGCCAGAAGCGCGGAGATCCTCAAGGTGGCGCCACGCAGACGGTCGAGCGACACGTGCGGCGCGATCCCGCGTTCCATCGCCGCTTCGTAGGTGGCGCGCGGCGACGTGAGGAGCCAGACGAGCAGCACCATCACCAACGCGCCCACCCCGAACGCCAACGGAGCCGACGACAGCACGAGCAGCGCCCCCACGCCCAGCAAGCCCGCCGCCAAGGCGACGATCCTCGCCGGCCGCCTTCGAGGAGGGGCCGGTTCGCCGCCGCTCCACGCGACGCCCATCTCCTCCAGGAGCGCCTCGAGTTCGCCTGCCCGCGCGTCCCCATGCGTGATGCGGCTCTGGAAGGTGGGGATGGCCCAGTCGCGCAGGGCACGGAGACAGCGGAAGGCCGCCTCGCGCGCCGGCGCTTCGTGCAGCCTTTCGAGCAACACGTCGAGCGTGCCGCGAACGTCGTTCGCGATCTCCCGCCCCAAGTGCCCGGCGCGGACGGCGTCGCCACCTGTCACGGCGTTCTCCAACGCCGCCAGGGCGTCGGCGCCACGGCCCAGTCCATGCGCGCGGTAGTACGCCGCGCGCAGGATGGACACCGCCACGCGCACGAACCCGACGCTCAGCACCAGGCGCGTGACGAACACCAGCATCCGCCCCGCGAGGTGCGGCGGTTCGGCCGACAGGCCGACGCCGAACACGTCGAACAGGTCGAGGAAGAGCTCGGTGAACAGCAGGTTGTCGAGCGACAGGCGCCAGGCGCCTTCCCAGCCGGAGCCGTCCAGCACGGCCGGGAAGTGCCGCATCACACGCCAGAACAGCGTCGCCTGCGCGGCCAGGTAGAAGGGAAGCGCGAACGTCGCCACCGCGACCGGGAGGTACGTGACCACGGCGCCGCTGTCGCGCTCGCGCACGCCGAACGCGTCGTCCTCGCGCATCACGCGCGCGACGGCCTCGGGCCAGACCAGGAAGAGGGAAACCAAGGCGAAGCCGACGACCTGCAGCACGAACGCCGCCCGACCCAGCGGGGCGGCGCCGATCGCGGACGCCACCAGCAGGATCAGGCCGAACCCGAGCCAAGAGACCAGCGAGGTGCGTCGCAAGGTGGCGAGCACGCCGCGGAACTCCGCGCCGAGCGCAGCGAGGATGGCGCGTGGGCCGACGCGGCGGCGGCCGGGACGGTTGCCGGGACGGTGGCCGGGACGGTTGCCACGACGCCTCACCGAGCGGTTCGCTCTCTGCCCCGAGTGACCCTTCGCGGGGCCGTCCGAGGGACCGTCGGGCGTCGTGATCGGCGTCGTGATCGGCGTCGTCATCGGGGTCGTCGCTGCCTCCGGATGGGACGTGCAGAGTTCGTGGTTCGAGGCCGAGGATAGCAGAGGCGCCGATGGTGACGGACGACACGATCACGTCCGCTGGCGGCGCGGCAGGCCGAAGCGGCGCGTGGGAGTCGTTCCGGTTTCGACTCGCACTACACTTAGGCATCGGGCCCCGCAGCTGGGGCCCCCTTGGAGACCCCATGCACCAGAGCCAACCTTGCGAACCGCTCCCACATTCTCCTCGTCCGCGCAACGTCCTGTGCCTCGCGCTCACTGCCGGTCTCGCGCTCGCGTCGCTGGCATCGGCCCACTTCCAGGAACTGATCCCCGACCAGCCCGTGATCACGCAGGAGACGGGACCCGAGCTCGAGCTCGAACTCACCTTCACCCACCCGTTCGAGGGTGGTCCCGTGATGTCGATGGGCCTGCCGTCGGCGTTCGGGGTGGTCGTCGGTGGCGTGAAGGTCGACCTGCGCGACCGCCTCGAAGTGGTGCAGCGCGAAGGCGCCAGCGCCTATCAGGCGAACTACCGCGTCGAGCGCCCGGGCGACCACGTCTTCTACCTCACGCCGGCGCCGTACTTGGAGCGCGCCGAGGGCGTGTTCATCGTGCACCACACCAAGGTCATCGTGAACGCCTACGGGCTGAGCGAGGGCTGGAACGAGCCTGTCGGCCTGCCCGTCGAGATCGTGCCGCTGACGCGCCCGTACGACCTCTGGACCGGCAACCTCTTCCGCGGCGTCGTCCTGAAGGGCGGCGAACCGGTACCGCACGCCGAGGTCGAGGTGGAGTGGCGCAACGACGGCAGCGTCGACGCGAGCACCTACGCGTTCACCACGCAGGTGCTCTTCGCCGACGGCAACGGCGTCTTCGCATACGCCATGCCGCGCGCCGGCTGGTGGGGGTTCGCGGCACTGCTCGAAGGCGATGAGCCCATCGCCAACGAAGCGGGCGAGGAGATGGAGGTCGAGCTCGGTGGCCTGATCTGGATCCACGTCACCGACCTCGATTGACATGCACATCGCCGACGGCGTTCTCTCGGCACCCGTGATCGTGGCGGGCACCGCCGTGGCGGCCGCCGGCGTGGTGGTCGGCGTGCGGCGCCTCACGCCCGACGACGTGCCGAAGGTCGCCATGATGAGCGCGCTGTTCTTCGTCGGGTCGCTCGTGCACGTGCCGGTGGGCGTCAGCAGCGCGCACCTGCTGCTCACGGCGCTGTTGGGGGTGGTGCTCGGGTGGCTCGCGTTCCCCGCCTTCCTGGTTGCGCTCGTGTTGCAGGCGCTCTTCTTCGGCTTCGGAGGCGTCAGCGTGCTGGGGGTGAACCTCGCGGTGTTCGCCCTTCCCGCCGTCGCTTGCTGGTACGCCGCGCGGACCTGGTGGGCGGGAAGCGAAGGGCGTGCACGCGACATCGGCGCGGTGCTGATCGGCGCGGCAGGCGTCCTGGGGTCCGGGCTGGTGGTGGCCGGCGCGCTGGCGGCGTCCGGCCGGGCCTTCCTGCCCGCCGCGGCGCTGGTTCTCGGCGCGCACGTGCCGGTGATGGTCGTCGAGGGGCTCGTCACGGCGGCCGCGCTCGGCGCCATCGCGCGGGTCAAACCGGAACTGCTGCGCGCGAGCTTCACGGGGCAACATGCGTAGGGTTGGCCCATGGTGGGGAGCCATCCGGCCGGCGGAGCGCACCGTGCGGCTCACGGCCGTGCTCGGGCTCGCCATGCTCATGGGTGTGGCCCAGAACGGGTTCGCGCACGGCATGAGCATGTTCGTGTCGACCGACGGGACGTCCATCGAAGGGATGGCCTACTACGACGACGGGCGCCGTCCGCGCGGCGCGCTCGCAGAACTGACCGTCGACGGCGCGGTCGTGGCCACCACGCAGACCGACGACGAGGGCCGCTTCCGTTTCGAGATGCCCGTCGGCAGCACCGACGTCGAGGCGATCGTCGAGGCGATCGTCGAGGTGAGCGTCGACCCCGGTGACGGGCACCGCGCCAGCTGGCGCTTGCGGCCCGACCAACTGGTGACCGCCCAGCAGGCAGCAGTGGCGTCGTCCGAGTCGTCGCAGGCGGGAAGCGGTGACGACGCCGTGGAGGACGAAGCCATCGGGGACGAAGCCATTGGCGCCGCGGCCGATGGCGCCGC
>CAZOTV010000024.1:27984-32003 GCA_964582795.1 uncultured bacterium
GCCGATGGCGCCGCAGCCGATGGCGCCGCGGCCGATGGCGCCGCAGCCATTGGCGCTGCAGCCGATGGCGAAGACGCCAATGGCGACGACGCCACCGGGGCCGATCCGGCGACGGGGCCCACGGACGCGGTGCCCACGAACACGACCCACACGGACACGACCCTCACAGACACGGACACCGACCTCGCCGCCGCCATCGCGGCGGAAGTCGACGCCCGCGTGGGCCAGCAGATCGCCGGCCTGCGCGAGGAACTCGCGCTCGAAGCGAGGCGCAAGCGGTTCACGGACATCCTCGGCGGTATCGGCTACATCGTGGGGATGATGGGGCTGGCGACCTACCTCACCCGCCGCAAGGGCTGACGTGATCGCCACGGCCACGGGGCATCGCGACCTTGGGGGCGTCGTCGCCCGCCTCGATCCGCGCACGAGGATCCTGCTGGCGGTCCTCGTGACGTTCGGCATCATCGCGTTGCGGTCGCCCATGCACCTGGTCGTAGCGCTGGCGCTGGCCGCCGCCGTGGTGCTCGGCACGCGACTACCGCCCCGCTACGTCGTCCGGCGCGTGCTGCTGCTCGAGGGGCTGCTGCTGATGATCGTCGCTACGCTGCCGTTCAGCGTGCCCGGCGACACCATCGCGACGCTCGGGCCGCTGCGTGTGACCGACGCGGGCGTCGAGCGTGCTCTGGCCGTGTTCCTGCGCGCGAACACCGTCGCCTTGACGATCCTCGCGCTCGTTGCCACGCTCCCGGTGCCGACCATCGCCCGCGCACTGGAGCAACTGCGCGTTCCCGTCACCCTGGTGCAGACGCTGCTGTTCACCTTCCGCTACGTCAGCGTGCTGCAGCAGGAGTTCGCCCGCCTGCACCGCAGCATGCTCGTGCGCGGCTTCCGGCCCCGAACCAACCGACATACGTATCGCAGCTACGGCTACTTCATCGGGGCGTTGGTGGTGCGCAGTATCGAGCGCTCCGAACGTATCCTGAACGCCATGCGCTGCCGCGGCTTCGACGGCCACTTCCGGACCCTGACCGCTCCGTCACCCCTGCCGCGCGGCGATGCCGTCCTGCTCATGCTCGCCGCCCTGGCGCTCACCAGCGGCCTTGTCGCTGCCATGTTGCGCGCGTGAGCGAAGCGATCTTCCGACTCGAGGGAATCGAGGCAGGCTACGGCGACGGGCCGGCGGTGCTACGGGGGCTCGATCTCCAGGTACGCCGTGGCGATCGCGTCGCGATCACCGGCCCCAACGGCGCCGGCAAGAGCACGCTGCTTCACCTCATGGTGGGCCTCATCCGGCCGCGCACCGGCTCCGTCTGGGCGTTCGGACGCCAACGGAACGGCGAGCGCGACTTCCACGACGTACGCCTGCGCGCCGGACTGCTGTTCCAGCAAGCCGACGACCAGCTCTTCAGCCCCACCGTCTTCGACGACGTCGCCTTCGGGCCGCTCAACCAGGGCAAGGACCCCACGGAGGTGCGCGACCTCGTGCTCGCCACCCTCGACGACTTAGGCCTCGCCGGGTACGAGAGGCGGCTCACCCACATGCTCTCGGGTGGGGAGAAGCGCCTGGTGTCCCTCGCGACCGTGCTCGCCATGCGGCCCGACGTCCTGCTGTTGGACGAGCCTCTGGCAGGTCTGGACCAACCGACGGAAGCGCGCCTCGTCGAGCTGCTTGGGCGCATGCCGCAGGCCCTCGTGGTGGTAACGCACGACCCCGCCCTCGTGTCTGCTCTGAACCTGCGCAGGTTCGCGTTGCGAGGCGGGCGGGTCGAGCCGGAGTAGGGCGGCGGGTCGAAGGTGACGCCTCCATTCGTCGTAGGGCTGCGGGTCGGTTACGCGTACGTGCGGCGTCGCGCGGCTGGGCACGGCAGCGGGCGGGTCGGCGGCAGACCGACTGGAGTGATCGGCGATGCATGACGCGCCCGACGTGCCGGTTCCGGCCATCACCGCCATGCTGCAGGATCAGTACGGCGTCCCTGCGCCGACGCTCACGTTCCTGCCGCTCGGGAACGACAGCGCGACGTTCGTGTTCCGCGTCGAAGCGGCCGACCGACGCGTGCGGTTCCTCAAGCTCCGAGCGTTCGATCACTTCCGTGAGGCAAGCCTGCTCGTGCCCCTGCTCCTGCGCGAGCGCGGCGTGCCGAACGTACTCGCTCCACTATCGGCGCGCGACGGCGCGGCGTGGGTTCGCCTTGGCGCGTACGCAGCCGTGCTCTACCCGTTCCTCGCCGCGCGCACCGCGAGGGAAGCTGGGTTGGGCACGGCGGAGTGGCGAGGCCTGGGAGCGACGCTTCGTCAGGTGCACGACACCCACGTGCCGGCGACGCTGCGGGTCGCCCTTCCATCCGAGACCTTCACGACCGCATGGCACGAGCGCGTCAGGTCGTTGGAAGCGCGCCTCTTCCGCGAAGCCGGACTGCTGGGCGTCGGCACCGGTTCCGAGCTCGCTGCCGGCACCGACCCCGTTCTGGCCGCTATCGTCACCACGTGGCGCGAGCACGGGGCCAAGATCCACGCGCTGGTCGAAGGCGCGGACACGCTCGAGCAGCACATGCCCGAAGCGCGTCCACCGCACGTCCTCTGCCACGCCGACTTCCACACCTGGAACGTGCTGGTCGACGGCGAAGCGGGCATGTGGATCGTCGACTGGGACGAGGTCGTGCTGGCGCCGAAGGAACGCGACTTGATGTTCGTCGTCGGCGGCATCGGTCGAGGCCTGGTGCAGCCGCACGAGACGGCGAGCTTCCTCGAGGGCTACGGGGAAACGGAGATCGACCCGCAAGCGCTGGCGTACTATCGGTACGCCTGGGCGCTGCAGGACGTCGAGGCGTGCGTGGGAGACGCGTTGGCGGACATGGGGTATACGAGAGTGCACCGAAGCGAAGCAGCGCGTTGGGCCGCGGCGAACGGGTTCGCGACGCAGTTCGAAGATGGGAACATGGTGGACATCGCGTTGGGAGGCACGCCGCAGGGCGCCTGAGGCCGCGGCGACGAGTTCATGCGCATCCGCCCTGCCTCACCCGAGGACGCCCCCGCCATCGCCCACGTCCACGTGGCCTCGTGGCGGTCCACCTACCGTGGCTTGCTCCCCGAAGCGCTCCTTGCGAACCTCTCCCTCGAACGGCGAGAGGAGTATTGGCGTCAGCAAGCCGAGTCCGCGCTGCAAGACCCGCAGCGGGGTTTCGTGTTGGTGGCCGAAGACGATGCGCGGGCGGACCACGACCCCGGGACGGTGGTCGGGTTCGCATCGGCCGGCCCCGACCGGGAGGCCGAGGCGGGCTTCGACGGTGAGCTCTACGCCATCTACCTGCTCGAAGAGAATCAAGGGCGAGGGATCGGCCGCATGCTCGTCGATCGCGTCGTGGACCGCTTCCGCGGCCAAGGGTTCCGGTCCATGCGGGTGTGGGTGCTGGAAGGCAACCCGGCCTCCGCGTTCTATGAACGCCTCGGCGGTCGACGTGCGGGAACGAAGTCGATCTCGATCGGAAACGAGGACTACCTGGAAGCCGCCTACGGATGGAGCGACTTGAGCGCGTACGGCTAATCCGCGTGGCGCACCGATGCGAGCACACCGGAACTCGGCTCGCTCGACGCGGTTCGAGGGCCGATGCGAGTCATCCTCGTGCGTCGGCGCTACGCCACGCCTCGAGGATCGCGAGCGTGCGGTCATCCGCTCGCCCCTCGAAGAAGACGTCGAGTGCTCGCCGAAACGGAGTCGGACCGGCGCGTTCCGCCTCCGTGGTCCCCGCCGCCTTCGCCATCTGTGCGACCTCGGCGAAGAGCGTAAGACACGACCGCAGTTTGAGGTCGTCCGGGTAGCCGAAGATGCGTCCGATGGGCGTGCCGGCATGAGCCAGCACGAGTTCCGTGCACTCCAACAACCGCGCTTCCAACACGGGGTGGCGCAGGTACGCTCGCGCCTCGGCCATGGAGCCGATGGCGTAGCGGCGTGCCGTGGGACTCAAGCCCAGCCCCTCGACCTGCGGGAAGACGAACCACATCCAGTGCGAGCGCTTGCGGCC
>CAZOTV010000024.1:32103-33526 GCA_964582795.1 uncultured bacterium
ACCACCTCGAGTCATCGGTCATCGAGACCACTCCCTCACCGCTTCTCCTCCATCAGCCCCACGACGTTCCCGTCCGGGTCGCGTAGGAACGCGATCCACAGCTCGTGATCGGGCATCCGAGCCACGGCGTGGGGCGCGCGCTCGTTCACAGCGCCGCGCGCCACGAGGTCTGCGTGCGCGCTCTCGATGTCCGACACGGCGAAGTAGAGGATCGAGTTGTGGCCGACGGTGCGCCCACCCTCCGGCGTCCCGAGCATGAGGCGAACGCCACCCGCGTCCAGGAACGCCAGGTCCGGGCCAGCGCGGAACGAGAACGCGAGGCCGAGGACGTCTCGGTAGAAGCCAAGCGCGGCATCGACGTCGCTGACGGTGATGGCGATCTGGCGGATGGTGGAGAGCTGCGGACTGGATGACATGGGTTCCCTTCCCTGGATCGTCGAATCGCGTACGCAAGGCCGGCGTCGTGCTGTTCCGCCACGCTCCCCGGGGCTGAACCGATCACTCCTTGGGTTGCCCCGGCCTCCACGCCATCTTCATGTAGACGTCCCCCGCCAGCAGCTCGTCCAGCATCTGCTGCAACCGCCGCGCGCGGGTGTCCTCACGCTTCGCGCCGGCGATCCAGCCGAGGTAGTCGTTCTGCTGGTAGGGCGGGCGTTCGCCGTAGGCGCCCATCAGCCCTGCGTCCTCGAGCGCGCGGCGCACGTCTTCGGGCATCGGGTGCCGTTGCCGACGAGCGGGACGGGCGGGACGCGCCGGCCGCTCCAACTGCGCTGCCCTCGCTGGCCGCGCCGCCTGGCCTGACCGCGCCGGCCGTTCCGCCGGCCGTTCCGCCTGCCCTGCCCGCGCCGGCCGCGCAGGCCGCGCAGGCCGCCCCGGTCGCGCGGAACCCTCGCCCTGCCCGCCGCTCGGCCTTCGCGGCTTCGACGCCGCGGCCGCCGTGACTTGGTCCAGGCGGAACACGGCGATCCGCCGGATGAGGTCCGCCGGCAACGGTTCGTCGAGCGGGAACCGTGCCGAGCCCTTCCCGTGCGCGAAGGGCGCCAGCTCGCCTTCGAAAGCCTGCATGCCACTGGGCGTGGGATAGAGGCCGACGTGCCGCTGGTAGCCGGCGAAGTGCACGACGTGTTGGCCGCCTAAGTCGAAGGTGGGGATCCCGTACGAGATCGTCTCGGTCGTACCGGGCAGGGCGTCGCGCAGGAGGTCGCGGAGTTCCTCGAGGGCCGCGCGCGTCGCCCCGGTGAAGCCATCTACGTAGGCGTCGATGGGGTTGGGGCCACCGCCCTGCGCCCCGGGCTCCCCAGACCCGCGCCGATCACGTGGCACGCTTGGCCTCGACGTGACGCCCGAAGTTGTCCAGGATCGCCTGCCAACCTTGCCTTTGCATCTCGACCGGGTTCGTCTCCTCGGCATCGAAGGTCTCGCG
>CAZOTV010000025.1:0-1496 GCA_964582795.1 uncultured bacterium
AGTAGGTCTACCAAGGATCGAGTAGGGTTCGCAGAGGCTCATCGGTACGCGCGTGGACCCAGGAACGCGGCCCTTCGCCCGCGGGAATCCACTGCGCGCACGGCCGACAGGCCGCCTCTGCCGCGCGCCCCATGGGCCGGGTCGGCCAACCGCCTCAACCGCCTCGCCCCTGGCTGCTACGGACGCCGGTTCAGTCCGCTGCCGCGGCCGGCGTCACCATCTCCGGAAGGCCGGGCCGGTCCCGCCGGATCAGCATCGCCATCACGCCGGCGACGATCGCCAGCCCTCCGGCGGCGAAGAATGCCACGACGTAGTCGCCGTAGGCGTCGCGCATCAAGCCCGCGCCCCAGGCCGCGATGGCCGCGCCGATCTGGTGAGCGGCGAAGACCCAGCCGTACACCACGCCCACGTTCGCGCGGCCGAAGGTGTCGGCGGCGAGCGCGACGGTCGGCGGCACGGTCGCGATGTAATCGAGTCCGAACAACACAGCGAACGCCACCAAGCTCACGCGGTCGTGCACGAACGGCAGCGCCAGCAGGCTCACTCCGCGGAAGACGTAGTACGTCAGCAGCAGCTTGCGGGGGTCGTATCGGTCGGTGAGCCACCCCGACGCGATCGTGCCGACGAAGTTGAACGCGCCGACGATCGCCAGCGCGCCGGCCGCGACCAGTTCGGTGAACCCATGATCGACCGCATGCGGGATGAAGTGCTGCCCCACGATGCCGTTGCTGGAGGCGCCGCAGACGTAGAACGTCAACGCCAGCAGCCAGAAGGTGGGGTGCGGAAGGGCGCGGCGCATCACGATCCCGGCGGGTTCCGCTCCCTCCAGCGGTCGTCCCGGCTGGCCGCCGAGCGGAAGCAAGCCCATGCGCGCTGGAGAATCGCGCATGAGAACGAGCACCGGAGCGAGCGCCGCCAAGCAGATGAGCGCCAGGAGCGTCGCCGCCGTGCGCCAGCCCAGGGTCACCGCCCACGCGGTCAGGAGCGGGAAGAACACCAGTTGGCCGGCCGAGACGGCCGCGCCCATGATGCCCACCACCAGCCCACGATGCCGCACGAACCAGCGGTTCGCGACCACCGCGCCCAGCACGCCTCCCACCAGGCCGGTCGCTAGGCCCGACAGGAACCCGAACACGAGGTAGAGCTGCCACTGCGTCTGCAACAGACTCGTCAACAGCATCGCGGCGGCGCTCGCCAGCACGCTGCTGGCCGTCACGACGCGTACGCCGAAACGTTGGATGAGCGCGCCGGCCACCGGCCCGCTGAAACCGTAGACGAGCAGCCCGATGGCGGCGGCGAGCGATAGCGTGGCCGTGGACCAGCCGAGGTCCCCTTGCATCGGAAGCAGCCACGCGCCCGGGGCCGAGCGCATGCCGGCCGACAGCATCAACACCGGCACGGTGACGGCGACCACGATCCAGCCGTAGTAGAGAGAGCGCCGACGCGCCGGCGAACCGATCATCGGACGATCCTACTTCGGCGACGCGGTCCAGGTG
>CAZOTV010000025.1:1596-5480 GCA_964582795.1 uncultured bacterium
TCCGTCAACAGCTCGGCCGCCACGTTCGCCAACACGCTCGCGCCGTCGAGGACCGTCCGATCGCCACGTGGCGATCGCGCCGCCTCGGCGAACGCCACCGTGTGCGGCATCGCCGTGTCGTCGATCGCCAGCATGCCGTGGAGCGCCGGCATCACCTGCGACACGTTGCCCATGTCCGTCGAGCCGGCGCGGGCGTTCGGGTCGTAGGGCGTGACGGTGCGGCCGCGACGCTCGGCGAAACGCGTGAACGACGCCTCCAGGGGCTCGTTGACGGTCATCTCCAGGTACGCGGGGGACGCGTCGCCGAGCTCGAGCCGGGCGCCGGTCATCAGCGCCGCGCCCTCGAACACGTTGCGCAGACGAGGAACCAGGTCTTCGAACAGGTACGTCGCGTCCGCAGCGCGTGCCACGGCCAGCATCGCGGCGCGCTCGGGGATCACGTTGGCGGCCGCGCCGCCGTCGGTGACGATGGCGTGGATGCGCACGTCCTGACGCACTTGCTGGCGTAGCGCGTCGACTCCGGCGAATGCCAGACGAACCGCGTCCAGCGCGTTCACGCCGAGGTGCGGCGCCATGGCGGCGTGCGCCGGCTTCCCGTGGAACGTCACCTCCCACTTGGTGCTGGCCAGCGTCGGCATGTTGGCTTCGTTCCGGAAGTACGGGTGGATCATCATGGCCGCGTCGACACCGTCGAACACGCCGGCATCGAGCAGCAGGATCTTCCCACCGCCGCCCTCTTCGGCCGGCGTGCCGATGACGGTCAAGGTGCCGGGCAGATCGGCCATCAACGGCGCCAGGGCGAACGCGGCGCCCGCGCCCATCGTTGCGATGACGTTGTGACCGCAAGCGTGACCGATCTCGGGCAGGGCGTCGTACTCGCACAGGATGGCGACGTTCGGCCCCGCGCCCGCTGCCGTGCCGCTCCCGCCGCCCGCGCCCGCTGCCGTGCCGCTCCCGCCGCCCGCGCTCGCAGCCGTACCGCTACCGCCCCCCGAGCCCGCTGCCGTGCCGCTACCGCCCCCCGAGCCCACCATCGTTGCCCGGAACGCCGTCGGCAGACCACCGACGCCGCGCTCGACGCGGAAGCCGCGTGACTCCAGCGCGTCCGAGAGCCACGCACTGGCCTGGACCTCCTCGAAGCGGATCTCGGGGTTGGCGTGGATGCGGTGGCTGAGCTCGAGCAGGGCGTCTGCTTCGCGCTCCAGCTCCGCGTCGATGCGGCAGGCAAGGTCGGGCATACGGCGTGCTCCGTTCATGGACGCGCGCGCGTCCGGCATGCCGGAGCGCGTCATCCAACTGCGGGATGCCCAATTCATACCGCGCCGGCCCGCAGGACTGCGCGGGACGGCGCGGCTGGCCGTAGCTCGAGCTTCCGGAAGCGTCAGTTCGCCGCCGACGCCTCCACCGTGAACGGCGCGATCATCCCGAGCGCCAGGTGGGGCTGGCCCGTTTCCGGGTCGGGGATGACGCAGATGACGGCGTACTCTCCCGGCACCAGGTCGTACGTCCAGTAGCCGGTGTGGCCCACCGTGAGGCCCTGCACGCCACCGATCGGGACGGCCGGCATCCCGTGCTCGCCGTTCTCCTGCAAGTGCGCCAACAGGTCCGCGAAGCGCACGCCGTCGTTCAGCTTCAACACGATCATCTCGTGGGGCTGTGGGCCGTCGTTCACGACCTTCCACGTGCTCACACCTGCCGGCACGGTGTCGGGGATGCTGTAGGCGAAGTCGAACATGCGCACCTCGACGTCGGCCTGCGGCGCGGCAGCCGCCGACGCTTCGCCCCGGACCTCTAGGACGTCGGTCATGCCAAGCGCGAGGTGCGGCACACCGTCTTCGGTGGGAAGGAAGCAGAGCAGAACGTAGGTGCCTTCGGTGGCGAACTCGACCAGCGTCTCGGCGCTGGCGCCGGGCGGGATCATGCCGACGCCGCCCGTCAAAGTGACGAAGCGCAAGGCCGCCTCACCCTCTTCGGCGAGCGAACCGAAGAACGCGTCCGGCGTCACGCCGTCGTCGAGGCGCGCGAACTGCACGTGATGCGGCTCGGCGCCGACGTTCTCGAGCACGATGCTGTGAAGACCGGTCGTAAGGACCTTGGGGCCTTCGTAGCGGTAGTCGGCCGCCACGACGGTCGTCTGCGGGTAGTCGTGCCCGCCGTGCGTTTGCGCAGCGGAGATGCTGCAGAAGAAGAAGCCGAACGCGGCCACGAGCGCCGCGGGAAGGGTCCGGCGTCGGGTCGCGCGACGATCCCACCGCTTCGGCGTGCGACGGGCGAGCGAGACGGAGAGAACGGAGCGTGCGACATGGGTGAAGTGGGGCATGGCAACGAGCGTAGCCGTTCACTTGACATAGTGTCAAGTCGATGGATCACGTCGGCGTCGGAATCGGAGCATCATTCCTTGACGACGTGGTCGGCGTCGTGAAACGGTGTGCGACATGAACGCGAACTCCCGCTCCGACCCGAGCGTTCGCCCGACGATGTCGGGCCGTAGCGCCGCGACGCACGAACGCATCCTCGAAGCGGCGGCAGCGCTCTTGAGCGAGCGCGGCTTCCATGGCGTCGGGATGCGGGAGGTGGCCCGCGCCGCCGGCATCTCTCGCCAAGCGCTCTACTTGCACTTCGCCTCGAAGTCGGAGCTGTTCGTGGCGGCATCGGAGTACGTCGTTGCGCGTGCCGAGGCGCGTGTCACGGTGGACGGCGGGCGCGAAGGCGAAGGCGAAGGCATCAGCGGACGTGCGCCCGAGCCTGCAAGCGAAGCCGAGCAGCGCAAGCGCCGCGTCATCGCCGAGATCGACGAGATCATCCGCCTGTACGCGCGCACCGTACCGGAGACGTACGGCATCGCCACGGCCAACTATGCCGCGAGGCGCTCCGAGCCCGCGGCGGAAGAAGCGTGGCAGAACCGCACGCGCGTGCGTCTGCTCGCCTATACCCGCACGATGGCGCACCTGTCGGCCGCCGGAGGCCTGGCGGAAGGCTGGACCGAGCAGGAGGCCGCCGACTTCCTGTTCGCGCTGCTGTCCGTTCGGGGGTACGAGACGCTCGTGCTCGAATGCGGTTGGAGCTTGGAGCGCTACGAGGACCGCCTGCGCGCGGTGGTGCACCGGACGCTGATCCGGGCCTGACGTGCGCGCCCGACGTCCGGGCCCGACGTGGGCCGCTTGTTTGGTCCGGTACGCTCGAACGCGAGGTGCTCGATGTTGCAGGCAGCTAAGCGAGTTCACTGGACCCTGACCGCTGCGGTCGCCCTCGGCACGGCGGTCCTTCAGGCCCTGGCACCAGGCGCCCGCGCGCAGACCCTGCCCGATCCTTCCTGGCCCGTGCTGCGCCCCGAGTTCGTCGGCTTCGTCTGCGAGTCGCGTGCCGGAGACCCGCCACCGGAGCCTCGCACCGAGGCGGAGCGCGCGCGCTTCGAGATGCGCGCCCGCTACCGTGAAGTGCTACCCGCATTCTTCGCCGTCGTTGGGCCCGAGCCGGCCCCCGTGCTCGTCATGCCGGTCGACGGCCTCTCGGTGGCGCAGGTCGCGAACACCTACGGCGCGCCGCGCGCCGGCAACCGCGGGCACGAAGGGCAAGACCTCTTCGCGCCGCGCGGCACCCCGGTACGTGCCGCGGCGGCCGGCTTCGTCTACCGCATCGACGACCTGAGTCTCGGCGGGTTGTCCGTGACCGTCGTCGGGGACGGCGGCGTGCGCTACTTCTACACGCACTTCGAAGGGATCTACGAAGGGCTCGTCGAGGGCCAGCGCGTCGAGGTCGGTGACTCGATCGGCTACGTGGGGAACTCCGGCAACGCGGCGGGCACACCGCCGCATCTGCATCTGGGCGTGTACCACGGCACCGACGACGACCCCTGCGCGTGGGAGGCGATCGATCCGTTGCCG
>CAZOTV010000025.1:5580-8705 GCA_964582795.1 uncultured bacterium
TCGACCGTCCGCTTGCGCGGTCGTCAGGGGGTCGTCAGGAACGCCATGACCACGCCGAAGGCGATCGCGACCACGAACAGAAGGATGGCCCACACCGGGAAGCGCCACCTCACGCGCACGTCGACCGTCACCGACTGTTCCGCGAGCACGTACACGGCGTAGGCGGCGTGCCACGTGCCGATGGGGATCCGCATCTCGCGCTCCAGCACCAGGTCCTCGCCGTCACCGAGGCGGAACGGAAGCACACCGCGCCGGACCTCGACGATGCCGGCCACGACCCCGCCTGCCTCGGCGGGCTCGACGGCGAGCTGCACCTCGATCGGCATGCGCTTGGCCACGGCGCCAGCCACGCGCGTGCGGCGCAGCGCGGGAACCTCGATGACCGCCATGGGTCGATGGTACTCGGTGACGAACGCCCGCCGCCGCTCGGCCCCTGGCCTATGATCGACGGCATCGTGGCGCGACCTCCCACCGACGGCGCCATCGCCGCTGCCGAACCTGCCCCCGTCACGCGTCGCGCGTTCGTACTCGCCTGCCTCGTGCTCGCGATGGGCCTGGCCGCGGTCGAGGGCACCATCGTGGCGACCGCGATGCCGAGCATCGTGGCCGGCTTGGGCGGCTTCGAGTACTACGCCTGGGTGTTCTCCGCGTTCCTGCTTGCGCAGGCCGTGTCGACACCCATCTTCGGGCGACTCGCCGACGTCTACGGTCGCAAACCGGTGCTGATCTGGGGACTGGTCGCGTTCCTGGCCGCCTCGGTCGCGTGCGGCTTCGCGACTTCCATGCCGCTGCTGGTCGCGTTCCGGCTGTTGCAGGGGCTGGGGGCGGGCGCCATCTACCCGATGGTGTCCACGCTGGCGGGCGACCTGTACGACGTTCGCGAGCGAGGACGCGTTCAGGGCTACCTGGCCAGCGTGTGGGGCGTCTCCGCCATCGTCGGTCCCGTCATCGGCGGGGCGTTGATCGCCGGGCCGGGCTGGCCGTGGATCTTCTGGTTCAGCGTGCCGCTCGGCATCGTCGCGATCTTCGGCCTACGGGCGTACCTGCACGAAGCCACCGACACACGCGAGCGCGCCATCGACCTCGTCGGTGCGGCGCTCTTCTTCGTCGCCCTGAGCGTGGGCATGCTCGTCCTCACCCAGGGGCCGACCTGGGGATGGGCGGTCAGCGCCGCGTTGCTGGCCGTCGCAGCTGCGTTCGGACTGGCCTTCTCGCGCCGCCAACGGGTGGCTCCCGAGCCGCTGATCGGCTTCGATCTGTGGCGCGACCCGCTGATCCTGACCGCGAACGTCGCCACGTTCGCGGCCGGTCTGTTGATGATCGGGCTCGTGACGTACGCGCCCACGTACGTGCAGGGGGTGATGGGCTACAGCCCCACCGTGGCGGGCCTCACGTTGACCGCCATGTCGCTCGGTTGGCCGTTGGCCTCGACCATCGCCGGACGCCTGATCGTGCCATGGGGACCGGCCTGGACCGCCCGCGTCGGGGGTCTGGCGGCGCTCGTCGGCGGCGTCTTCTACTTGCTGCTGGCCCCGGAGCGCGGGCCGTGGTGGGTGGCTGCGGGGTCGTTCTTCGTGGGCGCCGGGATGGGGTTCATCAACACCACCATGATCGTCACGATCCAGACGATCGTGCCGTGGGGAAGGCGCGGGGTGGGCACGGCCACCAACATGCTGATGCGCATCCTCGGCAACGCCGTGGGCGCCGCCATGCTGGGTGGGATCCTCAACGTGGCGCTGGTGCGCGGCGTGCGCTCGTCAGGCGCCGTCGGGGGCGCCCCTTCCTCGGCCGCCACGGCCGCGGGCGGGGACGTCGCGGCGGCGTTGCGGAGGATCGAACAGCTCATGACGCGCAGCAGCGAGACAGGTGCGGGCGGCGGCCTGACTCCGCTCGACGCCGATCTGCTTCCGGTGCTCGTGTCCGGGCTGCACACCGTGTACGTCGCCGTGTTCGTCGCTGCCGTGCTGGTGTTCGTACTGACGTGGTCGTTGCCGCGAGGTCGGCGCTTGACCTGACCGAGCGGGCGCATGTTCGGGCCCCCGACCATGCCCGTGACAACGCCCCCGGTCATGCCCGTGACCGTGCACCCGCCCACGCCCGTGATCACGCCCCCGACCATGCCCTCGACCGTTGCCGTGTTCGCGTCGCGACGCGTTCTTCTGCCTGCGTCAAGTGGTCCCGCCGGCGCCCCGACTGGGGGCGCCGGCGGGTTCACGTGCCGGATGCGGGACCGGTGGTGGCCCGTTCGCGCGAGCGAAGCGTCAGACTACGCGGGACGCGCGGCGAGGCACGTGCGGGGGCAGTTCGGTGCGAGTCGCTAGGACGCGCTCGGCAGCGATCCGCACCGGACCGGCGTCGCCCGTCAGGGCGTCAGCCACTGCTCACCCGACCGGCCGGAGGATCCGTCTCCGGCGAGCTCGGGAGCGGGACAAGCGTTGGAGGCCGCGCTTCCCACGTCGGCGAAGGTGCATGCGGGCGCCGGCGCCCCGGCGTCGAGGCCGCCCCGCGACCAGGAAGGACCAGCGTCGAGGGTCATCGCCACGGAGCCCGCGAAGGCGATCGACGCCAAGACGAGCGAAGCCACCGCGGTGGCGACCACGGACGCCGCCGTCACGTGACCGCGGGAGCCAAGGACCGTGCGCCCGCCATGGTGGCTCCTCGTGGCCGCCAAGACGTAGGACCCGGCTTGCGGAGAACGAACGGACGACCTACGAGCGAACCTCTTCGTGCGACCGAACATATCGATCACCTCCGAGCGAAGGATGGAGCGCACCCCGTGAGCCAGGCGTGAGCGCGGTGTGATGCCGGCGCCCGTATCATGCCGGCATGTCACGACCGAGCCCGGATCCCGGCCCGCCCGCCGCATCTCGCGACAACGTGCCCGTCTGGGAGGAAGGCGACTGGAGCCCGTTGTCCGCGTTGGCGTCCGACATAGGCGCGGACGTGTGCGTCGTGGGCTTGGGCGGATCCGGACTGTCGGCGGTGCTCGAGCTCCTGGATCTCGGCCGGCGGGTCGTGGGCATCGATGCCGGCAGCGTTGCCGGCGGCGCGGCGGGCCGGAACGGCGGCTTCCTCCTCGCAGGCACGGCGGCGTTCCATCACAACGCCGCGCGCGAGTTGGGCCG
>CAZOTV010000025.1:8805-12115 GCA_964582795.1 uncultured bacterium
CCGGCGATCGCGATCGAGGCGGGCGCGCGCGCCGGCGACGACGGGGTCACGGTGCGAACGCCTGGCGCGGAGATCCGCGCGCGGGCGGTGATCGTGGCGGTGGATGGGCGGCTCGAGCGGGTGCTTCCCGAGCTCGAAGGGCGGGTGCGTACGGCTCGGCTGCAGATGATCGCCACCGCCCCCACCGACGAAGTGCGGATCCCGCGCCCCGTGTACCGTCGCTACGGGTTCGAGTACTACCAGCAGACCCCCGACGGACGGATCGCCCTCGGCGGATTCCGTGACCATGGTGGCGCCCAGGAGTGGACGCGCGACGGTGGGCCCGGCGGTGAAGTCCAAGATCGGCTCGAGCGCTACCTGCGCCAGCGCGTCGGGGTGCAGGCACCGATCACCCATCGATGGGCGGCCTCGGTCGGGTTCACAAGTGACGTCCTGCCCGTGTTCGCGCAGGTTCGTCCACGCGTGTGGGCCATCGGCGGGTACAACGGCACGGGCAACGTCATCGGCGCCATCCTCGGGCGCGCCGCGGCGCAGATCGCGGCGACGGGTCGGTCTGACGATGCCGAGCTGTTCGGCTATGTCGATCTGGCCTAGTCGTCGTCCGGTTCGCGGTCCAGGGCGCCGTTGTCGATCCCCGGCGAAGCCGGGGCGCCCGGCGCAGCCGGGGCACCCGGCGCAGCCGGGGCACCCGGCGCAGCCGGGGCCCCCGGTTCAGCTGCAGCGCCCGGCTCGCCCGGGGCGCCCGGTCTGGCTGCGGCGGCCGGTTCGTCCGGGCGGAGCTCCGATCCCGGCGGGTGCGCCGCCCAGGTCGGCCAGGTGTTCAGTTCGCGCCGCAACGCCCGCCAGTTCGGGAGGTGCTTGGTCATCAGCGCCTGGAAGGCCGGCCCGTGGTCGGCCACGAGGATGTGCGCCAACTCGTGCACGACCACGTACTCGAGCAGTGCGGACCGGCGCTTGGCGAGCTCCAGGTTGAGCCAGATGCGCCGGGCGCGCGGGTTGCAGCTGCCCCAGCGCGTCTTCATGCGCTTCACGCCCCACTCCGCAACGCGCACGCCCATGCGCGGTTCCCAGTGCGCGATCAGATCCGGTAGCGCGGTCTTCAGAGCGGAGCGGTAGAAGCGCTCGAGCGCGGCGGCGCGCGCTTTGGCGTTGGCGTACGCCGGGGCGGAGAGCACCAGGGTGGCGCCGTCCCCGAGCGTCACGCTCGGGCTTCGCGCGCCGTTTCGGACCACCAACCGCAGCGGGGCGCCCGCTACGTAGTGCACCTCGCCCGGCACGAGATCGAGCTCCGCCGGGCGCGGCAACGCCGCGATGCGCGCGCGGTGTTTGCGGATCCAGCCGAGCTGGTCTCGAACGAAGGAGTGGACGTCGGCCTGGGCGACGCGGTGGGGAACGGTCAGGCGCACGTCACCGTCGGGAGGAAGCACCCGTAGCGTCATGCGCCTGACCGACTTGCGGACGACGGTGACGGGGAACTCGACGCCGAGCAAGGACAGCCGAACCGGCGCAGGCCGGGGCGCGGAAGCAGGCCGCTTCGCGTTCCCGCCGGCGCCCCGCCGCGCGCGCGTCACCGCGCTCCTCCCGCCGAGCGCAACGCGTCGTACGCCCGCAGCGTGTCCGGCGACGGACCCACGTCCAGCTCGCGCTCGAGTCGCTCCGCGAGATCGCGATAGCTGCGCTCGACAGCGGCAAGGTCCCCGCGGGCGGCGAGCGCCCGCATCTCCAGAACGCAGGCGCGCTCCGAGTACGGGTCGAGCATGGCGAAGCGACGCGCCGTGAGCACGGCCTCGTCCGGTCTGCCGTGGCGCAGTCGCAGTTCCGCGAGGGTGGCCAACGCCTCGAGGTGCGCGTCGGCGATGCGACGGCGCTCTCCCATCGCCCACGGGTAGTCGAGCCCCGCCACGTACTCGCCGCGCACCAGCGCGTCCGCCTCGGCCAGCGCGTCCATCGCGCGCGAAGGCTCGGAGCGCCGTGCCTGCGCCAGCAGGGCGTCGAAGCGATCGACGTCGAGGGCGAACCGGACGACGTCGAGGCGGTACCGGCGGCCCTCGACCAACACGAACTTGGTGTCGTCGTCCTGACCCTGCCGCAGCGCGCCGCGCAGGCGATAGAGCGCGGTGTGGAACGCGGTCTTCGCGCGTTCGGGCTCGTCGGGCCAGAGCGCGTCCAACGCTTGATCGACGCGGACGCTGTCGGTGCGAAGCGTGATCAGGTACGCCAACAGGTCGTGCGCCTTCGCCGACACCCAGGCGCCGGCGGGCAGCTCGCGTCCCGCGACGCGTACGCGCATCTCGCCCAGCACGTCGACGGCGACGATGGCGGTCGTAACGCTGTCCCGCCGGTCGTCCTCCGGCGCCGATGCCTGGGCGCCCACGGCCACGGGCGTGACCGGGGAGGCAGGCGCGGGGCGCTGCGCGCTCGCGGGTGGCGGGGCGGGCGTCGGAGGCGGCGCCATCGATGTCGTCGCTGCGGTCGACGATGACGCCGCGAGCGCGGCTTGGACCCGCGCCAGGAACGCGTCCTCGGGGTGGGCGGCGAGGAGCGCCGCGCAGACCACGCGGGCGCGGTCGCCCTGATCGGCGTAGAGCTGCCACGCGTTGGTGGGGGAGAGCATCCGCCACGAGCGCTCCGCGAACTCGAGACCGCGTTCGTGCTCACCGCGCGTGAGCAGCACGTAGGCCAGTCCGAAGTACACCAGCGCCAGCGGTACGCGGTACTGCTGGGCTTCGCCCAAGGGTTGGAGCTGCCGGTAGATGCGCTCGGCGTCGTCCTTTCGGCCGGCGCTCAAGTACGTGTCGGCCAGCACGCTGCGACAGACGAACACCTCGTAGGAGGTCGGCGCGCCTTCGTGGGCCCACAACGCTTCTTCCGCCACTTGGATCGCCTCGGCGGTCCGGCCCTGCAGTTCGAGCAAGTGCGCTAAGTACCCCGCGGCCATGACGTGGTCGTATCTCGCACCGCCGATCTCGCCGGCGATCGCCATCGCCTGGCGAAGACTCGCTTCCGCGCGTTCGAGGTCGCCCGCGCGGGTGAGGGCGTTCCCGAGCGCGGCGTACGCGGCCGGAAGGCGCTCGCGCAGCTCGAAGCGCTGGAACGTCTCGAGCGCGCGCGAAGCGTGCTCCAGCGCGACGTCGTGGTGGTAGCGGTAGAGCGTCGGCGTGGCCAACGCCAGGCGCACGTCGGCGGCCTGTGGCGTGTCGGCGTCACCGAGGCGCTCCAAGGCGGAACGAAGATGATGCACCGCGGCGTCCGCGTCGCCGTGCCACCAGCAGATCTGCCCCAACGAGCAGGAGAGCGCGGCATGCAGGTG
>CAZOTV010000025.1:12215-18971 GCA_964582795.1 uncultured bacterium
GCTCGTTCGGCCAGGCGCCGCGCTTCCTCCATCCCACGGAGCGCCCCTTCGATCTTGGCGCGCTCCATCCACGCCTCCGCGCGGGTGGCGGGCAGCACGCCGTCGTGGGCGGTGAGCGTGGTCGCTTCCTCGGACCACGCTCGAGCGCGCGGGTAGTCCCCTTGGGAGCGCGCGATGGTGGCCATCTCGCTTCCGGCCGCGCATGCGACGTCGGGCTGGGACAAGCGGACGGCCGTGTCCCGCGCGTCGTGGAGCGCCGCCACGGCTTCGGCCAACCGGCCGCGCCCATGTAGTGCGCGGCCGTGGAGCAGCCGCAGGTCGGGGCGAGTGGGCATCAACGGGGCCAGTTGCACCAGCCACCGGTGCAGCGCCTCGGCTCTGCCGGCGCGCAGGTGGCCCGCCCCGTGCAGGCTCAGCAACCGGGCAGCGTCGTCGAGGTCGCCGTTCGCCAGCGCGAACGTCACCGCCGCGTCCACCTCGCCGCGCCCTTCGGCGGCGCGCGCCGCGCGCCGGCGGAGCAGGGTGGTGCGTTCGGGGTCGAGACGTTCGGCCCGGTTCTGCAAGAACTCCCGGAACAGCTGATGGTAACGATACCAGCGGCGTCGCTCCTCCAATCGCTGCAGGAACGTGAACCCATGCTCGAGCCGCTCCAGCAGGTTCTCGGCCGCGCAGGCGTCGATGCCGTCCGGCTCCAGCAACGCGGCGCACGAGGCAGCGTCGAGCTGCGGCAGCAGCGATGTGTCGAGCAAGAAGCGCCGGACCTCCTCCGGCTGCCGGGCGAACGCCTCGTCCATCAGGTAGTCCGCCACCACGGGGTGGGCTCCCTCGAGGCGGTCGATCAACGCTGTGACGGAGGCGTCGTCGTCCCCTCGCAGCAACCCCGCCGCCAACTGCAGGCCGGCTGCCCACCCTTCGGTGCGCTCGACGAGCCGAGCGACCGCGGCGTCGCTCAGACCCGGTCTGTCGCGCCTGAGCCAGGCGGCGGCGTCGTGCGGGCCGAAGCGAAGCTCTTCTGCTCCGATCACGCCAAGGACGCCGCGTGCCCGCCAGCGCGCGATCGGCAACGACGGCGTGCTGCGTGATGCCATCAGCACGCGCATGCCGGGAGCCGGCAGGTCGACGAGCCGCTCCACCAAGCGCAGCACCTCGGGGTTGGAGACCAGATGCAGGTCGTCCAGAACGAGGGTCCACTCGCCCTGGGGCGCGTCGACGAAGGCGTTCACCAGGATGGTCAGGTGCCGGCTCGCGTCGGTCGTCGGCGAGGCGCTCAATGCCTCGGCCAGGCGCGCGCCCGGAGTCGGGAACGCGCGCCGCGCGCCCTCGGCCAGCGCCGCCACGAACGCGGCCGGGTCGTTGTCGCTCTCGTCGAGCTGCAACCACACCGCCGTCGCGCCGGAGCGCTCGACGAGTTCGGCCAGCAGGACCGTCTTGCCGTAGCCTGGCGGGGCCACCAGCAGCGCTGCCCCTCGCCTCAGATGCGCGAGCGCCGTGCGCGCCAACTGGGGCCTGGGGTGCCTGGCGGCGGTGAAGCTGGGCATCACCAGCTTGGCGTGAAGCACGATCATGGTCTTCTCTCGCTCACCCTACCGCGCCGCGCGTTCACCGGACGGCGCGCTGCGAACGGGTTTGCCAACGTTCTGCCAACGGCCGTTCGTAGACTGGCGCGGACCGTTCAAGTAGCGAAGACCGCACGACTTTGGAGGAACCGCATGAGCCGTACCGGACGACCGTATCATCGTTCCGCCCTACGACTGCTGGCGTTCGCGCTGGCAGCCGGGCTGGCGCTGGGCGCCGGCGTGGCACTCGCGCAGTCGACCACCGCGTTGCGCGTGGCAGCGACCGCCAGCGTCACGACCTGGGACCCGAGCCGCTCGTTCTCGACCGAGGCGATCTACCTCGCGAACCTCTACGAGCCGCTGCTGTGGGCCAACCCCCCGGGTGCGGCCGAACCGTTCACGCCCGCGCTGGCGACGAGCTGGGAAGTGGCCGAGGACGGGAGCTCGTGGACGTTCCACCTGCGTGAGAACGTGGCGTTCCACGATGGCGAGACGTTGGACGCGACGGCAGTGAAGCGTTCGATCGACCGCCATCGCGCCATCGGCGGCGCCGCGTTCATCTGGGCGCCGGTCTCCGAGGTCGTGGTCGTCGACGACCTCACCGTGCGATTCGACATGGCGTACGCCGCTCCGCTCGACCTGATCGCATCGTCGCTCTACGGCGCCTGGATCGTGAGCCCGGCTGCGCTCGATGCCGCCGAGGCCGACGAGGAGTACTTCGAGAGCGCCATCGCGGCCGGCACCGGCCCTTACAAACTGGCGAGCTACATCCCGGACAACGAGGTCGTCCTCACCGCCTTCGACCGCTACTGGGGTGGCTGGGAAGGCCGCGAGCGCTTCCGGAACGTGGTCGTGAGCATCGTGTCCGACGAGGTCATCCAGGAGCAGTTGGTGCGCGCCGGCGAGGTCGACCTGGCGCTTCGCCTGCCGCCCTCCTCGTACGACGCCTTCGCCGCCGACCCCGCCTACGACGTGCAGGTCGTGAACACGCCGTTCAACTACGTCGGCTTCCTCAACGTGCTCAGGCCCCCGCTCGACGACGTGCGCGTGCGCCAGGCGATCTCGTACGCCGTGCCGTACGACGACGTCATCACGATCGGCGTCGAGGGCCTCGGCACGCAGGCGCGTGGCCCGGTTCCGGCCGGGATCTTCCCGTACTCCGAAGACGTGCCGCAGTACAGCTACGACCCGGAACGCGCCCGCGAACTGCTGGCCGAAGCCGGCTACCCCGACGGCGGGATCTCCCTGAAGCTGACCTACGCAGCCGAGAACGCCGTGGAGCGCAACTTCGCGCCGGTGCTGGCCGACGCGCTGGCGGACGTCGGCATCGAGGTGTCGATCGAGCCGATGCTCTTCAACCAGCAGTGGGCCATGGCGCGCGACGTGCCCGCCGAGGCGCAGGACATCTTCCTGCTGCTGTACTGGCCGACCTACTCCGACGCCGGCTCGGACAACCTCTGGTCGATGTTCCGCTCGAGCGAGGCGCCGTTCTTCAACCTGAGCTACTGGAAGAACGAACGCTTCGACGCGCTGGTCGACGAGGCCATCGTACTGGCAGGAACCGATCGCGAGGCGGCGCAGGCGCTCTACACCGAGGCGATGACGCTCCTGGTGGACGAGGCGCCTGGCCTGTTCTTCATGGACGTGGGCAACTGGTACGCCGTGCCGACGTACCTGGGTGGGTTCGAGTACAACATCAACTACCCGTTCGCGACCTTCTTCTACCCGCTCTACCTCGACCAGTAAGGTGATGCGGAGGGGGCGCCCCACTCGGCTCGGCCGACGGGGCGCCCCGACGCGACCGTGATGCAGGTCCTCAGTTTCGTCACCCGCAGGTTGCTGCTCTCGGTGCTGGTGTTGCTTGGCGTCGCGACGATGGTGTTCGTGCTCACGCGCACCATCCCGTCCGAGCCTGCTGCGCTGTACCTGGGGCCGCGCGCGCGGCCCGCCGAGATCCAGGCGATCAACGAACGCTTCGGTTTCGATCGCCCGCTTCTCGAGCAGTACGCGCGCTACATGACGGCGCTAGCGCGTGGCGACATGGGCGTCTCGCTGGCCACCAAGCGACCCGTCGCGCTCGAGCTCGGGTCGCGTCTGGCCGCTACCCTCGAGCTCCTCTTCGCCGCCATGGCCTTCGCCGTGCTGGTGGGCGTTCCGCTGGGCGTTCTATCGACCAGGCTACGGGGACGGTGGGGCGAGGGGGTGGTCCGCGTGGCCACCGTGTTCGGTGTATCGATGCCGGCCTTCTGGCTGGGGCTCTTGCTGCAGCTCTTGTTCGTGCACGCACTCGGCTGGTTCCCGGTCGCGGGACGCGTCGACGCGGGCCTGCGCTTCGTGAGCCCGCTCGACACCATCAGCGGCTTCTACCTGCTCGACGCACTGCTGACCCGCAACGGTGTGGCTTTGAAGGACGCCTTCCTCCACCTGGTGCTGCCCGCCATCACGCTGGCTGCCTACCCCATCGGCCTGGTGACGCGCATGACGCGCGCCGCCATGCTGGAGGTGCTGTCGCAGGACTACATCCGCACGGCCCGCGCCTACGGCGTGTCCGAAGGACGGATCCACGCGCGGCTGGCGCTGCGCAACGCCATCGGCCCGACCTTGACGGTCATCGGCCTCACCATGGCGTTCCTGCTGACGGGCGCGTTCTACGTCGAGGTGATCTACAACTGGCCCGGGCTCGGGTCGTTCACCGTGCGCTCGTTCTTGAACCTCGACTACCCTGCCATCCTCGGCATGACGCTCTTCGGCGCCGGCGGCTACGTCGTCGTGAACCTTCTCGTCGATGTCGCTCAGGCGGTCATCGACCCGCGCGTGCGGGTCGGGTGAGGGCGAACCATGGCGCTCAAGCGGATGATCATGGGCTCCAGGGGTGCACCGAACGAAGGCCCCGTTGACGACCTCGACCCGGCGACCGCGGCATCGGGCGGCGCCTGGGCCTGGCGACGCGTCTGGTCGGTGCTGCGGCGCGACCCATTGGCGCTGTTCGGGTTGCTCGTCATCGCCGCGCTGGTGGTGGTGGCGGCGTTCGCGCCGGTGCTGGCGCCCTACCCCGAGCACGGCGAAGGCCGGTCGAGCGTCGAGACGCGCATGCAACCACCGTCACAGGAGTTCGTGCTCGGAACCGACCGCCTCGGCCGCGACGTCTTGAGCCGCGTGATCTACGGCGCCAGGCCGGCGTTGACCGCGTCGCTGATCGTCGTGCTGCTCGCGGTCGGGATCGGCGCGCCCCTCGGCGCCATCGCCGGGCTGCTGGGCGGTTGGGTCGACGAGGTTGTGATGCGCGTCTCCGACCTGTTCTTGGCGTTCCCGTCGCTGCTGTTGGCGATGGCGATCGTGGCGTTGCTGGGGCCGTCGTTGACGAACGCCGTGATCGCGCTGGCGGTGTCGTGGTGGCCGTGGTACACGCGGCTGGTTCGCGGCGTGGCGCGCTCGCTTCGCGAGCAGGCGTTCGTCGAGGCGGCGCGCGCGATGGGCGCGCACACACCCGCCATCACACTGCGGCACATCCTGCCGAACGCCGTCACGCCGGTGCTGGTGCAGGCGTCGCTCGACGTCGGCACGGTCATCCTCGCGACGACGGGGCTGGCGTTCCTCGGCCTCGGAACGCAACCGCCGGCAGCCGACTGGGGCTTGATGATCGAGGACGGCCGGGCGCTGCTGCGCTCGGCCTGGTGGGCGAGCACCTTCCCCGGACTCGCCATCTTCGTGACCGTACTGGCCTTCAACTTGGTGGGCGACGCGCTTCGTGACGTGTTCGACCCACGTGAGTACCGCTGATTCGCGGCGGGTGCCCGAGCGCACCGTGCCGCTTACGAGGAGCAATCGACGATGACGAGACCGTTCGGGATCGCCGGCGTGCAGATGGCCGTGGTGCCATGGGACGCGGACGCCACCTTCGAGAAGATCGCCGCGATCACCCGGCGGGTCACGCGCAGCTTCCCTTGGGTCGGGATGATCGTGTTCCACGAACTCGCGCCCTCTGGCCTGGTGCAGTTCGATCGGCTGCCGAGCGCGGACGAGCTTTCCCGCGTGAAGGGACCGATCCCCGGCCACCTCACCGACCGCCTGTGCGACCTCGCCAAGCGAGAAGGGCGCTGGTTGGTGCCCGGGTCGATCTACGAGACCGAGGGCGACCGGCTCTACAACACCGCCATCGCGATCTCGCCGGAGGGCAAGATCGTCGCCCGCTACCGCAAGATGTTCCCGTGGTACCCGTTCGAGGAGGGCACCACGCCCGGCAACGAGTACGTCGTGTTCGACGTGCCGGAGGTCGGTCGGTTCGGCCTGTCGATCTGTTACGACATGTGGTTCCCGGAGACCATCCGCACGCTCGCGTGGATGGGGGCCGAGGTGATCCTGCACCCCACCATGACGCCCACCCAGGACCGCGAGCTCGAGCTGGTGCTGAGCCGCGCGCATGCCATCACCAACCAGGTCTACTTCGTCGACGTCAACGGCGTCGGTCCTTGGGGCGGCGGCCGGTCGTTGGTGGTGGACCCGGAGGGCACCGTGCTGCACCAGGCGGGAGAGGGGGAGACGTTCTTCACGGTCCGCATCGACGTGGGCCGCGTGCGCAGCGTGCGCGAGTCCGGAACGATGGGGCTGGTGCAGAGCTGGAAGCAGTTGCGTGACACCGGCATGCGCTTCCCGCCGTACCAAGAGGCCGCGGACCAGGGCGCGGTGTTCGAGGGGCTGGGGCCGCTGAAACTGCCGACCGACCTGGGCTAGGTACGGCGGTAGCGGGACGGCGAGACGACCGCTGGGTCGGTACCGCACTTCGCGCCGCGTGGCGCCACGACCTGCGGTACCCTGGACCCCGTCCATCGTCGTCCCCGGGGCCCGTGCCGAACGCGCGTCGCGCGTGCCGAAACGCCGGTCGAGACCCCGGAGCGTTCGTCTCGCGGGGGAGCGTGGCCGGGTGCCAACCAATCGTCAGTCCGGATCGGCGGAAGGGGCGGGCCGTACGGTCGTCCTGGCTAGCGACGACGCCGTCTTCGGGTCACCGCGGGCATCCGGCGCGCTCGTCGTGACGCCCAACCGCCGTGCCGCCGAGGCGCACGGCGTTGCCTGGATGTCGCTCGAGCGATGGGCCGAGAGGCTGCTCCGCGACACCGATCGGCAGCGGGCTTCGCAGCTGGCGCAGCGGCGCGCCATGCGCTTCGCCGTGGCGCGCGTGTGGCGCGGCGGGAACGCCGGC
>CAZOTV010000025.1:19071-33370 GCA_964582795.1 uncultured bacterium
CGGCTCGGGCCGGCGCCGACGTGGAACGGCGACAGCTCCACGTGGTCGGGTACACGCGACTCGATCCGGACGTGGTGGCCTTCCTCGACGCCGTGGCCGGCCCCGGTAGCGTCGTGACGTTGCCGGCCGGTCCGGACGCGCCGTACGCTCCCAGCCGCCAGGCTGCCGAGCGCCTGTCCGCGCGAGGTTGGAGCGTGGCGCGTTCCGGCGATTCCGCGTCTCCCGCACCGCGGTGGTTCGAGGAGAGAGCGGCCGCGCTCCCGGGCGGCGCCCTTGGATTTCACTTCCCGTCGCAGGACGCCGAGGTGCGCTTCGTGCTGACCGAGGTGAAGCGTCTGTTGCTGAGCGGTGAGGCGGCCGGCGACGTGGCGGTGGTGGCGCGCGACGCCCAGGCGTACGGACCGCATCTCGAAGCGGTGGCGTGGGAGTACGGCGTTCCCCTTCGCGTCGTCGTCGGCACGGCGCTGTCGCGCACCCAGGTGGGCGCGTGGACGCTCGCCTTGGCGCAGGCGGTCGCCTTCGGCCTCCCGTTCGAGGAGACCTCGCGGGTCCTGGCGCACCCGCTCAGCGGCGGCTTTGACCCTCAGGCGTGGGTCGACGCTCGCGCCACGCACCCTCGGGGCCTGGAGGCATGGCGGGAGATCGACGCCCGGGCCGAGCACCTCGCCTGGCCCCGCAGCGCGACCCGCGCCGCGCACGCGGAGCGGCTGTTCGCCACCTGGGAAGCGTTCGGGGTGGAAGAGCGCGCCGGTGCGTTCGTCGAGCGGGCCGCGCTGCTGCGGATGCGTGAAGCGGTTCGCACGCTGACGGGTCCCGGCGGCGCCAGCGACGACGGGGCGGTTCCACTGGCGACGTTCGTCGACGAAGTGGGCGACGTGTTGCGTCTGGAGCACCTCGAGAGGCCGGCCGCGCCAACGGGCCACGACGGCGCGGTGGCGGTGCATACGCCGCTGGCGCTGCTGGGCGGTAGGTACCGGCACGTCTACGTGCTTGGCGCGGCCGAGGGGGTCTTCCCGGCGCGCGTGAGCGAGGATGCCGTGCTGGACTTCCACGAGCGCGCTGCCGCGGCGGCCGTCGGCCTTCCGCTCGAGAGCGCGGTGGAGGCCGCCCAGCGGGAGGCCGGCGCGTTCGAGGCGGTCGTGCGCGCCACCCGCGAGCGACTCACGCTCACGTACCCGGAGGTGCTCCAGCGCGCGTCGCTCATCCCCAGCCCCTACTTCGCCGCGTTGGGCATCCGCCCGCAGGAAGCGCCACGCAAGGCCCCC
The DNA here is from genome assembly GCA_964582795.1 of uncultured bacterium. GTDB lineage: Bacteria > Deinococcota > Deinococci > Deinococcales > Trueperaceae > CAZACZ01. Next base: position 20,337 of record CAZOTV010000025.1, read on the forward strand.
GCGAGCCTCGAGGAGGTTCGCCGAGCGCTCCTCCTGAGCGGCGAGCGAAGCGGCGCCGACCCGGCGGTCGCGGCAGCCGTGCACGCGCGCGGGGTGGAGGCGCGGCGCGAGAGCGCGCAACCGCCCGACGAGTACGACGGCGTGGTGGGCGAGCCGTTCGACTGGGGCGCCTTCCGGTTCAGCGCCACCCAACTCGTGAGCCTCGGCCAGTGTGGCTTCCGCTGGCTCGGCTCGGTGCCATGGAAGTTGCAGGAACCCGAGGAGGCGGAAGACGACCTCACCCCTCTGCTGCGCGGGAGCCTCTATCACGCCGCCTTGGAGTACGCCCTACGGGCGGCGCGCGCCGAGGTGCAGCGCGACCGTGCGACCTACGACGGTGACGCGCTTCGCGCCGCCACCCTCGCCGCGCTCGAGGGCGCGTTCACGCGAGCCGCGCAGGAGGTCGGCGCGGTCTACACGCCGAACTGGGAGGCGCGCAAGGAGGAGCATCTGCGGCAGCTCGGGCGGGTGATCCGGGCCGAGAGCTTCCTGCCGGAAGGCGCCGAGGTGTTCGCGCTCGAGTCGCCGTTCGGGGGGCGCAGCCACACGCGCGTGACCTGGAAAGGCTTCGAGGTGGCGGGGCGGATCGACCGAATCGATCGCCGCGAAGGCGGCATCGTCCTGATCGACTACAAGACCAGCGGCAGCAAACCGAAGGGCGCACAGGACGACGATGGCAAGGCGACGCTCGACGTCCAGTTGCCGCTGTACCAGCAGGCGGCGGCGCCCGCCTTGTTCCGCGGCGAGAAGGTGGCGGCCGCGCAGTACTACTCGCTCACGAAGGCCGATGTCATCGCCGAGGTCAGCGTCGACGAAGAGCTCGATGCCGCGCTCGAACGTTTCGCGGCGCGCATGCGAGAGATGCTGCGAAGCGGGACCTATCCGGTGCTCCCCGACGTCGACCGCGCGGCGTGCGGCTACTGCCAACTCGACCTGGTGTGCCGCACGGGTCCACGCACCGATCGGATGCGAGCGCAAGCCGAGGACCAGGCGTGGGCGCGGGAGCACCCACCGAGCGACGAGGCAAGCCGATGAGCGGCCTTCGTCCCGACCAAGAGCGCGCCGCCACCTGTCCCACCAGTGTGGCCGTGGTGGCGGGGGCGGGTACCGGCAAGACGCACATGCTGGCGCACCGCTATCTCTTCCACCTACGCCAGGGCCTCGACCCGCTCCAGATCGTGGCCGCGACCTTCACCGAGAAGGCGGCGGCCGAGCTGCGCGCGCGCATCCGCACGCTGATCGCCGAGGAACTCGCCGACCGGCCTGCGGCGCAGGTGGAGATCGAGGCCGCCCAGATCGGGACCATCCATGCCCTCGCCGCCCGCATCTGTCGCGACCATCCCGACGCCGCCGGCGTTCCGGCCGATTTCGCGGTGCTGGACGAACTCGAGGGCAGCATCTGGCGCGCCGAGCGGCTCGAGGAGGCGCTCGCTACGCTGCCTGCTTCGCTGTTCCGGGACCTGCCGTACCAGGACGTCCGCGCCGTGCTGGTCGCGTTGGTCGACGACCCCGTCGAGGCGGAGGCTGCGTTCGAGATCGGTCCCGAGCACTGGCCTGCACTGGTCGCCCAGGTCCGGCAGCGCGCTCTCGCCGCCCTGCGCGAAGACGAGAACTGGCGGGCCGCGGCGGCGCTAGTGCGAAGCTGCCGCGGCGCCGAGGATGACAAGGAAGAAGCGCACCGGGCGGCGGCGGCCGAAGCGCTGGCGTGGCTGGACGCGGTCTCCCACGAGGCAACGAACGCCGGGGACCTCGCAGCGATCACCCGCGCGTTCGACGCCCTGGAGGGCGTGAAGGTGAACGTCGGCAGCGCCCGGAACTGGCCGGAGGGGCAGCTCGCCGAGGTGAAGGACGCGCTCAAGACGCTGCGGGGAAGCGTCAAGGAGGCGCGCAAGGAAGGCCGCGTCGAGTTGGCGCTCGGGGCGGTCGACGAACGGCTCGCGCGCGTACTGCCCGAGCTCGAACGCGCGTTCCGGCTGGTACGGTCGGCGTTGGGCGCGGACAAGCGCAGGCGCCGCGTGCTCGACTTCGCCGACCTAGAGGCGCACGCGCTGAAGGCGCTGGAGGACCCGGCGGTGCGCGAGCACTACCGGGCGCGCTGGAGCGCCCTGCTGGTCGACGAGTTCCAGGACACGAACCCGGTGCAAGAGCAGCTCCTCGAACGTCTCGCGGGTGGCATGACCATCACCGTGGTGGGCGACGAGAAGCAGGGCATCTACGGCTTCCGGCGGGCCGACGTCGAGGTGTTCCGGCGGTTCCGGCAGCGCATCTCACGCGAAGGCGGACAGGAAGTGCGCATGAGCGAGAGCTTCCGCGCGCACGAAGACCTGACCACCTGCGTGAACCGCATCTTCGCGCCCGTGCTGGCCGACCTGCATCAGGACCTCGAGGCGCACCGGAAAGCCGCCCCCCATCCCGGGCCGCACGTCACCCTTCATCTGCTTCGGGGTGGTCCGCAGCGCGGCCAGCGGCTGGTGGCGGAGGCGCGTCTCTTGGCCGAGCGGCTCCGCGCGCTGCTCGACGGCGGGACGCTGGTGCACGACAAGGAGGCGAACGCCACGCGACCCGTGCGTCCGGGTGACGTGGCCGTGCTGACGCGTTCGTGGCATCCGTTGGCGGTGTACGGCGAGGTGCTGCCTGCCATGGGCGTGCCGGCGGTGCACAGCGGCGGCGGGAACCTGCTGGGGACGCGCGAGGCGAAGGACGCCTACGCACTCCTGCGGTTCCTGGCCGACCCGTTCGACGACCTCGCGTTGGTGGCGGTGCTGCGTAGCCCGTACTTCGCGGTCGACGACCCCACGCTCTATCGCTACGCGCAGACCATGGACTGGCTGCCCCGACCCGACCAGGAGCGGCGACGCCGGAAGTTCCCACCGTGGTGGGAGGCCTTGGACGCGGCGCCCACGCTACCGCTGCCCCTGACCTACCCGGTGCGTGTGCTCGCCCGCTTGCTCGATGCCCGCGCGGACGCGGCGCCGTCGGCGTTGCTGCAGTTGGCCGATCGCCTGACGGGGTACGCCGCCGCCATCTCCGGGCTGCCCGGTGCGGAGCGGAGGCGCGCCGACCTGACCGGCTTCGTCGAGCTCGTGCGCTCGTTGGAGGAGGGGCTCGGGGACGTGTTCAGCGTCACCCGGCGCTTGCGGCGCATCGAGCGGGCCGGGGTCGAGGTGCCGAGACCGCTGTTGCGCGCCGATGACGCCGTCACACTGCTCACCATCCACGGTAGCAAGGGCCTCGAGTGGCCCGTGGTGGTGGTCGCCGACCTCACCCGCCGCCCGAACGGTATGCGCGGACGCCACGCCTTCCGGCGTGGGCTCGGCGTGGCGCTCAGGTTCCAGGACGAAGGCGGCGAGAACGAAGACCCCGCCCTCTTCACCATCCTGCGCGCCGAGCAAGCCGAGCGCGACGAAGCCGAAACCAAGCGCCTTGCGTACGTCGCGCTCACGCGTGCTCGGGACCGGCTGTTCCTCACCGCCTCGAGCGAGCGCTCCGGACTGCTGGACGTGATCAGGCCCGGCTTGAACGTCGCCGGCGTCGAGGCCGAGGTGGTGGACTACGAACCCGCCCTGGCGGAGTACCCGGCGCCACCGCCGTCGTCTCAAGAGGCATCGGGGGCCGAGCCCGTCTTGCACCCGGGCGAGATCGCGGCGACCTTGGCACGGACGTTCGCGGACGCCGGGCCGGGATCGAGCGCGGCAGCCCAGCACGGGAGCGGCGTGCCACGGGCCACCGGCGAGACGCTCGACCAGGCGGTCGAGGGCTGGGAGATGGCGGCGTTCCTCATCGAGACGATCGACCCCGCTTGGTCCGACCTGGTCGCTGGGTTGCGCCGCGCGGGCGCCCGGCCGCCGAGCCTCGACCTGGTGGGTTCCGAGCTGCTGGCGCATGGCAGGCTCACGGACCATCAGGTGATGCTGGGGTGGGAGGGCGAGGCGGGTGTGTCCGGCGGAGCGACGTCCGGCCGCTTGCTCGTGCTGGCGACCGGTGTCCCCGACGAGGTGGCGGCCGCCGCGCGGCTCGGGTCCGAAGGACCTGATGCGGGCGCGCGCGTGCTGACGCTCGATCCCATCGACCCGGCAGCGGTCGAAACCGTCCTGGCCGCGCTGGGCATGCCAACGGGCGGCGCCGCTTGACCTTCGGGCGCGGCGATCGCGTTCCTGGAGGGCAGGAGGCGTCTCGCCGGCAGGGACACTTCTCATCGACAGGTGGGCCCAGGCGGTCTATGATATGTAGTGGCCTCGTGCGGCTTGGTTCTGGTTCCGATCGCCCCATCGAGGACCCTCGAACGACACCACCGACGTGAGGCCGAAGGGAGGTAGGTATGGCCGTGCAACGCTGGCAAGAAGGCGTGAACATCCTGGCTGGTGCGTGGCTCTTCCTATCGCCGTGGATCCTCGGTTTCTCGGGGAGCCCCGCATGGATCGCCTGGGTGATCGGCGTGCTCGTCGTCGCCGTGGCCGTATGGGCCATGTTCGTCGATGAAGCGCGCACCGCCGAGTGGACGGGGGCCCTTCTGGGTGCCGCCCTCTTCGTGTCGCCTTGGCTTTGGGGGTACGCTGGCATCGCCCGTACCAACGCTTGGATCATCGGAGCCGTCGTGATCGTGGCCTCGCTGTGGGCCGTGATGAACGAGGCAAGCGTCCAGCAACATCGCCATCAGGCGGCCTGAAGCATGGAACGAGGCGCCGCCTCCCCCGGTTCGCCGTCGCGAGGCGGCGCCCCCAACACTCCCGATACCGCCGCCATGGACGGAGCCACGATGAACCTCGACCCCACCACCCCGTCCTGGCACCTGCCGCGCCCGCGCAAGACCGTGGTCACGGAGTTCTGGCGCGTCTTCGTCAAGGCGTTCCATAGCCTCGCCGTCGTCGTGTTCGCCCTCGCCGCCGGGTACCTGATCTACTGCGGCATCACCGGGCAGCGCGACGCGCTGATGGTGTGGGCGCTGGTAGCCGTCGCCATCGAGGCGACGGTGTACGCCGGCTTCGGGCGCAAGTGCCCGCTGACGATGCTGGCGCGCTGGCTCAACGACGAAGGTGGCCACGACTACCTGTTCGAGTGGCTTCTCGGCGCCCAGCGCATCATGCTCGTGTCGCGTTCGTTGGCGCTGCTCGCTGGCGTGGGCGTGCTCTTGATCCTGATCGGCACGATCCGCAACGCGTTCTTCTGAAGATCGCGCGCCCGACGACCGGCGCGCGTCGACGTTCATGCACGGATCTACGTGGGCCGCTCAGGAAGCGGCCCACGCGCTCGTGGTGGGCCCCGCTCTTCTGCGCGGCGACCCGTGCCGGAGACCGTCACGCAGCGTAGGTACGCAGAGGACTTGACAAGACCACGCTCAGGTTTTATGTATTGACGTAGCGGCGGCCGATGGTTCGCGCGACCGCGGCCGTTCCCGAGTTTCCACCTACGAAGGAGGTCAACATGGCAGTCGCACGTTCCCTGACCACGCGGCCCCGTCCGGTCGCCCGGTACAGCCTCGGCACGCCGGCGAACATCGGCAGCCTCTTCCAGGAGGTCGAGCAGTTGCTCCAGCAGCCGCTCGGCATGTTCGAGGCCGGTCGCTTCAACGGCACGCAGCTCTACCCCGTGGACCTGTACGAGACGCCGGAGAACGTCGTTCTCGAGATGGCGGTACCTGGTGTCCGTCCGGACGAGCTCGACGTCAGCCTCGAAGGGCGTCAACTCACCATCCGCGGCACCGTCGCAGAGCTTCCCGAAGACGACCAGCGGCGGTACTGGCTGCAGGGCATCCCGCGCGGTGAGTTCACCCGTAGCGTGACGGTTCCCTCCGGCGTGGACGTCGACAACATCCACGCTCACGTCGACCAGGGCCTGCTCACGCTCACCATGCCCAAGGTGGCCGAGGCCAAGGCCCGCAAGATCGCCATCACCGGGGGCTGAGCCGAACCGAGCGCGCGTCGGGCGTGCGTCGAGCACGAACCGGACTGGCTCTCAGGCGAGCTTCGAGGCGGGCTGGTAGACGGGCTCCACGCCCGCAGCGCGAGCGCGAGCGCCTTCTACCCGCTTCGGTGACGGATCCGAAGACGACTGCGGCGGCCCATCGTCGGGCCGCCGCAGTCGTTCTCTCGGAAGTCGGCGCGATGCGGCGCGCTCGCCTACAACGACGTGACAAGGCCCCCGTCCACCAACAAGCTCTGCCCGGTGACGTACGAGGCGGCGTCGCTCACGAGGAAGGCCGCAACGCGCCCGAACTCCTCGACGCGGCCGTAGCGACCCAAGGGGATCGTGCGCCGGGACGCCTCGCGGATCGACTCCACGTCGACGCCTTGCTTGGCCGCGCGGGTCTCGTCGAGCTCGTTGGTGCGGTCGGTGGCGATACGCCCTGGCGACAACACGTTGACGCGGATGCCCTCGGAAGCGAGGTCGGTGGCGAGGTCCTTGCACAATGCCTGCACCGCGGGACGGAAGGCGTTCGACAGGGTCAGGTTCGGGATCGGACGCTTGACGCTCGAGGACGCCAGTGCCAGGATGGCGCCGCCTCCGGCCTGGCGTAGGTGGGGGAGGGCGGCGCGAACGGCGCGCACGACGCTCATCAGGGTCAACGAGTAAGCGGCGTCCCAGGCGTCGTCGTCGAGCGCGTCGAAACCACCCGAGGGTGGTCCGCCCGCGTTCGACACCAGGATGTCCAGGCCCCCGAGCGCGTCGACGGCGTCGGCTACCAAGCGGTCGATGTCGCGAGCGTCGCGCACGTCGGCTCCGAATCCCACCACCTGCGCCGCGCCGGTCTCCCGCGCCGCGCTGGCCTCCACTGCGATCTCGGCCGCGACGGCAGATGCCTTGCCCGCGTCGCGGCCGCACAACGCCACGCGCGCACCCTCGAGGGCCAACGCGCTGGCCGTCGCTCTTCCCAGCCCACTGGTTCCGGCGAGCACCAACGCCCGCTTGTTCGCGAGTCCTACGTCCACTCGTTCCTCCTGGGTTCGTCCTACTCCTGTGTCCTTACGCGCGAACCGGTCTTCGCGCTCGAACCGGATCCGTGACGGTGCGAGTACCGTTGCCGTCGAACACGAACCGCGGATCGAGGTGCGCGCCCCGCCGGCCCTGGTCAGCGCACGCTACCACGCCCCACGGAGCCCGCCGGAACCGGCGCGTAGCTTCAAGTTGACGTATCACCAGGCGAAATGGCCAGCGTTGTACGTCCCGGTACCGTTTCCAATCGGAAGGATACCAACGGATACTGCATGGATGCCGGTTTACGCAGGCATCCAAAAGGTGTACGATTGGTTTCGGTACATAGTCCCCCGGATCGGAGTACACCATGCCATTGACCGAAGTGATCGTCCTCATCCCCGAAGAGCGCGTCGGCGACTTCTACCGTGTGGTCGGAGCCTGGATGGCCGGCGCGACGCTGCAGGAAGAAGCCGCTCCGCAGCGTGGCCGTCGTCGCCGCCCTGCCGGTGAGGCGCCGCCCACGCTCTCGGCCAGCAGTCGGTACGCACCGCTGCACCGTCACCTTGCCGGTGTCTCGAAGGACACCAAGACGTACGAGATGAGCTTCGACGAGATCACCACCGTGATGGGCGCCGAGTTGCCCAAGTCCGCCTATGACCACCGTGCGTGGTGGGCGAACACCGAGTCGCACTCGCAGGCGCTTGCATGGATCTCGGCCGGCTGGAAGGTCGACGGCGTCGATCTCGACAACCACCTGATCCACTTCGTGCGCACCAGCCGCTGACCTCGAAGGCCGCGCTCGAGCGCGCTTCGGTGAACGCCGCGCCCGAGGGCGCTACGGTCGCGCCTCCGCGCGGCGAATGAACCCTTCCTCGACACCGCACCGCGCGTCGCTGCACAGCAAGCCGTGACGCGCGGTCTTCGTCGTGGTCCGCGCCTCGAGGCGTTCAGGCGATCTTGCCGAGCCCCAGGGCCTTGCCGATCTGCCCGAGCATCATGGGAAGGGCGGCCGCAGCGATCGTGAGCATCCAACCGCGCGCGTCGAGCATGACGACGTTCAAGACCGAGCGCAGCTGCGGAACGAGCACGACCAGCAGAACCAGCAACGTGCAGCCGATGGTGGCGGCCCAGACGAACGGGTTGCGGGTGATCTCGTTGCGCAGCAGTGGTGTCCCCGGCTCGCGCATGTTCGCCACGTGCCAGATCTGGGCGAGCGCGAGGCCGAGGAACGACACCGTCACGGCGGCTTCCGGCGGCATGTCGAAGACCTCCAGCGCCACCACGAAGGCGCCGAGCACCGAGACCGTCAGCAGCGCAGCGTAGCCGCCGATCGTACGCCAGTGACGGGCCGCCAAGATCGGTTCGCGCGGGTCGCGCGGGGGCCGCGCCAGGATGTTCGCGTCGCCTTCGCCGGCGCCCAGCGCAAGCGCCGGGAACACGTCGGTGACGAGGTTCAAGAACAGGATCTGCAGGGGCAGCAGGGGCAGCGGGTACCCGACGGCCGCAGCGAGACCGATCACCAAGATCTCGCTCAAGTTGCAGGACAACAGGTAGAGCACGAAGGCGCGGATGTTCTCGAAGATCACGCGTCCTTCGCGCACCGCCGCCACGATGGTGGCGAACGCGTCGTCTTTGAGCACCATGTCGGCCGCCTCGCGCGCCACCTCCGTACCGCGCTTGCCCATGGCCACACCGATGTCGGCGCGTCGAAGCGCCGGCGCGTCGTTGACGCCGTCACCGGTCATGGCCACGATGGCGCCGCGGTCCTGATGCAACTCGATCAACCTAAGCTTCTGCTCCGGGCTCACGCGGGCCACGATGTCCGTGCTCAGCAGCCGCTCGCGTCCTTCGGCGCCGGCGTCGAACAACTCGTCCATGGCGACGCCCGTGACCACCTCGCTCTCGTCGCCGGTCATGCCGACCGCGGCGGAGATGTTCCGCGCCGTGACCGGTTGGTCGCCCGTCACCATCACCACGCGGATACCGGCCGATCGGCACGCGGCGATGGCGCCCTTGACGTCCTCGCGGGGCGGGTCGGACAACCCGACCAAGCCGATGAGCGTGAGGTCTTCGAACGGTGGGTCCTCTGCCGAGCCGCCGACGTGTTGGGCCAACGCCAGCACGCGGAGACCTTCGGAGGCGAGGCGCCGGTTGCGCTCCAGCCAGCGCTCTCGGTCGTCGTCGTCGAGCGCCTCGGTCTTGCCGTCGTTCCCGACCAGGACCCGTGCGCATGCCCGGACGACCGCGCCGGGCGCTCCCTTCACCAGGCGCCACAGGCGCTCGTCCGGCATCCGGTGCACCGTGGCCATCATGCGCACCTCGGCATCGAACGCCTCCTGCCGGACCTCCGAGAACGTCTCGAGCAGCTCGTCGCGCTCCCACCCTTGCGCCCGAGCCGCGCGTAGAAGCGCGAGCTCCATCGGGTCGCCGACGTCGGCCGTCTCGTCACTCGCCTCTGAGTCGGCCGTGGCGGCTGCGCTGCGCTCGGAGGCTTCGCCTGCGTCCGGCACCGGCGCGAGCGCGGCGGTGCCGCAGAGCGCTGCGGCTTGCAGCGCGTGTGTCAGTGCGGCGCGCGAGGCATCGTCGAGCGCGGCGCCGCCGATGCCGTACCCGTCTGGCGAAGCGGGATCCACGCGGAGCCTGCCCGGCGCCAACCACCAGGTGTCCACGCTCATGCGATTCTCGGTGAGCGTGCCGGTCTTGTCGGTGAAGATGATGCTCGTCGCGCCGAGGGTCTCGACGGCCGAGAGCCGGTTCACCAGCGCGTTGCGCTCGGCCATGCGGCGCACTCCGCGGGCCAGCGTCAACGTGGCGATGATGGGAAGTCCCTCCGGCACCGTCGCGACCGCCAGCGCGATGGCCGTCTGCAGCAACACCAGCCAACTCTTGCCGGTACCGAGGCCCGTCGCGGTCACGAGCGCGGCGACGGCAAGCGTGACCCACACCAGCCTGCGCGCCAGGCCGTCGAGCCGCTCTTCCAACGGCGTGGCCTCCGACTTCGCTTCGCTGACGAGTTTCGAGATCCGCCCTAGCTCCGTCGCCATGCCGGTGCTCACCACCAGCGCCTCGCCGGAGCCGCGCGACACGGCGGTGCCCTTGTACAGCATCGAGAGACGGTCGGGCAGACCTGCGTCCTCGGCGACGCCTTCGGCGCGCTTCTCGACCGGCAACGACTCGCCGGTGAGCGTCGATTCGTCCGCCTGGAGTCGGCTGGCGCGCACGATGCGAGCGTCTGCGGCCACCACGTCCCCGCCTTCGACCAGCAACACGTCGCCGGGCACGAGATCGGCTGCCTCGATGGTCTGGAGGCGGCCATCGCGACGGACGGTGGCGTGGGCGGCACCGAGCTTGCGCAGCGCCTCGACGGACCGCACCGCGCGCAGCTCGGTGAAGAAGCCGATGGCGGCATTGAGCAAGAGCACCACCACGACGGCCAGCGCTTCGGACCACTGGCCGAACGCCGCCGAGAGCGCGGCCGCCCCAGCCAACAGGAGCACCAACAGACCGCGGAACTGCCCCACGAACACGGACCATGCGGACCGCGGCGGCGTCACGCGGAGCTGGTTCGGGCCGTATGCCTCGAGGCGCCTTCGCACCTCGTCGGCGCTCAGACCGTCCGCCCGGCTCACCCCGAGCGCCACGGCGACCTGCTCGGCCGGTTCCGACCAGGGGCGTTCGGTGACGGGAAGGAACGGCTCTCGCTCGGGAGGGGAGGCTTCGCTCACGATCGCCTTCGAGCCTAACGCTTCGAGGACGGCCGCGTCAGGGACGCGAGACCTGCTGTGCTGTCGACGAACGGGCCGCCACGTGCGACGATGCCGCCATGGACCTGCCTTCTCCCGTACGCGCGTACGCCCGCGACACCCTGGAACGCCTGCTGGCCATCCCGTCGGTATCGGCCGAAGGTCGAGGCATGGCCGAAGCCGCCTCCGCCGTGCGGGAGCTGCTGGAGGACCTCGGTTTCACCGCCTTCCTCCACGCCACCGATGGCGCCCCGGTGGTGTTCGCCGAGAGGCCCGGTCCTGACGGACGGCCGACGATCCTGTTCTACAACCATTACGACGTGCAGCCCGCCGACCCCCTCGAAGCGTGGGAGGTCGAGCCGTTCGCGCTCACCGAGAAGGACGGCGTCTGGTACGGGCGCGGTTCGAGTGACGACAAGGGTCAGCTCGTGTCGCGCTTGGCGGCCCTGCGCTGGTACCTGGACCGGCACGGGACGCTGCCTTTCGGCGTCAAGTTCGTCATCGAAGGCGAGGAAGAGGTCGGCAGCCCGAACTTAGCGCGCTACGTCGAGGAGCACGCCGACCTTCTTGCCGCCGACGGGTGCGTATGGGAGTTCGGCGGCGTGACCGCGTCCGGTCGCCCGATGACCTACTTCGGCCTGAAGGGGATCCTCTGCATCGGCATGCACGTGCGCACTGCCGGTTACGACCTGCACTCGTCGCTCGGCGCGGTGGTGGAGAACCCCATCTACCGCCTCGCGGCCGCCCTGGCCAGCCTCCGGGACCGGGACGGTCGCGTGCTGGTGCGAGGCTTCTACGACGATGTGGCGCCCCTGACGCCTACGGAGGAGGAGCTTCTGGCGGCGTTGCCGGACGAGGCGCCGGAACTCGGGGAGCTGTTCGGCGTCGAACGCTACCTGGGCGGCGTCACCGGAACCGACTTCCAGCGGCGCCTCCTGACCGAGCCGAACGTGAACTACAACGGCTTCCATGCGGGCTACGGCGGCCCGGGGTCGAAGACGGTGCTTCCGGCCGAGGCCGGCGCCAAGCTCGACCTGCGCCTGGTTCCGAACCAAGACCCCACCCGCATCCTGCGGCTGCTGCGCGAACATCTCGATGAGCACGGCTTCTCCGACGTGGCCATCGAGGAACTCGAGACGAGCGAGTTCGCCGCGCGCTCGAACGCGGATCACCCGTTCGTTCGCGCCACCATCGAGGCCCTGCGAGAAGCGTACGAAGCGGAGCCGGTGGTCTACCCGAGCGTGGCGGGCTCGGGTCCGATGCACCCGTTCGTCGAGCACCTCGGCGTGCCCGTGGTGGGACTGGGGTGCAGTTACCCAGGGTCGCGCGTTCACAGCCCGAACGAGCACATCCGCGTAGCCGACTTCGACCGCAGCGTCGTGGCTCTGCTGCGGTTGCTGGAGCGGTACGGCGCGGGAGTCTAGCAGCTGCGCGTCACGTCAACCGCGGCGCTTCAAGCGCTGTACGTGTTGCTTGCGGAACTTCGCCACCTTGGGCGCGATCACGGCCATGCAGTAACCCTGGCCCGGGTTCCGGGCGAAGTAGTCGTCATGGTACGCCTCCGCCGGGTAGAACGGGCCGGCGGCGGTGAGCTCGGTGACGAGCGGGGCGCCGTAGATGTCGGCGTCCGACACCTCGCGCATGATCGCTTCCGCCGCCCGGCGTTGGCCGTCGTCGTGGAAGTAGATGGCGGAGCGGTACTGCGGGCCGACGTCGTTGCCTTGACGGTCCTTGGTCGTGGGGTCGTGGATCGAGAAGAACACCCGCAGCAGGTCCTCGTACGAGACGACCGCCGGATCGAAGGTGACGCGAACCACCTCGGCGTGGCCGGTGGTGCCGGTGCAGACCTGCTCGTAGGTCGGGTGCTCGACATGACCGCCGGCGTAGCCGGATATCACCTCGTGCACCCCTTCGAGCTCGTCGTACACGGCTTCGAGGCACCAGAAACAGCCGCCTGCCAAGGTCGCGGTCGCGAGGTCGTTCTCGGGTGTGTCGTTCCCGCTCGGTTCGGTTCGGGGACCTAGTTCGCGCATGACGTGAGTGTAGGGCGCGGCGGGGCTCAGGCCCAGTCGCGCAGGAACTCGACCAGCAGCCGCACGCCGTAACCGGTGGCGCCAGGTGTCAGGTACGTCTTGCCCTTGGCGTTCTTCGCGTCGTCGACCAGCGCCATGCCCGCCATGTCGACGTGCGCCCACGGGTACGACGTGAACGCCTGCAGGAAGACCGCCGCGGTTCCGACGCCGCCGCTCGCCCCGCCGGTGTTCTTCAGGTCGGCGACGTTCGAGTCGATCGTCTTGCGGTACTCCTCGAACAACGGCATGGGCCACACGCGTTCACCGC
>CAZOTV010000026.1:0-14704 GCA_964582795.1 uncultured bacterium
GACCGGATCTCCTCGCTCGCTCCGGGCAGCGTGTCGCTCTGCTGCACGTCGAGGAACACCCTGGCTTCGTACGGCCCGAGTTCGAGTGCCAAGCCTCCGCGCGCCAACTCCTCGAGCGCAACGACCAGACGCCCACCGGCCCGGTCCGTCAGCGTCACCCAGCTTCCGGCGCCCGGCCTCGCCCCGAGCGCCTCGAGTGCGGTCTCACTGCGAAGCTCGCCGCCGCGCTCACGGTCTGTGAACGGCGCGCTGACACGCGCCCGCCCACGTGCTGGCCTGTTCGCGTTGTTGAACGCCACCAGCACCGACTCGCCGCCGGCACGGTTGCTGAACACGTAGACGTCTTCGTCCACCCCGCCGTCGTCCGTGACCAGGTCGAAGAGGCGGAAGTTCGCCGCGCCGGCGAAGCGCGACCGCTGTCGCAAGAGCGGCGCGATCGTCTCGCGGTGGCGCCTGATCATGTCGGGATCGGGCCTCTCATCCAGCTTCGCGCGGCGGTACTCCATGCCGTACTTCTCACGCAGCCCCTCCACCTGTCCGTGGCCGAACATGGGCAGACCAGGCAACGTGGCCAAGAGGGTCGTCACTCCGAAGTACTTCTCGCCGTTGCCGAACTGGTCGGCGGCGGTCTCCTCGTCGGGGTTGCTCATGAAGTTGACGAAGCGCTCGAGCACCCGCGGATCGAACGCCTGAACGCTGCGGATCAGGCGCCGGTAGGCGGCGTTCTCCTCGCGCATGAGCATGTGCATGAACGCGCTGTTGTACACGCGGTGCATTCCCAGCGTTCTCACGAAGTAGCCTTCCATGAGCCAGAACGCCTCGGCGAGAAGAAGCGTGTCGGGCGCGTCGCGCGCCATGCGCTCCACCACCTCGCGCCAGAACTCGTGCGGCATGGCGGCGTCGAACGCCGCTTCGCTCACCCCGTAGCGGCTGCGGGAGGGAACGGCGCCCCCGTCTCCCGGCCGCGGGTGCCAGAGCCTCTGCACGTGCCTGCGAGCCAGCGTCATGGCGGCGTCGAAGCGGATGATCGGGAAGCGCCTCGCGACGTCGACGATGGCGTCCATCACCGCGCTTCGCACGTCGGCACGAAGGTAGTCGAGTTGCGCGGTGTCGTTCCACGGCATCGCCGTGCCGTCGTTGCCGTGATACAGGTAGCGGGTCTCCCCACTCGCAGCGTCGCGACGCTGGAACACGACGGCGGCGTCGCTGCCGTCGTAGTAGTGATCCTCGATGCGGATCTCCACGCGCGGGTCGCCCGATAGGTCGGGGCCGCCGAAGGTGTACCCCGCGTACGGCGGATGGTCGAGCTGGACGAAGCGTTCGGGATGCTCGACCACCCAACGCGCGTCGATGCCGGTGTGGTTCGGCACCATGTCGCTCGCGAGCCGGATCCCGTGGCGAGAAGCCTGCTGCCGCAGTCGATCGAGAGCCTCGTCGCCCCCGAGATCGTGAGCAACGACGTAGTCCTGCACCGCGTACGCGCTTGCCTCCGCGTCGGGCTGACCCCGCATGCGCTTGATACGGCGTGACGCCTCGCTGCGCTGCCAGACGCCGATGAGCCACAGCGCGTTGAAACCGTCGGCGGCGAGCTCGGCGAGCGCCTCGTCGGGGACCTGGTCGAGGCGGTGTACTTCGCGCCCGAAGCGCTGCGCCAGTTGATCCAACCAGACGTACGTGCTCTTCGCCACCAGCGTCACGTTCGGCATCCACGCCCGGTCGGGGGTGAAGGCCTCCGGCTCCATGCCAGCCCCGGCGAAGCCCGGGAGCAGCTCGTCCGCGCCCGCCCACCGCCCAGGGCCGGGTCCGCCGCCCTTGTGCGACTCGCGTAGCACGTCAGCAGCCCGCAAGGCACGCTCGAGCAACTGCTGGAAGCGTTCGCCCAGCAGCGGCCCCCATAGGTCCAGCGCAACGCGAAGCTGCTCCAGCAGCGAGTCCGGACGGGTGCGGATCGGCGCGCGCAGCAACTCGAGCAAGGACCGGCGCGCCGCTCGAGCTTCCTGTGCGGCGGCCGGGGTCTCGACCCCGACCTGGTCGAACGCTTCCTCGACCGCCCGGGTTGCTGCCGCGAACGTGGGCTCGACACGGAGGGCGCCGAGGTCGAACAGCTCACGCAGCGGTGTCAAGGCACGGTTCTCGTCGGCCAGCAGGAGCAAGACGAGTTCCTCCAAGAGCACCTCGCCGTTCGGCTCGTCGTCGGTGGCGCCGGCCACGTAGTCCGCCGCACCGACGTCCCCCGCCGCCACCGCCGGTGGTGGGAAGCGCTCCGCCAACGCGGTCAGGAACCCGGTGGTCGCGACGTCACCGGCGCGCTCGCGCAGCGCGGAGAGCGCTTCCGTCGCCGCGCTCTTCTCGGTCTCGGCCGAGACGGTCGCGATGACGGCGTGCATCAGCTCGTGAAGCAGCGCTGCGGCTGGCAGGACGGCCGGCTCGACGAGTTCGCCTTCGCCACTCAGGTCGCCACGACCCTGCCCGCGGCGCTCGTTCATCGCGCCAGCCCAGCGTTCGGCCAGCTCGAAGTCCACCGTCACCACGCGTCCCCGCACGCCGAACGCGCCCGCCGGCACCGCGTAGCGCGCGCGGGCGTCACGTTCGACGTGCAGGTCGCGGCGCCGCCCGGGCACGTGCGCCGGCAGCGGCAGCCGGAACGTCGTCGCAGACGGGCTGTCGGTCAGGTCATGCAAGGCTTGAGCTTACCACGCGCCCGGGTACAATCGAGCCGCGCCCTCGTCGTCGGAAAGGTTGGTTCCCGTGCGCCAAGACTGGTACAAGGACGTCGTACTCTACGAGCTCTACGTCCGCGCGTTCCGCGACGCAGACGGCGACGGGAAGGGCGACCTTGCCGGCGTCATCGAGAAGCTCGACTACCTCGTGTGGCTGGGCGTCGACGTGATCTGGTTGCTGCCGATCTACCCGTCCCCGCTACGGGACGACGGTTACGACATCGCCGACTTCTACGGCGTCCACCCCGACTACGGCACCCTGGGCGACGTGCAGCGGCTTCTCGAGGAGGCGCACGCGCGCGGCCTGAAGGTCATCACCGACCTGGTGTTGAACCACACCAGCTCCGACCACCCTTGGTTCATGGAGTCGCGCCGCAGCCGCGACAACCCTCGCTCCGACTGGTACGTGTGGTCCGACGATCCCGAGCGCTACGCCGGCACGCGCATCATCTTCACGGACACGGAGAGCTCGAACTGGAGCTTCGACCCGGAGCGCGGGCAGTACTACTGGCATCGCTTCTTCCGCCACCAGCCCGACCTGAACTACGACAACCCGGCGGTGCGCGAGGAGATGAAGCGCATCATCCGCTTCTGGCTCGACCTTGGTTTCGACGGGTTCCGCATGGACGCGATCCCTTACCTGTTCGAGCGCGAAGGCACGAACAACGAGAACCTGCCCGCGACCCACGAGTACCTCAAGGAACTCAGGAGCTTCATCGACGAGATCAAACCCGGCGCGCTGCTGCTGGGCGAGGTCAACCAGTGGCCGGAGGACACGCTGCCGTACTTCGGCGACGGTACCGACGAACTGCCGCTGCTGTTCCACTTCCCGGTCATGCCCCGTCTGTACATGGCGTTGGCGCAAGGAACGCGTGACGCCGTCGTCCGCATCCTCGACCGCACGCCCCCGATCCCACCGGAGTGCCAGTGGGTCGTGTTCTTGAGGAACCACGACGAGCTGACGCTCGAGATGGTGACCGAGGAGGAGCGCGCCTGGATGTGGGAACGGTACGCGCCCGACCCGCGCATGCGCCTCAACATGGGCATCCGCCGCAGGTTGGCGCCTCTGCTCGACAACGATCGGGCCCGCATCGAGCTGATGCACGCCATCCTCATGTCGCTTCCCGGTACACCGATCTTGTACTACGGAGACGAGATCGGCATGGGTGACAACATCTACCTCGAAGACCGCGACGGTGTGCGAACGCCGATGCAGTGGACGAACGAACCGGGCGCGGGGTTCTCGAGCGCACAGGTGCTCTACGCGCCGGTCGTCGACGATCCTGCCTACGGCAGCGCAAGCGTCAACGTGGACGCGCAGCGCGACGACGAAGCGAGCCTTCTGCACGCCGTGCGGGCCCTGGTTCGGGTTCGCAAGCGCCGCCCGGCGCTCGGCCGCGGCCGCTTCGCGGTGGTCGACGTCGGTCGGCCGGAGGTGCTCGCCACCCTCAACACCACCGCGCCGGTCGCTGCGCGCGACGAGGCCGCAACGGCACGCGGGCGGTCGGAGGACGCATCCGACGCCGCCGTGCACGAAGCCGTGGTGGGCGAACACGACCCAGGCGTGCTCCCGGACGCCGTGGTGGGCCTGCACAACTTGTCCGACCGCGAACAGCGGGTCGACCTCGCCCATCTCAGGGCCGTCGTGGGTACTGACGGGGCGACGTGGGCGACCATCGCGGCGTCGGGACGCACGCCAAGCCTCGAGGCCGCGGGCCCGGAGGACCTCGATACGGCCGCGGGTAGCATCACCCTTCCGCCGTACGGGTATCGGTGGCTCGTCGTGAGGCGGGCGGCCACGGACGGCGGAGCCGCATGAACGGACGGTGGAGCCGCGCGATGCGCCGAGGCACTCGTGCTCGCCGCTTGCTGGCCTTCGTCGTGGTCGCCACGCTCGTGGCCTGCACCAGCGAACTCGACACCCTGGGCGAGCCGCTACGCATCGTCGGCGCGACCCTGCCGAACGCGGTGCTGCGAGAACCGTACGAGGAGTCGATTCACGTCGTCGGCGGCCTTCGTCCCTACGACGTGCGACTCGCACGCGGCGAACTGCCCTCCGGGCTGTCGCTTCAGGCCGGAGTGATTCGCGGAAGCCCCGCGGAGGTCGGTGACTACACGTTCACCCTCGAGGCGTCGGACGCCAACTTGTCGCAGGTGGTCCAGGAGTACACCTTGCGAGTAACGGCGGCACCGCCGGTGTCCTTGCGGTTCGAGGCGCCCGACACCGAGGTGCGATCGCCCATCACGCTTCGCGCCACCTTGCGAGACGCTCGCGCCCTCACGGGCGTTCGCACCCTCGTGCGGTGGGACGCCGCCGCCTTCCGACTTCGTGAAGACAGCGTCACCACGACGCCTGACGGCCTAGCTCTGCTGTCCCAAGCCGGTGAAGGCACCCTGCAGGTCGACCTCGCGCCGCTCGGCGACACCCTCGACGGGCGCCGTGAGGTGTTCCGGTTCGTGCTCGAACCGGTCGATCCGCCGCACTACCTGTACCTGACGTACGAGACCGAGTTCCTGTCCGCCTCACCCGATCCCGATCGAAGACACGCTTTCGAGCGCGGTGCCGAGGGACGCCAGGACGCGCCCTCGGACACCGTCGACGACGCCGAGCCACCGCCTGGCGGCGATGAAGGAGCCGAGCCCGAAGACGGACCGCCGGGCGACGAGGCAGACGACGGGGCGCCAGGAGACGGGGGCGCGCCATGAGCCGAGCACGTGTCTACGTCCTCTTCGTGCTGGTGCTGAGTGGTAGCGCGCTAGCGACCACCTACCCCGAACGAGACCCGACGGACATGTTGTTCACGGCCGCGAAGGTGTTCCTCGGAACCGTCGCCGACGTGACCGTGACCGAAGTGGACGGCATGCCGACGACGACGGTGTCGTTCACGATCGATCGCGCGTTCGTCGGCGTTCCCGCCGCCCCCGGGGGCGCCAGCGGGTCCGGAGCCACCGACGCCACGGGCGGCGACCCCGCCGGTGATGGCGCTGGAAGTGGTGGAGATGGTGGAGACGTCGGGGACGTGGCAGACGAGCCCGACGATCCGGCCGACACCGCCGGCGCCGAGCGCGTGTCGTTGTCGTTCCTAGGCGGTGAGGTTCCAGGCGGGCCACGACTCACCGTTGCCGGTTTCCCACGCTGGGAGACGGGTGAGCAGGTGCTGGTCTTCGCGTACGACGATGGCCGTCTCGCGTCGCCCTTGGTCGGAGTGCGGCAAGGGCTCTGGCGCGTCGGCCCGAGCGGTCTCGAAGACGACGACGGCGCCTTCCTCGCCGTCGAAGCGGACGGACGACTCCTGCGGAGTGACATGGGCGCAGGTCTCGAGGCCGTCCTCACGGCCGTGACGACGTTGTTGGAGGCGGGGGCGCCGCCCGGCGACGCGTCGGTGGCCGCAGCCGCCGAACCGGCAACCGAGGCGGCCGCTCCGACCGACGCTCCGGCAAGCGAGGAGCCAGGCACGGCAGGCGCCGCCGAAGCCACGGACGCGCCGCCGGACGCCGAAGAAGCGACCACCGAAGCCGCTGGCGAGACCAACCGCGCAGCCGACGACGCCGACACGACCGAAGGAGCGGACGACACGGTGCCGACGAAGACCGTGCAGCTCGCCGTGGACGACCGCGGGGGCCCGTTGCTCCTTTCCGAGGCCGTGGCAGAGGCGGCGGACGCGTGGACGGCGGCCTCCGACGGCATCGCACGCTTCGAGGTCCTCGACGAAGCAGACAGGGTCGTGCGCTACGGGGATGAGGGTCGGTTCGGCCCCGACGCCTGGTCGTTGACGCTCGTGTGGTCGATGCCCGACAGCTCGACACGCGTCGAGGCGCTGCTCTCCCCCTCCGTTGGCGACGCGCGACGAGCCGTTCTGCTGCACGAACTCGGCGTGCTGTTGGGCTTGCCGGAAGGCGACGGCGGGGTGATGGCGTACGCCGTGGACGCCGCCGCGTCCGCCCCGTCGACCGTCGACGTCGAGTCGCTCAGGGCGCAGCAGCGCTTCGTACCGGAAGATCTCGATCAGAACGGCGTGGTCGACTTCTACGATCTCGAGGCGTTCGGGCGGGCGTACGACAGCGAGGGAGTGAACCTCGCCGCCGACTTCGACGGCGACGGACGCGTGAACGACGCCGACTTGAAGCGCCTCGAAGCGGCCTACTCGTTCACGGCGCCGCGCGAGACGCCGCCAGGACCCTGAGGACCTGCCGCTTCTCGACCAACGGACCGTCTCAGCCCAGCGCGTCGATGGCGCGTGCGAGTTCCAGGTCGCGGTCCGTGACGCCACCTGCGTCGTGACTGGTGAGCTCCACGACCACGCGCGAGTAGACGTTCCGTAGCTCGGGGTGGTGCCCGTGCTTCTCCGCCAAGAGGGCGACGCGCGTCATGAAGGCGAACGCCTCGGAGAAGTCGTCGAAGCGGTAGCTGCGGCGGATCCGGTCGTGCGCGTGTTCCCACTCCGGCAAGGAATGCATGGCTTCACGTAGCCGTTCGACACTCATCGGCTCGGGCATGGCTGCTGCTCTCCTCTCCGGGACGTTCAGGTCACCGTGACTCGTGTCGTCGGCAGGTGGAGCACGGCCACCTCCTGGTCGCCGCGCGCGAACAGCAGCGTTCCGCTCACGTGCGGCGCCAGCAGGTAGTCGGTGAACGAGCCGAGCACCTGCCCGGGCAGCATCGCCACCAAGCTCTCCTGTGCCTCGCGCGTACGGCCCCGGTACTGCCGGACGGTGATCTTCTGGCCCGCCAAGTCGATCGTGAGCGGTTCGCCGGTCAGCATCTGTACGTCGTACGCTTCCGCGCCGGCGCGTTCGATCACGCTCGCGAGGTCGCTCGGGTCGACGCTGACGGCGTCCATCACGCGCTGCACCAGCCCCACGATGGTGTCCTCGGGCAGCGTCACGCCGGCAGCCCGGGCGGAGCCGCGTAGCAGTCCGTCGAGCGCCTTCTGCTGGTCCGGGGCGCGGGCGCTGACGGCGGTGGCCCGCGTGATGGCTTGCGCGACGATCTCCTGCGGCTCGCCCCGGACGCTGTTGGCGAGGACCTTCAAGGTCGTGAGCAGATCGTCCCGGTGTTCCGCGCCAAGGACGTACGCCACCACCAGCGCTTCGGCCAGCCGCACGGGTAGCGCTCGCCCCTCGTCGTGCACGCGGATGTGTACGTAGTCGCCCTCTCGGAAGATGCCCACGCGGCTGCGACCGAGCTGGAACACGTTGGCGTTGTTGACCTCGATCTCCTGACCGTCGACGAACACGCTGCGCGTGTTGCCGACCCCGGCGATCTGGAACTCGTGACCCTTGAGCGACAAGCGCACCGGACCCACCAGCCTGACCGTCAGGGCGTTGCACTCCGGCGGCACCTTCTCCCAGCGAAGCGCAGGGTTGACGCCGAAGAGCACGCCGCCTTCGAGCTGTGGCCCGCTGGCGTGCCCGCCGACGGACGTCGGCATGTACTCCTCCAGCCGGTCGAAGAAGCTGTGCACGAGGTCCTGGAACATGGCCGCGTCGCGCTGGAACGCCAACCGCTCGTTCCGCTCCCAGGCGGTCACCTCGGCCAGGCGCCGCTCGAGCGCGCGGCGTTGCGCGGCCCGCTCGTCCTCCGGCAACCGCTCCTTCGCCAGTTCCTGGATGGCAAGTCGGAGTTGCTTGCTGCTGGGCATCTGCCCATCGATGGCCGACATCCGCCCGGCGTACGGGTCGGCCGCGACCGCCATGGCCGCCTTGCGCAGGTACGCGAGCGCCCCTCCATCGGGGACGGCCAGGTCCGGGAAGGGACTGCCGGTCCGGCCGAGCGTCATGATCAGGTTGATCAGCTCGCGCACGATCTCGCCAAGCGAGTCGAGGTCGGACAACGACACCAGAGGGTCCCTCAGTGGCGGGATCGGCTCGATCACCTGGAACCCACGCAGGCTCATGTCCTGAGCGAAGGTCCGGCGCTCGGCGTTGCGTTGCAGGTTGTGGATGGTCCCGTACACGATTCGGGCCGTATAGCGATCGCGCTCGGCGCGCCACGCTGCCGCCACGCGCTGCACGAGCTCGTCGACGTCGTCCCACCACACGCGCCGGGCGAGGCGCTGTAGCACCGTGTGCTCTTGCCGCTCCTCGGGTGACTCGCTCGGGCGCGGGACATCCACGTCGTCGCCGGTGAGCATCAACTCGTCCGCCGTCTCGTCGGCCAGCACCAGGGCGGAGAGATCCCGCGCCGTGCCGGACGGTCGCCCGCGGTCCGATGCGACCTGCAGCGTGCGCGCCACTTCCTCGAACCGCTTGCGCTCGTCGGTGGTCAGGTGTTCCCGCGCGTTCGAGAGCTGGCCGAGCAGCTCCCACATCGACTCGACGCCGCCCCTCACCGCGCGCGTTGCGCGATACTCGGCGACCTTGTACTCGAGCAGCTCCAAGGCGATGCTCTCGAAACGAGGCATAACGCCGTCAGTATACGGATGACCGGGTCCTCCACCGTGCCGGAAACCTCATCCGGACGGCGGTTCGGCGTGTTCCCGCCGGTTCGAGCGGCCTTCGGCCGCCAACACTGCGATCGCGGCGACGAGCACGTCGACGGAGCGGAGGTACTCGACGAGGTGCAGATGCTCGTTCGGCGTGTGATCGAGCGCCGCGTCGCCCGGGCCGTACGCGACCTTGGGCACCGCCCAGTGCGGCGCGACCACGTTCATGTCCGAGGTGCCCGTCTTCACGAGGTGACGCGGTGTGCCGCCGCTCGCGCGGATCGCCCGACGAAAAGCCGCGGCCAGCACAGAGTCCTTCGTGGCTCGATGCGCGCTCTCGCCGCCCTCGAAGCGCAGCTGCACGCCAACGCCGAGATCCAGTTCCTGCAGGGCCGCATCGAGTCGTTGCGGCGACAAGGCCGGTGGAAGCCGGAACTGCAGCCGCGCTCGCGCCTCCTGCAGCATGCCGTCGTTCGTGCCGTGAACGTCGAGCAATGCCAGTTGTAGGCCGTCGAAGCGCGCGCCGGTCGATTCGCCCTGTCCGTTCGCCGCGTTCCAACTCCGGCAGAACTCCCGAACGCGCACGAACGCGTTCACCACCGCCTCGAAGGCGGTCGCTTCACCGGTGGCGCTGTGCGCGTTCTCGCGCGACGCCGCCACGGTGACGGCGGCGCGACCCTTGTAGCCGAGCGTGATCGCGTCCCACCCGCTCGGTTCGCCCACGATGACCAGGTCGGGCACCTCGTAGGTCGCGACCGCGTGGCGCGCGCCGGGGCTACCGGGCGACTCCTCACCCACAGCCCCGACCAGGCGCAACCGAACGCGGCGCTTGAGCGCGTCGGGAAGCCGCGCCACGGCCGCGATGGCGGCACAGAGGCTCCCTTTGGCGTCCACCGCGCCACGACCGTGCAGCACGCCTTCGGCGTCGATCCGCACCGGGATGTCCCCCGGGACGGTGTCGATGTGGCCGAGAAGCGTGATGCCGAGCGGTCCATGCCCCCAGCGCCCCACGGCGTTGCCTGCCTCGTCGACGAACGCCTCGTCGCAGAAACTGGCCATGACCCGCGCCAGGTACGCCGCCACCGCCGCCTCGGCGCCCGAAGGGCTTGGCGTCCTCACGGTCTCCAGCAGGAGCTCTACGGGGTCGATCGCGGCGGCTTGCGATGCTTCTCGGGCGACGTTCCTCAGCTCCTCGCCAACACGGCCCCGACGCGCCTGACGACCTCGTCGACCTGCTCGTCCGTGACGACGAGCGGCGGCAGGAGACGGATCACGTTCGCTCCGCCTGCGATGGTGAGCACCCCGTCGTCACGCAAGGCGCGGATGACGGGCGCGACCTTCTCCTTGAGTTCCAATCCCACCATCAGCCCACGGCCCCGCACCTCGCGCACGCGGTCGCTTCCCAAGCCACGCAGGCCCGCCATCAGCCGTTCGCCCAGGTGGGCCGCGCGCTTCATCAGGTCGTTCTCCTCGATCTCCTGGAGTACGGCAAGGCCGGCAGCAGCCGCAAGCGGGTTGCCACCGAACGTGGTCCCGTGCCCCCCCTTCGGCATCGCCGCCGCCACCTCGGCCGTCATCACGACCGCCCCGATCGGCACGCCGCCCGCGAGGCCCTTCGCCAGGGTCACCACGTCCGCGCTGACGCCGGCGGGCTCGCTGGCGAGGAACGTGCCCGTCCGGCCGACGCCGGATTGGATCTCGTCGAGGATCAGCAGCGCGCCGCGCTCCCTGGTGATCTCCCGGGCGCGCCGCAAGTACGCTTGGCTTGCCACGTGGATGCCGCTCTCGCCTTGGATCGGCTCGAGCAACACGGCCGCAGTCTCGTCCGTCACGGCGCCATCGAGGTCCTCGAGGTCGTCGTAGCGGACGAAGTCGACTTCGACTCCGAAGGGCTCGAACGGTTCGCGGTAGCTCGGCTCCCACGTCAAGGGCAGGACGCCCAAGGTCCGCCCGGAGAACCCGCGCTTGGCAGCCACGAATCGGCGCCTGCCGGTGGCTGCCCTCGCCCACTTCAGTGCAGCCTCGTTCGCCTCCGCACCCGAGTTGGCGAGGAAGACCCGCTCCAAGGGCGGGCGCACGAAGCGAAACAAGGCGTCGACGAACGCCGTGCGCGTGTCGTTCCCCAAGTTCTGCGGGCAGACGATCAAGCGTCGCGCCTGCTCCGCCACCGCGGCGGCGAGTCGCTCGTTGCCATGACCGACGCTCGCCACGGCGATCCCGGCCATGAAGTCGAGGTAGGCGCGGCCGTCGGCGTCGTGAAGCACCGCGCCCTCCCCGCGGACGAACACGATGTCCGGCGCCCACAGGCCCGACCGATGGACCGCGTCGCGTTCGAGGATCGCCGCGGTTCCCAGGGGACCGCCTCCGCCGGTCTCGCGCGACTCCTTCACCGAAATGGTCTCACTCGCTCCTCGTTGATGCTCGTTCATACCGGACATGTCATGGGCCTCCTCGTACGTGCCTCTTCGCGCTCGGTCGTTCGTAGGTTGCGTTCCGGCGCCACGCCCCTACGCTACGTCGCCGCGCCGCGCTCCATGGCTCGCTTCCGTGTTCGCTCGTGCGTACGCGTGGCTTGCCCTCGCCGAACGCCCACTTCTCGTCACGACACGACCGTCCCCATCCCGCGCAACGCGTCTTGAACCGGCGTCTGCCTACGCGCGTCGCCGATGACGACGCGACCGACACCTCCGTGCACGGCGTCCGCGGCGCCCATCACCTTGCGCTTCATGCGTCCCTGGGCGAGGCGAACGTACGTCTCGGCCGCGGCCGCCGGTACCGAAGCGACCAGGCTGGAGGCGTCGGGGTAGTCCCGCAGCAAGCCGGGCACGTTGGAGAGAAGCACCAACGCGGCGGCCCGCAACGCCACGGCGATGGCGGCAGCGGCGCGGTCGCCGTCGACGTTGATGGCCTCCCCCTCGAAGCTGGCGGCGGGTGGGGTCACCACCGGTAGGTAGCCGTCATCGAGCAGGGCCAGCAGCAGCCCCGTGTTCACACGTTCCACGGTGCCGGTGTGGTCGTCTCGGAGCACCAGCGTCTTGCCGTCCTCGACGCTCCGCACCGTCGCCTTCCGGCGGCCCTCCAGGAGGCGCCCGTCGAGTCCGGAGAGCCCGAGCGCGTTCACTCCCATCCGCTGCAGTCGTTCCACCAGCCCCTTGTTCACCTTGCCGCAGTAGACCATCTCGAAGATCTCGAGCGTGCGCCGGTCGGTGTACCGACTCGTGTGCCCCGAGGGGCCGGTCACGAAGCGCGGCGGGTGGCCCAACGCCTCGGCGACGCGGTTCGTCTCGGCGCTGCCGCCGTGGACCAAGACCGTGCGGGTGCCGTGCGCGACGAGTCCGGCGACGTCGCGGCAGACCGACTCCAAGTCGACGCCGTCTGCGCCGCCGACTTTCACCACGACCACGCCGCCAGGCCTCACGGGTGCAGTCCGGGGAACCCGAGGCCGAGCGTCTCGTCCCACCCCATGGCGACGTTCAGCGCCTGCATGGCGTGACCGGCCGTGCCCTTGACGAGGTTGTCGAGCGCGGACAGCACCACAAGGCGCCCGCTGTCGGGGTCCAGCTCGAAGCCGACGTCGCACCAGTTGCTGCCGTCCAGCACGCGCGGATCGGGAACGCGGTGGATCCCGCGGCGCGCCTGGATCAAGCGCACGAACGGTTCGTCCTCGTACGCCTCGCGATAGGCCGCGGACACGTCGCGCTCGCTGGTGCCGTCGGCCAGGAACACGTGGGCGGTCACCAGGATCCCGCGCACGCGCTCGACGGCCGTGGCGGTGAGGTGAAGCCGCGCCCCGGGCAGGTGCTCCTCGATCTCGGCCGTGTGGCGGTGGCCGGTGGCGGCGTAGGTACGCACCACACCGGACCGCTCCGGGTGATGCCCGGAGAGACTGGGCCGGTTGCCGGCGGCGCTGGACCCGACCTTGGCCTCCGCGACCACGTCGGCGCGAGCCACGATGCCCGCCCGGAACAGCGGCGCAAGGCCGATGAGGGTCGCGGTCGCGATGCAGCCGGCGCCCGCGATGCGCGTCTGCCCCACCAGTTCGCTTCGGTTGCGTTCTGGGTTGGCGTACACGAAGGATCCGAGCAGTTCGGGCCGGGGATGGTCGTGCCCGTAATACCTTCGGAAGCGCTCGGCGTCGCGCAAGCGGAAGTCCGAGGAGAGGTCGATCACGCGCGGCGCGTGCGTCGTCAGCGTGTCGATCGTGGCCGCGGCCATGCCGTGCGGCAGCGCCGACACGACGAGGTCGGCGGGGCGCAGTTCGGACAGCGGCTCGAAGCGCAGTCGCGTGACGTGACGCAGGTTGGGATGCACCAACCCGACCGGCATGCCTGCGTTGCGTTCGCTCGTCACTTGCGTGACCTCGAGCAAGGGGTGGCCGAGGGCCAGGCGCAGGAACTCCCCGCCCGCGTACCCCGACGCGCCGACCAGCGCCACCTGCAGGCGATCCATGCGCGCCAGTCTACCCGCGAACGCCCGCGGCGCCGATGCTCGGCCCGGCAGCGTGTGCCGCCGTGGTGGCGCCGCTGGCGACCCCCGTCGAGACGGACACCGCCCGCGCCCCGGCCACGCCGAGGACGAAGCGCGCGATGCGGAGAGGGATGTCGACGCCGGTGGTCGCGATGGAGTTGCGGAACTCCATGGTGTGGTTGACCTCCACCACCTGAAGGCCGCTCTCCGCCTCCACCAAGTCGACCGCTACCGCGCCTCCGCCCACCGCGCGTGCCGCTGCAGACGCGACGGCATGAAGTTCGGGCGTGACCTCGCAGTTCGTGGCGGTGCCTCCTCGGGCGGTGTTGGTGATCCAGTGCTCGCTGTGGCGGTAGATGGCGGCGATGACGTCGTCCTCGCCGTCCGGGTCGCTCAGCACGAACGCGCGGATGTCGCGCCCCGGCTTGCGCACGTGCTCTTGGAAGTACAGGATCCGGTGCTGGGGACCGCCAAGGGCCTCCTTGTGCTCCAGGACGGCCTCGAGCGCGTCGCGATCCGAGAGTCGAGCCACCATCCTGCCCCAGCTGCCGACCACCGGCTTCACGACGACCGGGTAGCCGAGCGACTCTGCCAACGCGTACGCCCCGTCGCGGTCGAACGCGACCCCCGTTCTCGGGGTCGGAACGCCCGCGCGAACCAGGGCGACGCTGGTCGCGAGCTTGTCGCCGCAGGTGTCGATCACCCCAGGCGGGTTGACGACGGTGGTTCCCGCCGCCTCGAAGACACGCGCCAGCGCGGCGCCCCTCGTTTGCGACACGCACCTGATCAGCGCGACGTCGGGAGCGTCGAGCTGCCGCTCGAGGTCGAAGGCGAGCGAGGGCGCGTACGAAGCCGTCACCTCCACCCCGAGCCGCTCGAACGCGTCGAACAGCAGACGCTCCTCGGTTCGCAGCCGATCGTAGACGAGGGCGACCCGCGGGCTCATTCGCCCCAGTCCTCGTCCTCCTCGGGCGCCAGTTCGAACCGCAGCGGGTCAAGGCCGACGACCTCCAACTCGGCACCCTCGTCCGTGACGAGCAACTCACCGAGCCTCAACCCGGTCGGGTCGAGATCGAGGCGCCCGTACGGGGT
>CAZOTV010000026.1:14804-16533 GCA_964582795.1 uncultured bacterium
CGGGTGGCGTCTGCAGTCGGCATGTCGGTACCTCCGGAACGAGTGCGCTTACGATTCGAACGTGCATGGGCCTGCCACGAGCCGTGGAGGCAGCGCCTCGCTCGAGCGCAACGTCGCGCATCCTACGCTCGCCCGGGACCCCTGTCAACTCGCGATTCTGCCGTCACCATCGGCATTCCTTTCGATTGTTACGCGTCATTCCCTACGCGCCTTCGGTACCCACGGCGCCCGTCGACGACCCGGAGGTTCCGGGCGAAGCGTTCGGCTTGTACTTTCGATTCGAAAGGTCTACGGCGTGGCCCGCGAGACCGCGCCCTGGCCTGCACCGCACTGCGGGTCAGGAGCCAAGCGCCACCAGACAGAGGGGGATCTCGCTGCGTCCGTCGATCTGGATCAAGCGGGACAACTCGTCGTCGTAGAAGTCGGCGACGAACTGCGCCGCGAGTCCGAGCGCGCTGGCGGCGAGCACCAGGTCCTGCGCCGCCGCGCCGGCGTCGAAGAACAAGTACCGGTACGCGCGCCCGCCCTCGGCCGTGCGATGGCGCCCGGGGATGCCGGTGAAGCACACGACCGCCGCCTGCGCGCCGAGTTCGAGCGGAGCAAGCAGCGTATCGGCGAGCGCCTCGCTGGGGTCGCCCATCGCCAGGTGCTCGAGGCTGTGATCTCGGGCGTTGTAGTGGTAGATGCCTGCGAACAGATCTTGCACGTTCCGCGCCAGGACGTAGGCTTCCAACGACGACACCCCGTGCGCGCTCAAGTGGATCCGCTCGCGACCGAACGTGAACCCGGCCGCTCCCCAAAGGAGTTGCGAGAGCTGCGCCTGCTTCAGGCGCCCCCCTTCGGCGACGCCTGTGCGCTCGGCGGAGAGCGCCGTCCAGATGCCCGCCCCGCCCTTGAGCTGCGGCGCCGGTAGCGCGGCCACCTCCTTGGGGTTGGCGTAGACCTTGAACGGCGGTGCGACGCGAGTTCGCGCCGCTGGCAGCTGGCCGCGACGGAACTTCGTCTGAGCGTGGAACTCCGCGCCGATGGAACGGTCTTTGCTCTGTGCCACGGGTGCTCCCGAGCGGAGTCTAGCATCCGCCTCTCCACTCCCCCGGGTACGCTTGTCCCATGACGAGCGCCGAGGACCGGTTCGCCGAATGCCTGCTGGCGCACTTCGACGCCCACCGCCGCGACCTGCCTTGGCGAGCGCCCGGTATCGACTCGAGGCGCGACCCGTACGCGGTGCTGGTGTCCGAGGCGATGCTGCAGCAGACGCGCGTTCGCACGGTGGAGCGGTACTTCCCGGCGTGGCTCGAGCGCTTCCCCGACGTGCGCGCGCTGGCGCGCGCCGAACGCGACGACGTCCTGCGAGCGTGGGAAGGCATGGGTTACTACCGGCGCGCCCACGCGCTGCACCGCGCCGCCATGGACCTGGTAGAGCGCTTCGACGGAAAGGTTCCTTCCGACCCCGACGAGCTGCGGACGCTGGCGGGAATCGGCCCGTACACCGCCGCCGCCATCGCCGCCTTCGCGTACGACGAACCGGTCGTCGCGGTGGACGCCAACGTCCGCCGCCTGGCCTGCCGCCTTCTCGGCCATCGCGACGCCCCGAGCGACGCGGTGCTGTCAGAGGCGCTGCTCGCGCGAGCACCGACGGACCGCCACGGCGACTACGCCGAGGCACTGGTCGAACTGGGCGCGACGGTCTGCACGGCAAGCTCGCCTGACTGTCGCTCGTGCCCGCTGC
>CAZOTV010000026.1:16633-21092 GCA_964582795.1 uncultured bacterium
GCGCGCTGCTTCCGCCGATCCACCACAGCTACACGCACTTCCGCCTGGTGCTCACCCCCTGCCTGGCGGACGCAGATGAAGCGGCGCGGGTTGCGCACCCGAACGACGAGACCGCGAACGCCGAGAGCGGCCCACCGGACGACGCCACGAAGGCGCGACCGCCGCGTGAACGGCGCTTCGCTCCCTGGCATTCGGTGCCCGACCTCGCTATGTCCGTCGTCGACCGCAAGGTCGTGGCGGCTCTGGTACGGCACGGACACGCCCCGGCCGAGGCCATCGCCGGTGGCGCCGACCCGCCACCCGCACGGCGCACCGTGACGGTGCGAACGGAACGAGGACCAGCATGAGCCAGGCGATCATCCGCGTGAGGTTCGCAGAGACCGACCAGATGGGCATCGCGCATCACAGCGCGTACGTGGTTTGGTGCGAAGCCGGCAGGGTCGAGTGGCTGAGACACCGTGGGCTCAGCTACCGCGACATGGAAGACGAGGGCACCTCGTTGGCGGTGTCGCATGTCGAGATCGCGTACCGCGCGGCCGCTCGATTCGACGACGAACTCGTAGTGGCCACGAAGCTCGAGGAGGCCCGTAGCCGCCGCGTGGCGTTCGCC
Organism: uncultured bacterium; assembly: GCA_964582795.1. Taxonomy (GTDB): domain Bacteria; phylum Deinococcota; class Deinococci; order Deinococcales; family Trueperaceae; genus CAZACZ01. The sequence goes on from CAZOTV010000026.1 coordinate 17,244, forward strand.
TACCGCATCACGCGCACCGATGACGGCGCCCTACTGGCGACGGCCAGGAGTGAGCACGTCCCCACCGACCGCGAAGGGCGCGCCGTCCGCCTGACCGACCGCTGGCTCACGCCGTTGCGAGAGCTCTTGGCCACGAACCCCTGAGGTTCGCCGCGTCGAAGCCGCGCCTTCCTCGGATCCGCGGCTATACTTGCCCAACGCCCGCGCCGCAGACCGGCGCGAACGGTTCGCGACGCACCGCCGCCGGTGCCTGTCACGGTGCCTGTCATGGCACCTACCGAGGCGCACGGCGCCGGCCCCGAACCGACCCGAGGTGATGCATGTCCGTCCCCGAAACCGCCACCGACCAGGCCGTTCGCAGCGGCAAGATCGTCTCCACCGCCCTGACGTTCGACGACGTGCTTCTGATGCCGGCACACAGCGCCGTGCTGCCGCGCGAGGTCGACCTGGCGTCGCGGTTCTCGCGCAACGTCACCCTGAACCTGCCGCTCGTCTCGGCGGCCATGGACACCGTCACGGAGACCCAGATGGCCATCGCTATGGCGCGTCAGGGCGGCATCGGCGTGATCCACAAGCGCATGTCCATCGAACGGCAGGCGGACATGGTCCGCAAGGTCAAGCGCTCCGAATCGGGCATGATCGTCGACCCCATCACGCTCACGCGCGACGCGACGATCGGCGACGCCGAGCACCTCATGGCCGAGTACCGCATCAGCGGGGTGCCGATCGTCGACTCGGGCGGCAAGCTCGTCGGCATCCTCACCAACCGCGACCTTCGGTTCGAGACGGACATGACGCGCCCGGTGGCCGACCTGATGACGTCGGAGCACCTCGTCACGGTGCCGGTGGGCACGACCCTAGAGCACGCACGCGACATCCTTCGCACGCACAAGGTCGAGAAACTCCTGGTCGTCGACGACGAGAACTACCTACGTGGGCTCATCACCATCAAGGACATCACCAAGCGCGTCGCCTACCCCAACTCCGCCAAGGACGACCTCGGCCGCCTGCGTGTGGCGGCGGCGGTGGGCGTGAGCGCCGACCTCGAAGCGCGCGCAGCCGCGCTGGTCGAGGCGGGCGCCGACGCGCTCGTGCTCGACAGCGCCCACGGACACAGCCAGGGCATCCTCGACGCCCTCGTCTACCTCAAGGAGGCCTTCGAGGTGGACGTCGTGGCAGGCAACATCGCCACGGCCGCAGCGGCGACCGCGCTGATCGAGCGCGGCGCCGATGGCGTCAAGGTCGGAGTCGGCCCAGGCAGCATCTGCACCACGCGCGTCGTCACTGGCGTCGGCATGCCGCAACTCAGCGCCATCATGGCCGTCGCCGAGGTGACGAAGAACGCCGGCGTGGCGCTCGTCGCCGACGGCGGCGTCAAGTACTCCGGCGACGTGGCCAAGGCGATCGCGGCGGGCGCCGACGTGGTCATGATGGGTTCCATGCTGGCCGGCACCAGCGAGGCGCCCGGCGAGGACATCCTGCGCGACGGCCGCCGCTACAAGGCGTACCGCGGCATGGGCAGCCTCGGCGCGATGTCGGGCGGAAGCGCCGACCGGTACTTCCAGGAGAGCAACCAGGCGAACCAGCAGAAGCTCGTGCCTGAAGGCATCGAAGGCATGGTCGCATACAAGGGACCGGTCGGGGACGTGCTGTACCAACTCGCTGGAGGGCTTCGGTCGGCCATGGGCTACTGCGGCACGCCCGACGTGGCCTCGATGCAGCGCGACGCCCGCTTCGTCACCATCACGCAGGCGAGTCTCGTCGAGTCGCACCCGCACGACGTGACGATCACCAAGGACGCTCCGAACTACTCGGTCACCGGCAGGGGCTGACGTACGCTCCCCGGACGCTAGAGCCGCAGCTCTTGCTCGCCCTCGGGCTCCATGGCCAGGAAGCGGTCTACGAGCGGCTCGATGCCGAACTTCAGCGCGTGGCTGAACGGACTCAGCACGCGCTCCGCCGGCTGTCCAAGCGGTAGCAGGTGCGCGGACAAGCGTTCGGCTTGACGCTTGAGGACGTCGTCGTCGCGGCTGAGGGCAGCCGCGGTCTTCTCCCGCAGGCGCTCCAGGCTCATGTCGAGGTGGCGCCGCGCCCTTCGAACCGTGCCCTCCAGCGTGACGTCGATGCCACGCACTTCTTTCAGCAACTCGCGATAGGACTGCTCGAGCGTGACGCTCGCCTGATGGAACCGCGCGGCGTGGCCGTGGCGCTCCAACAGGCGCCCGGTGAGCACCGCGTCGGGCGCGGCGCGGAACTCCGCCGCCGACACCCCCAGCCCGTCGAGCAGGCGCGTCACGACCGGCTCGAGCACCGTCGCTTGCGCTCGCGGCCAGGCGAGCGGCATGGCCACGTCGTGGAAGCGGTACACGCCCCTAAGCTGCGCGACGTAGCGCAACTCGCCGGGGCCGAGGACGAAAACGGCGGTGGGCAGAAGCGCATCCTGCACCACGGGCCGCAGTCCGGCAGCGGGCGTGATCACGGTGGGGTCGTCGCGCAGCATCGCCAACAGGTCGTCGGCGCTCAAGGTGCGACCTTCGGCGTGGAAGGTCGAGCCTTCGTGACGTAGGAGCACGCGTCGTGGGAGCTCGCCGCCGCCCACCTCCAGGAACAGGTTGGTGGCGTGCGCCCCGCGCCCAAGCTGCGGCTCGTACCCCAACTGCTTGAGGCGCCTGCCTGCGTCGTTCACTGCTTCCGAGGTCGTCTCGGGCTCGGCGATCTCGCGCGCGAGCACGTCCGTGAAGAGCGCCGCGACGTCGGTCTGCAGCGGGTCGACGACCACCAGCCCCGCTTCGCCAAGGAGGCGCGTGAGGATGCCGGCGAACCAATCGACGTACGTCGTGGCGTTGTCGGCCGCGTCCTCGAACAGTCGGGTCGTCGCTTCGCCGAAGCGCGGCCTGGGGGTCTGGCGCTCGATGGCGGCGCGCACCTCGTCGAGCATCGCGACCTGGAACGGGATCCGCCCGGCGGCCACCCCGTCGGGCAGCGGCACCGTCACCCGGCGGAGCGTCTCGGAGCCGTCCAAGAAGTAGGTGTGGTCGATCTCCGCGGCGTCGTGATCCTGGCTGGCCAGCCAGAACACCGGAACGACCGGGCGATCCGGGCGATCGAGGCGCTGCGCCAGGCGCACCGCGGTGACCGCTTTCGACAAGGTGTACGTCGGCCCCAGCAGCAGTCCCGCCTGCTGACCCGTGACGACCGCGCGCGCCTCGGGATGCTCCAGCCGGTCGATGTTGCGTAGGACCGCCTGAGGAGAGCCGATCCGCTCGGCGTAACGCCGCAGGGCGGAGGCGAGTTCCACGCGATGAACCGGCCGCGGCTGCGCGAGCGCGTCGACGACGTCTCCAGGCGACAAGTCGAAGAACGCGTCGAGCATGCCGTCGCGGTACGCCGTTCCGAAGTCGGGATGCGGTGACGCAGGCGTGTGAGGCACACGGCAGCTTACCTACTCGTCCGCCACGCCGTGCGCCGCTGCATGACGCGAGTGACGCCGTGAGCGTGCCACGAACCCCGTGGTAGACTTCCGCTCGCGCCGCCCCGTCGCCAGTGGGACGGCGTCCGCGCCGGCCCCTCCGTTCGCGCCCCACTCCAACCGCGACGATCATGCTGATCCATTCCGACCCCATCCCCAACGGTCCCTACACCGACGTGGTGGTGCTCGTGGACGTGCTCCGAACGTGCACCGTCGCGCCGATGCTCTTCGATCGCGGCATCGCCGCGCTCGCGCTCACGCCGTCTCTAGGAAAAGCCCGGGCCGCGGGAGCAGCCGGCCGCCTGCTGATCGGCGAACGACAGGGCGTGCCGCCGGAAGGGTTCCACTTCGGCAACTCCCCTGCGCTGCTGACCACCGCG
>CAZOTV010000026.1:21192-33143 GCA_964582795.1 uncultured bacterium
TCTCCTCTCCCCGAACGCGTTCCCGGTGTCGACTTGGTGGCCGAGGCGATGCGTGTGGGCGGCGCTGACCTTCGGGTCTACTTCCTGGGCGGGAAGCCGGGCGTCGCCGAGGCCGCCGCGGCCGCGGCACGAGAACGTTTCGGCGTCACGGTCGCTGGTGCGAGTCACGGGTACTTCCGGCGCCCCGAGGAGAACGCGAGGGTGTGCGCCGAGGTGCGCGCTGCCGAGCCGAACCTGCTCCTCGCCGGCTTGGGCGAGGGTCAGGAGCGCTTCCTGGCCGAGCACGCCGACGCGCTGGCCACGCCGGTCATGGTCGGGGTCGGCGGAACGCTCGACGTGATGGCGGGCGCGGTCCGCCGCATGCCGGCGTGGACGTCACGATGGGGCGTGGAGTGGCTGTTCCGAGTGGCGTCGGACCGGAAGCGTTGGCGCCGCGCGCCGCGTCTCGCGCGCTTCGTCTGGTTGGTGTTGCGGCGCGGCCGAGGCGAGACTCGGGACGAGATGACGACCACCGCCACGACCTCGACCAAGAACTCGACCAAGAAGTAGCGAGCGTTGCGCAACGCCCGAAGCAGGACCCGGCTCCGCGGCTAGACCAGCACCTCGTACCCGAGCGCGTCCTTCTCGGCCTCGTCGCCCGGGTGCCCCGCCGGGTACGCCCCGTCGAAGCAAGCCATGCAAGCCCGCGCCAGCCCCAACGCCCGCGCCAGGCCCTCCTGGCTGAGGAAGTGCAGCGTGTCCGCGCCGATGCGTTGGCGGATCTCCTCGACGGTCATGGTCGCCGCCGCCAGCTCTTGCCGCGCGGCCGTGTCGATGCCGTAGTAGCACGGGTAACGGATCGGCGGGCTCGACACGAGGAAGTGCACCTCGGCTGCGCCGGCGTCGCGCAGCAACTGCACGATCCTGCCCGAAGTGGTGCCGCGCACGATGGAGTCGTCCACCAGCACCACGCGCCTGCCGCGCACCGCAGGCGTTGGAGCGAGCTTCAGCTTGACCTTGAGGTCGCGCAACCGTTGGGTCGGGTTGATGAACGTGCGGCCGGCGTACGGCGACTTGTACAGGCCGATGTCGAACGGGATGCCACTGGCGCGCGCGTAGCCGATCGCGGCGGGCAGTCCGGAGTCCGGCACGCCGACCACCACGTCCGCCTCGATCGGCGCCTCCGCCGCCAGCGCCTCGCCCATCCGGAGGCGCGCATCGTGCACCTCGACGCCGTCGAGGCGCGAGTCGTCGCGCGCGAAGTAGATCCATTCGAAGGCGCACGGCGTCGGCGTCGGCTCGAGCACCTGCACGCTCGTGAGGCCCACTTCGCTCGCCATCACCAGCTCGCCAGGCGCGACGTCGCGCACGAACTCCGCCCCGATGACGTGGAGCGCGGAAGGCTCCGACGCGAACACCCACCCATCCTCGTAGCGCCCGATGACGAGCGGGCGAACGCCGTTGCGGTCCCTCAGACCGATGAGCCGGTGGCGGTCCATCAACACCACCGCGAACCCGCCCTCCAGTTCGCGCATGGCGCGCGCAGTGGCTTCGACCAGGTCGAGATGGGCGTAGCGAGCGATGAGGTTGATCATCACCTCGCTGTCGTTGGTGGTCTGGAACACTGCGCCCTCGCCGAGCATCTGATCGCGGATGGCGCGCGCGTTGGTGAAGTTCCCGTTGTGCGACAGCGCCAGCAGGCCCTTGTTCGAGCGCACCGTCAGCGGCTGGGCGTTGAAGCGCAGGCTCGAGCCGGTCGTGGAGTAGCGCGTGTGCGCGATGCCGACGCGGGCGCCGTCGAAGCGCAGGCGTTCGATGCGCTCTTCGGTGAAGACCTCACTGACGATGCCCATGTCCTTCTCGATGCGGATCTGATCGGGCGAAGCCACGCAGATGCCGCACGACTCTTGCCCGCGGTGCTGCAGCGCGAAGATGCCCAAGTGCGCGAGCCCGGCGATGTCGGCTTCCGTCGGCGACCAGATGCCGAACACGCCGCACTCCTCGTGCGGCTTGTCGTCGTCGAGGCCGGCTCCGAAGCGGCCGAACGCTCGGCCGCGGGCGGTCTCGTCGAGCTCCCGGTCGTCGTCCATGCTCATCAGCGTAGCGCCTTCCGGTACGTGTCCTCGTAGGCGGCCCGCAGCTCCTCGATGTCGACGTCCAGCAAGGCGCTCCCGGCACGCAAGGTGAAGCGCGAACCGGTCGCGACGCCAAGCGCCGTGCATGGCACGCCGGTCGCCTCACACCGCGCGCGCACCTCGGACACGTCCGCGTCGGCGACGGCCACCACGATGCGTGCGGCCGACTCGCCGAACAGCAGCTCGTCCGGGCGTGTCCCGGCACCGTCGTGGACGCCATCGCCGCCAGAGGCCGCGAAGGTGATGCGAGCGTCCACACCGCAGTCCCCAGCCAGCGCCATCTCCGCCAGCGCGACCGCCAGACCACCCTGGCCGACGTCGTGTGCGCTCCGGCATATACCGTCGCTCACGAGGCCCCGGACGATGGCCTGGACCTTCTCTTCGAGCTCCAAGTCGAGCGGCGGCGGCGCGCCCGCCTCGACGCCGTGCACGCGGTGGAGGTACTCGCTCGCACCCAGGCCTGCTGTGGTGCTGCCGATCAGCAGCACCTCGTCGCCTTCGCGCTCGAGACCCATGCCGGCGTGCCGACGAACGTCAGGCAGCACGCCGACCATGCCGACGGTGGGCGTCGGGTGGATGGCGCGCTGCCCCGACCCGGAACGGTACTGGTTGTAGAGGCTCACGTTGCCGCCCGTCACCGGCGTTCCCAGCGCCAGGCAAGCCTCGCGCAGTCCAGCGACGGCCTGCTGCATCTGGTAGTACACCGCGGGGTCCGTCGGGTTGCCGAAGTTCAGGTTGTCGGTCACCCCCAACGGTGTCGCGCCGACGCAACTCAAGTTCCGCGCGGCCTCCGCGACCGCGTGCGCCGCCCCGAGGCGCGGCTCTAGGTAGACGTAGCGCGCGTTGCAGTCGACGGTGGCAGCGACGCCTAAGTTCGTACCCTTGACGCGCATCACGGCCGCGTCGGCCGCGCCGGGAACCACCACCGTGTTGGTCATGACCTGGTGGTCGAACTGTTGGTAGACGGGCCGCTTCGAGGCGATGGTGGGGCTCGCGAGCAGGCGAAGCAGAGTCGCCTCGAGGTCGTTCGGAACCGGAACGTCGGTCAGGTCGCGCGTGCGGGCAGCGGTCACCTCGGGCGCCTCGACGCCTTCACGGGTGTACTCGGGCGGCTCGTTGAGCGGCCCGACCGGCATGTCCGCCACGAGCTCGTGGCGGTCGTAGATCCGGAAGCGACCGTGGTCGGCCACCGTGCCTACCTCCACGACGTCGAGCTCCCAGCGCTCGAGCAAGGCGACGAGTGCGTCTTCCATGCCCGGCTTGGCCGTCAGCACCATGCGCTCCTGCGACTCGGACAACATCACCTCGAGCGGTGTCATCCCCTCCTCGCGTCGCGGCACGCGGTCGACGTGGAAGTCGACGCCCAGCCGAGCGCGATGCGCCATCTCGCCGACACTGCTGGTCAGGCCGGCCGCGCCCATGTCTTGCACGCCGGCCACCAGGCCCTGACCGATGGCGTCGAGCGTCGCTTCGAGCAGCAGCTTGCCCATGAACGGGTCGCCCACCTGCACCGCAGGACGGTCCGCTCCGGAGGCTTCGGAGAGGTCCGCGGAAGCGAACACGGCGCCGCCCAGCCCGTCACGACCCGTCTTGGAGCCGACGTAGAACAGCCGGTTGCCAGCCGCGCCGACGGTGCCGCGTTGCAGCTCCTCGTGACGAAGCAGCCCCAAGGCCATCACGTTGACCAACGGGTTCTCGGCGTAGCAGGGGTTGGTCTCGATCTCACCGCCGACCGTGGGCACGCCGATGGCGTTGCCGTAAAGAGCGATGCCGTGCACCACGCCGGCGAGTAAGTAGCGGTTGCGTTCGGAGCCGTCCGCATCACCCTCGTCGGGTCGTTGCGAGTCGCCGAACTCGCCGAAGCGAAGCGCGTCGAGCACCGCGAAGGGGCGAGCGCCCATGGCGAAGATGTCGCGCAGGATCCCGCCCACGCCGGTGGCCGCGCCCTGCACCGGTTCGACCGCGCTCGGGTGGTTGTGGCTCTCCATCTTGAACGCCACCCCCCAGCCCTCACCGATGTCGACCACGCCGGCGTTCTCCCCCGGCCCTTGAAGGACCTGGGGGCCGTCGGTCGGCAGCAGTCTCAGCAGCGGCTTCGAGTTCTTGTACCCGCAGTGCTCGCTCCAGAGGGCCCCGAACATCGCAGCTTCGAGCGCGTTCGGCTCTCGCCCGAGGTGCTCGACCACGAGATCGAACTCACCCGTGCTGAGACCGAACGTCGCGGCCCGCGCGCGCAGGCTGCGGTTCGCCCCCGACGCCTGCTCCGTAGGGCTCATGCGGCTCCCACGAGGCTGTCGAGCAGCGACCCGAGGATCGTCAGGCCGTCGTCCGAACCGAGCAACCCTTCCACGGCTCGTTCGGGGTGCGGCATCATGCCGAGCACGTTGCCGCGCTCGTTGACGACGCCGGCGATGGCGTTGCGACTGCCGTTGACGTTGGCGGCCTCCGTCGTATCGCCGCGAGTGTTCACGTACCGGAAGGCGACCCTTCCTTCCCCCTCGATACGCTCGAGCGTGGCGTCGCTTGCGTAGTACGCGCCTTCGTTGTGCGCGATCGGCAGGCGCAACACCTGGCCGACGGACGCTCTCGTCGTGAACGGCAGGTCCGCGCGCTCGACGCGCAGGTGCACGTCGCGGCACTGGAAGTGAAGGCTCGGGTTGCGGGCCAGCTGGCCCGGAAGGAGCCCGGACTCGGTGAGGATCTGGAAGCCGTTGCAGATGCCCAGGACCGGACCACCGGCTGCAGCGAAGGCGCGGACCGCGTCCATGACGGGGCTCTGGGCGGCAAGCGCACCACTGCGCAGGTAGTCTCCGAAGCTGAACCCGCCCGGGATCACGACGGCGTCGGTGCCGCCATGGCGCGCGCCAAGGTCGCGCTCGGTGTGCCAAACCATGCGCACGTCCGCGCCGAGCACGTCCGCCAGGGCGTGTCGCGCGTCGTCGTCGCAGTTGCTGCCAGGGAAGGTGATGACCGCGATGCTCATGAGGGTGGTCGGCCGAGCACGGTCCGCAGCATGTACGAGGTCTCCACGTACGCGGTTTCCGCGGAAGCGCATGTCACGCGCCGACGGGCGTACGCTACCACGGCGGCTGCAGCGGGCACGCAGGCGGTGGGCGCCGCCGTACGCGGCAGGTGGTCGCCGTGGGATGCTGTTGCCGAAGGCCCTTGCTCGCTGCTATCATCTGCAATCGTCGATGCGCGGCCGCAGGACGGCCGCAGTGGCCGAGATGGCGGAACGGTAGACGCAGTCGACTCAAAATCGACCGGGGCGACCCGTGCGGGTTCGAATCCCGCTCTCGGCACCAACCCTGCTCGCGACCGGCGACCCGATGACCGGGAACGCCGTGGAGGAAAGCATGTTCTGGATCGTGTTCATCGTGTTCGTGATCGTGTCGTTGTTGCTGACCGCCGTCATCCTCATGCAAGAGCCGAAGCAGTCGGGTCTCGGCGAGGGGATGGGCGGAACCGGAGGCGGAATGGACTTCTCCACCGCTGGCGGCACCGCAGGCGGGCTGCACCGCATGACCATCTACCTCGGCATCGCGTGGGGCGTCCTTGCCCTACTGATGCAGCTGATCTCGCGCTGAGCGAGAGCGATGCGGCGAGGTACGCACCGATACGAGTGCCGAGCGAGCGCCTCGGGGCGCGCCACGGCACGCGCCGAGTTGCGCGCCTGACCGCACTCCGAAGCGATCGCCGAACGGCGCCCCCGGCCGGAACTCGCCGGTGCGCGCGCGTGGTGGCGGCCGTTCTCACCCGTCAGCCAAGGCCGGTTCATCCTTTTCGGTCCGTCCTCACCCATGCCACCGGGAAACTGGTACCACGCCACCTGCCGGCGGAGGGCCGGCGCCGGTGCGTTCGTTCCGTTCCCGACGTGACGGACGCTCGTTGACGGTGGCTGAGGGGGGTGGTACCTTGACCTCAAGTGGGCATCCGACGCGCATCCCACCCGGCACAAAGGCGGCCGGGCCCGGCGTACGAAACGCCTTGCGGCCGTTTCGTGACGCGGGTTACCGTAGGTCGTCGCACCTTGACGGCACGGAGGGCGAGGTTGGAGGATCTCGACTTATCGTGCAGCGCGATTCCACCTCTGGAGGAAGCATGAAGAGACTACTCATCGGCCTGAGCTTGCTCGCGGTGTCGGCCTTCGCCTTCGCCGAGCCGTTCGTCTGGCCCAACGCCTGGTCGAACGCTACCCCCGACGAAGCCGTCATGGGCGGCACGTTCCGCATCGCCCTGATCGGCGACCCGCGCACCTTCAACCCCATCACGTCGGCCGAGTCGCAGGCGCTCAGTGATTTCCTGTTCAACAACGCGCCGTCGCTTCTGTACCGTGGCCCCGACTCCGACGAGTGGGTCCCGTACACCGCCGAGTCGTACACGGTCAACGAAGACGGGACCGTGGTCGACGTGGTGCTCCGCGACGGGGTGCTGTGGTCCGACGGCTCGCCGGTGACGGCGCAGGACTACTACATCCGCTACGTCCTCGAGACCGACCCTGACGTCGGCTCCAACGGCTACGACAGCTGGTTCATGGGCGACGATCAGATCCAGCTCGAGATGACCAGCGACATGAGCCTCCGCTTCACCTTCCCGCGTCCCGACCGTCTCGCCTTCCCCGTGGCGGCGATGATCCCGGTGCCGGACAAGGTCTTCGGTGAGGCGTACCGCTCCGGCGGCGCCGAGGCCGTGCAAGCCCTGTGGGGTACCGACGTCGACGTGAGCGAGACCATCTGGGTCAACGCCTTCGTTCCGGTCAGCTTCCAGCCGGGTGAGCGCGTCATCCTCCAGAAGAACCCCTACTTCGGCGAGTGGAACGTCGACGAGGCCGGGAACCCCCTGCCCTACCTCGACACGTACGCCATGACCATCGCCGGCGACCTCGACTCCGCCCTCAACCTGTACCTGGCGGGCGAAGTCGATCAGTTCAACCCCCGCAACCTCGACGACATCGGCACCATCAACGTCGCGGTGCAGAACGGCGACATCGACGCCATCGTGATGGAGTCGGTCAGCCCGGTGGCCTCCAGCCAGTTCATCGTGTGGAACTGGAACATGGCTTCCAACCCGGAGAAGGAAGCGCTGTTCCGCAACGTCAACTTCCGCCGCGCCATGGCGCACCTGATGGACAAGGAAGCCATCATCGAGTTGGTGTACTCGGGCGCCGGCTTGCCGATGTACTCGAACGTCTACCCGATCAACGACTTCTGGGTGAACCACGACCTGGCGGACCGCTACCCGTACGATCCCGAGCGCGCCGCGCAGCTCCTGGCCGAGATCGGCTTCGACCGTCGCAACGCTGACGGCGTTCTGAGCAACGCCCAGGGCCAGACGGTGTCGTTCACGCTGGCCACCAACGCCGGCAACACGGCGCGTGAGCAGATCACCCAGATCTTCGCCGACTCGGCGCGCGAGATCGGCGTCGACGTCCAGGTGCAGGCCATCGACTTCAACTTGCTCGTCGACCAGCTCCTGTCCGAAGGCGACGACCGTCCGTTCGACTCGATCCTGATCGGCCTCACCGGCGGTTCGCGCGACTGGCCGTTCGGCGTCAACGTGATCCCGTGCGGAACCAACCTGCACATGTACAACACCAGCGGCTCGTGCATCTCGCCGCTCGAGACGCTGATGGGCCAGCTGTTCAGCGAAGGCCGCGAGACGCTCGACACCGAGGCCGCACGCGAGATCGGCTACGAGATCCAGGCCGTCGAAGCCGAGCTCATGCCGATCCTCTACGCCGTCAGCCCGATGGCCCACTACTCCTGGACCAGCAGCCTCAGCGGCTACCACCAGGAAGGCCAGATCAACCCGCTTCTCGGCGCCTACGAGCTTCCGCTGCTCTTCATGGCGCAGTAACGACAAGGGAACCTTGGGGCTGGGTGGCTACGGCCGCCCAGCCCTTCTCCCTGCGAGGCACCTTATCTAGCCATGTCGAACCTATCTTCCATGTCGACGGTCGCTCCCGTGGGCCCGCGCGGACCTGACCGCGTGGAGGCCACGCGGTGATCGTCTACGTCGTCAAGCGCTTCTTCCAGCTCATCCCCACCTTCATCGGCGCCACGATGCTCGCGTTCCTGATCAGCCAGCTCGTGCCGGGCGACTTCCTCAACGCCAAGCGCCTGGAGCCCAACGTCCGTCCCGAGACCATCGAGCGCATGGCCTCGCAGTTCGGCCTCGACAAGCCGGTGCACATCCAGTACGTCAACTGGATGAAGAACATCGCCCAGGGCAACCTTGGCCAGTCGTTCGTATCCAACCAGCCGGTGATGGAACGCATCGCGCGGCCCATGCGCAACTCCATGTACCTGGCGCTTACTTCGATCGTGATGCTTTGGTTGGTCAGCGTCCCGGCAGGCGTGTTCTCGGCGGTGAGGCAGTATTCGCTCGGCGACCAGGTCGTGAGCGTGTTCGCCTACTTCGGGCTTGCCATCCCGAACTTCTTCTTCGCGCAAGTACTGATCTTGACGTTGTTCCTCGTTCGCGGCTTCACGCGCGACACCTTCGGGTACAGCGATCTGTTGTTCCCCGTAGCAGGGATGACGAGCAACGACCATCTCGAGATGGGGCGGATCCAGCAGCTCCTCGACATCCTGTGGCACATGGTCATCCCGGCCTTCGTGGTCGCCACGGCCGGCATGGCCGGGTTCACGCGCGTGCTGCGCGGTCAGATGATCGAGTATCTCGGCTCCGATTTCATCCGCACCGCTCGCGCCAAGGGCCTCGCCCAGAACCGCGTGACGTACAAGCACGCGCTGCGCCCCGCCATCATCCCGTTCGTGGCGGGCATCGGTAGCTTGCTGCCCAACCTCGTCGGCGGAGCGGGGCTGGTGGAGGTCGTGATGTCGTGGCCTGGGATCACGCCGACGTTCCTGAGCGCCCTGCAGTCGCAGGACATCTACATCGTGCTCGGTCTGCTGGTCATCACGACCATCTTGTTGATGATCGGCAACTTGCTCTCGGATCTCCTCCTCGCCGCGGTCGACCCGCGCATCCGGTACGGCTGACGTCATGAGCGACCTTCACCCGAAGAACCACGGCTCCGACGAGAAGGCACTCCAGGCCTCGGAAGGCGTGGCCGGCGGACACGAGTCCGGCGCCGCCAACGCCATGGCCGTACTAGGACCGGCCGACGAACACCACGCCGGGGCCCCCACCCAGCGCATCAGCAAGAGTCAGGGTCAGATCGTCTGGGAGCAGTTCCGCAAGCACAAGGCCGCCATGATCGGCGGCACCGTCCTCATCTTCATGTACCTCACCGCGATCTTCGCGGGCTTCTTGGCGCCGTACGGCATCAACGAGTACCGCCGCACGCCTGTTGCCGCCTTCCGGCCGCCCACGCCGGTGCACTGGACCGATCCCGAGACCGGCCGACTGACCCGTCCGTTCGTGTACGACGTCACCACCGAACGCGATCCCGTCACGCGCCAACGCGTCTACGTCGAAGACACGAGCCAGCGCTACCCGATCAAGTTCTTCGTGCACCGGCCGGACCAACCCTACAAGATCCTGTTCCTGTTCGAGACGGACCTCAGGTTGTTCGGCGTCGACGAGCCGGCACGCGTCTTCCTCTGGGGCACGAACAACCTCGGCAAGGACGTCTTCTCGCGCGTGCTCTACGGCGGTCAGGTCAGCCTCACCATCGGCATCCTGGCGGTGTGGGTGGCGCTCGTGCTGGGACTGTTGATGGGCGGACTGGCCGGCTTCTACGGCGGTTGGGTCGACGACCTGATCATGCGCCTCGTCGAGATCTTCGCGGCCATCCCCGGCCTCTTCTTGCTCATCGTGCTGGCTTCGCTCCTGCGCGACCCACGCAACCCCGTAGCGCAGGCCATCGGCCTGGAGATGACGTCGGCCGAGACGTTCCTGCTGACTGTCGTCGTGCTCGGGTTCGTGGGTTGGGGCGGCTTGGCGCGCATCATCCGCGGCCTGATCTTGTCCGCTCGCGAGATGGACTACGCGGCCGCCGCCAAGGCACTGGGCGCCAGCGAGCCGCGCATCCTCGCTCGGCACCTGTTGCCGTCCACGGCGAGCTACGTCATCGTCGACCTGACGCTATCGATCCCCGGGTTCATCCTGGCCGAGACGGGCCTGTCGTTCCTCGGCCTGGGGCCGAGCGAACTCGACACGGCCAGTTGGGGGCTGTTGTTGCGTGACGCCACCGCGCGCGGCATCAGCATCCAGTTCGTGCCGTGGCTCTTGATACCCGGGATCCCCATCTTCCTGGCAGTGTTATGCTGGAACCTGCTAGGCGACGGTCTCCGTGACGCCTTCGACCCCAAGAAGCGACGCTGACGGGGTCTCGAAGGCGGCCGAGCGTATTTCCCGAATCTGCTGGTATCTCGCTGGGCGCGCTGCGCTGTCTACGACGCGCCGCCCGCCCCGTATGCCGGTTCGCCCTGCTCGAACATGGCGATTGGGGGAATCCCTCGTGAGGAGTGTACGCGCTGATGCCCAACAACGATCGGCTCCTTGAGGTCAAGGGCCTCAAGACCTACTTCGACACCGACGAAGGCACGGTGAAAGCCGTCGACGGGGTGAGTTTCCACCTCGACAAAGGCGAGACACTGGCCGTCGTAGGCGAGTCGGGCTCGGGCAAGTCCGTCATGAGCCTCTCCGTGATGCGTCTCATCCCGACCCCTCCCGGCCGGATCGCCGAAGGCCAGATCCTCTTCGAAGGACAAGACCTGGTCAAGAAGAGCGAGCGGGAGATGCGCCGCATCCGCGGGAACGACATCTCGATGATCTTCCAAGAGCCGATGACCAGCCTCAACCCGGTCTACACCGTCGGCGACCAGATCGCCGAGGCGATCGTGCTGCACCAGGGCAAGAGCTACCGTGAGGCGATGAAGCTCGCGGCCGACATGCTCGACTTGGTGGGCATCCCGGAGCCGGGCAAGCGCGTGAAGAACTACCCGCATCAGATGTCGGGCGGCATGCGCCAGCGCGTGATGATCGCCATGGCGTTGTCGTGCGGCCCGAAGTTGCTGATCGCAGACGAGCCCACCACCGCGCTCGACGTGACCATCCAGGCGCAGATCCTCGACCTGATGCGCAAGTTGCAGAACGAGATCGGCATGTCGATCCTCTTCATCACCCACGACCTCGGCGTGGTGGCGGAGATGGCCGACCGCGCGGTGGTGATGTACGCCGGCCGCGCCGTCGAGGAGGCCCAGATCAACGACATCTACGCCAGCCCGCAGATGCCGTACACGCTCGGCTTGCTCAACTCCATCCCGCGTGTCGACCGTGCCGCCGAGCACCAGGAGCGTCTGCAGGCGATCCCAGGCAACGTGCCGAACCCGCTCTACCTTCCCGAGGGGTGCGCCTTCCACCCGCGCTGCCGCTTCGTTCAGGACGCGTGCAAGGCCGCCATCCCCTCGCTCGAAGACACCGGCGGCGGCCACATGGTCCGCTGCATCCGGTGGAAGGAACTCGACCTGAAGTCGGAGATCCAGGCATGACCAGCCCGGCTCGGCAACACGTGGGCGCGCCAGGCACGGCGGCCGACAGCGCGAACCTGCTCGAGGTCCGCAACCTGCGCAAGTACTTCCCCATCCGCGGCGGCGTGTTCTCGCGCGTGGTGGCCAACGTCAAGGCCGTCGAAGACGTCAGCTTCAACGTGAAGCGCGGTGAAGTCGTCGGCTTGGTGGGCGAGTCCGGCTCGGGCAAGACCACCGTCGGCCGCAGCATCCTGCGTCTGATCGAACCGACTGCGGGTGAGGTCTTGTTCGAAGGCGTCGACGTGGCCAAGCTGCCGAAGTCGACCATGCGCGAGTACCGCAAGAAGATGCAGATCATCTTCCAGGACCCGTTCGCGAGCCTGAACCCGCGCATGTC
>CAZOTV010000027.1:0-2537 GCA_964582795.1 uncultured bacterium
TCGGACGACGCGAAGGCCGCGCCCTCGATCGTGACGGCGGACCATGCCACGCTGACGAAGGCGTCGGCATCGCTCGCCGCGCCGGCGTTCGCGGCCGCGGCCTCGCTGTCGCCTGCGCGTGCGGCCATGGGGTCGTCCTCGGAGCCGACCGTGCCGGTGTCCGCCAGGTCGTCGGCGCCGAAGGGAAGCGCCGTGCGGCGGATGGCGTCGGTGGTCACCCAGTAGACGTCGGACGTCGTCACCGCAAGGGGACGGCCGGACTCGAGCACGAGGTCCCGGGCGGCGCGTGTCGCTTCCGTTCCTTCGAGCCTCAGGTCCGTGACGCGCACCACGCCGTCCTCGCCTGGCCACGCCACGCGCGCGCCGTCTTCCGAAGCCGCCAGCGTCGCGCGCTGACGCTCGTCGACGACGTCGGCCGCCCCGAGAGCCACGATCGCGCTCGGCGGCGCCGGCGCGCCAGGCGCCACGGCGGCGAAGTACGCGTCCCACTCCGCGACCAGACCGAACTCGGTGCGCTCGGTCATGCCTTCGAGCCATGCCACCAAGGCGCGGCCCTCCTCGGTCATCACGACGTCGGCGCCTCGCACCGAGAGCTCCGTGCGGTGCAGGAGACGCTCCGCCCTCGCGGTCGCCTCGGGCGTCGCGTCCAGCAAGACGATCTCGGAGAAGCCGGACGAGCGTCGTGCGATCAAGACCCACGGGCGTCCATCGACCTCGACGATGCGCATCGGCACGGCGAGGCGGTCGCGGAAGAGCTCCGCCACCCGGCCGCGCCAGGCCAGGTAGTGGCGGCTCTCGCCCGTGGTCCGGTCCCGTTCGATCCAGGCTACGGCCACGCTCCCGTCCACGGTGCCCGCCGTCACTTGCCGGACGGCGTCCGTCGAAGCGATCTGGTTGGCCGGTATGTCGCCGTCGGTCGACCCGGCGCCCGCGGCCAGGCTGCGCAGCCACACGCCGCGCCCGTCGGCGAACGCGACATGGACGCCGCCGGCGGGGTCGACCGCTACGGCGGCGGCCGGCACCGCGGCGCCGGACACGACCTCGCCTGGTCTGCCGAACCCGCCCGCGGCGGCGTACGGTTGCGCGCTCGCCACGGTGCATGGCAGGAGCGCCAAGGCGCCGGCGACGAACGCGCTCCGTGAAAGGTGGGCCAGTGGTCGGCCGAGGTTACGCACGTGCCTTGCGCTCGCGGATCGCTTGCGCGCGCGGCGGTCTTCCGGGGATCTGCGCGAGCTGGACGTCGCGCCCCTGCAGGCGCGCTTCGATCTCGCGCACGCGGTCGCGCAAGGCGGCGGCGCGCTCGAAGTCGAGTGCTTCGGAGGCGGCCCACATCTCCGTCTCGAGCGTAGCGAGCTCTTGGCGCAGGTCGTCGAACACCAGTTCGCGCTCCCACGGGTCGAGTTTGTGCTCGACCGTGTCCGGCACGTGGTCCTCGTCTTCACCGCGGATGACGGCGTGCACGCGTTTGCGCACCGATTCCGGGGTGATGCCGTGCGCTGCGTTGTAGGTGAGCTGCTTCTCGCGCCTTCGGTTGGTCTCGTCGATGGCGCCCTGCATCGCGTCGGACACCTCGTCGGCGTACAAGTACACCTCGCCGTTGACGTTGCGGGCCGCGCGGCCGATGGTCTGGATGAGCGAGCGCTCGCTGCGGAGGAACCCGGTCTTGTCGGCGTCCAGGATGGCGACCAGGCTGACCTCGGGCAGGTCGAGCCCTTCACGCAGGAGGTTGATGCCGACCAACACGTCGAAGTGTCCCAACCGCAGGTCCCGGATGATCACCTGGCGCTCGACCGCGTCGATGTCGGAGTGCATGTAGCGGACGCGCACGCCCTGGGCGGCCAGGTACTCGGTGAGGTCCTCCGCCATGCGCTTCGTGAGCGTCGTGACCAGCACGCGCTCCTCGCGCTCCGCGCGTTCACGCGCGGCGAACAGGAGGTCGTCGATCTGACCGCGGCTCGGCTTCACGCACACCTGCGGGTCCACCAGGCCGGTAGGGCGGATCACCTGTTCGACCACCTGGTCGGACATGCCGATCTCGCGCTCCGTCGGCGTGGCGGAGACGAAGATCACCTGTCCGACGCGCTGGAGGAACTCCTCCTCGGTCAGCGGCCGGTTGTCGAGCGCCGCCGGCAGCCGGAAGCCGTAGTCGACCAACGTCTGCTTCCGCGCGCGGTCGCCGTTGAACATGCCGCGGATCTGCGGCAGCATCACGTGCGACTCGTCGAGGAACGTGATGAAGTCGTCCGGGAAGTAATCGAGTAGCGTGTTCGGAGGCGTGCCAGGCGCGCGCCCCTCTAGGTAGCGCGAGTAGTTCTCGATGCCGTTGCAGTACCCGAGCGTGCGCAGCATCTCGAGGTCGTACATGGTGCGCTCGCGCAAACGCTGTTTCTCGAGCAGCTTCCCGGTCTTGTCGAAGAACGCTAGGCGCTCCTCTAGGTCGCGCTCGATCTGCGCCACGGCCGGCTGTAGCTTGTCGAAGGGTGTGACGTAGTGCTTGGCAGGGAAGACGGTGGCGCTGGTCAGTTCGGCCGTCTCGT
>CAZOTV010000027.1:2637-32065 GCA_964582795.1 uncultured bacterium
GTGACGTAGTGCTTGGCAGGGAAGACGGTGGCGCTGGTCAGTTCGGCCGTCTCGTCGCCGGTGAGCGGGTCGATCATCGTCAACCGGTCGATCTCGTCGCCCCACAGCTCGATCCGAAGCGGCTGCTCCTCGTACGCCGCCCACACCTCGATGACGTCGCCGCGCGCACGGAAGCGGCCGGCGGCGAGCTCGATGTCGTTGCGTTCGTACTGCTGCCGCACCAGCGTCTCGAGGATGGCGTCGCGCCCCACCGCGCGCCCGACGTCGAGGATGAGGTGCAGCCGCTCGTACTCCTCGGGCGAACCGAGGCCGTAGATGGCGGACACCGACGCCACCACGATGACGTCCTTGCGCGTCAGCAGGCTGCGCGTGGTGGAGTGGCGCAGCCGCTCGAGCTCCATGTTGATGTTGGCGTCCTTCTCGATGAAGAGGTCGCGCGCCGGCACGTACGCTTCCGGCTGGTAGTAGTCGTAGTAGGAGATGAAGAACTCGACCGCGGCGTCCGGGAAGAAGTCGCGGAACTCGGCCGCCAACTGCGCCGTGAGGATCTTGTTGGGCGCCAGCACCAGTGCGGGCCGCTGCACGCGCTCGATGATCTTCGCCATCGTGAACGTCTTGCCCGTGCCGGTCGCGCCGAGCAGGGTCTGGAACCGAAGACCGTCGGACAGCCCTTCGACGGCGCCGTCGATGGCCTGCGGCTGGTCGCCCTTGGGCGTGAACGGGGAATCGACCTTGAGCGGCATGGCGTCCTAGTGTACTGCCCTGGGTCGTCGCCTCGGGTCGTGGCGGTCGCAGGCGGGCGGTGCGAGGAGTGCGTGCCGGAACGAGCGTCGCCTTCGAGCGCCGCGGTTCCGGCTGCGCGCTCGAAGGTGGTTCAGATGCCGGTCGTGAGCGCGCTGGCGGGGGCGGGGTACTCCACGTTCGCGCTCACGTCACGGAACTGCCTGGCGTGAAGGTCGCGGTAGAGCCCGGGCCGCTCGACCAGTTCCGCGTGCGCGCCGCGCTGCACGATGCGGCCCCCGTCCATCACCAGGATGCGGTCGGCTCCGTGGATGGTGCTGAGGCGGTGGGCGATCACGAAGGTCGTGCGCCCTTCCATGAGCCGCTCGAGCGCGGCCTGCACCAACGCCTCGGACTCGCTGTCGAGCGAGCTGGTGGCCTCGTCGAGGATCAGGATGCGCGGGTTCTTCAGCAGCGCGCGCGCGATCGCGATGCGTTGCCGCTGACCGCCCGAGAGCTTCACCCCTCGTTCCCCCACGGTGGTGGCGTAGCCATCGGGGAAGGCGCGGATGAAGCCGTCGGCGTTCGCCGCGCGGGCGGCGGCCACGACCTCGTCGTCACTGGCGTCGGGGCGGCCGTAGCGCACGTTGTCCGCCACGGACCCCGAGAACAGCAGCGTGTCCTGCGGCACGATGCCCACCTGGCGCCGCAGGTCGCGGGTGGCGAGGTCGCGTACATCGACCCCGTCGAGCAGGACGCGTCCGGCCACCGGATCGTAGAACCGCGGCACCAGGCTCACGAGCGTGCTCTTCCCGGCGCCGCTCGGTCCGACCAAGGCGATCGTCTCGCCCGGGTCGGCCACGAGGTCGATCCCGTCGAGCACGAGGTCGTCGCCCCGTCCCGCGTAGCGGAACGCCACCTGCTCGAACGCCACCTGGCCGCGTACCTGGTCGAGCGCACGGGGAGCACGCGGTTCGGGCAGGTCGGATCGTTCGTCCAGCAGCTCGAAGATGCGGCGCGAGGCGCCGATGGCCTCCTGCAACTGCGCCCACAGACCCGTGAACGTGCCGATGGAGCCCGCCACGAACATGGTGATCAAGAGGAACGCCACCAGGTCGCCGCCCAGGAGATCACCGGTCAACGCCCTGCGGCCGCCGTACCAGAGCACGACGCCGAGCCCGCCGAACATGGACAGGATCACGGCAGGAACGAACAGCGCGCGCAAGCGCACGCGCTCGAGGGCGATGGTGAACGCGTCGTCGACGGCCCCACCGTAACGACGCGTCTCGAGCGGCTCCGCCGTGAACGACTTCACCACCCGCACCCCGGCGATGGCCTCCTCGGCGTCCGCGTTGGCCTCGGCGACACGATCCTGGAACGCGGTGCTCACCCGGCGCAGGCCACGGCCGAAGAAGGCTGCCGCCAGCACGACCGCCGGGATGATGGCGAGCATCACCAGGGTGAGGCGCGCGTCGAGGACGAACAGCACGATCACGCCGCCCAACAACGTGATCGACTGGTTCACGAACTGCGCCAGCGCTTGCGACACGGCCGCCTGCACGGTCGAGATGTCCGAGGTCAGACGCGAGGTGATCTCACCGGTCTTGCGCTCTTCGAAGAAACGCACGGAGAGCGACATCAGGTTGCCGAACACCGCCTTGCGCAGGTCGGCGACCACGGCTTCGCCCACGCGTCCGAGCTGGTACGTGCGCAGGAAGTTGAACACCGCCTGAAGACCCATCAGTCCGAAGAGCGCCAGCGCAGTGCGGTTCAAAGCCGCGCGCGCCACGGCGGCGTCGACACCATCTCCGAAGGCGGTGTTGAGCAGATCGCGGATCAGCAAGGGGAATAGCAAGCCAAGGGCGCCCGAGATGCCCACCGCCACGATGCCGAGCAGCAACCGGTCGCGGTAGGGCCGCGTGTACGAGAGGAGGCGCCGGAGCTGTCCTAGGTCTTCTCCGGAGACGCGGCGGCCGCTCGTCGGACGCTTCCCGGGTGTGGTCACCGCTCGGGTGGAGGCGGCGTCGGGCCTGGAGAGGTCGCGTCGAGGACGCCTGGCCGGGAACACGCTTCAGGGTACACTGGGCCGTCCCCGGACGCTGTTTCACGCAGGCCGTCCTTCGCGCGGCGGTCGCGGTGCGAGGTGGTCGCGGTGCGGGGTGGTCGCGGTGCGCGGCGGACGCGGTGCGCGGCGGTCGCGGTGCGGGGTGGTCGCGGTGCAAGGTGGTCGCGTCCGCCGCGCATGCTCTCGCGGCGGAAGCGAAGGAAGCCGAGGAAGCGGAGGAAGCATGTCCGAAGGTCGCCCCAACGTCACGCTCTCGACGCCACTCTGGCAACCCTCGCCCGAGCGGGCCGGCGCCACGCGGCTGGAGGCGTTCCGGCGCCACGCGGAGCGCGTCACGGGTGCGTCGCTGCCCGACTACGACGCCCTCCACGCCTGGAGCGTGAACGAACCCGACCGGTTCTGGCTCGAACTGGCTGCGTACCTCCAGGTCCCGTTCGTCCGAACCGCGGCGCACGCCCGCTCACCGGACCCGATGCCCGACACACGATGGTTCGAGGGCGCGACCCTCAACTACGCCGCCGCCCTGCTGTACCCGAAGGGCCTCGGCGACCCCGATCAGGTCGCGATCATCGCCGTCACGGAGGCAGGAGCCGAGGAGCGCTGGTCGTACGCCGAACTCAGGCGATCGGTGGCGCGCATCCAGGTCTCGCTCGAGCGCGCCGGCGTGGGTGAGGGGGACGCGGTCGCTGCGTTCGCCGCCAACGTGCCGCAGACCGTCACGCTGTTGCTCGCGTGCGCCGGGCTGGGTGTGACGTTCACGTCGTGCTCGCCCGACTTCGGGCACGAAGCGGCCGCGGCTCGGTTCGGCCAGGTTCGCCCCAAGCTTCTCTTCGCCAGCACGTCGTATCGCTACGCCGGCCGAACGCACTCGACGCGCGCCGCCGTCAGCGACCTGGCGCAGGATCTCCCGAGCGTCGAAGAGGTGGTGGTGCTGCCGTACCCGGGCAAGGCGCCGGACCCGAACGACACGTCCGTCGGCCGGTACTGGGACGCGTGGCTCGCTGTCGCCGCGGAAGCGCCGAGCGAACCGACGCTCGAGGCGCTGCCGTTCGACCACCCGCTGTACGTGCTGTTCTCGTCCGGCACCACCGGTCTGCCGAAGGCGATCGTGCACCGTCAAGGCGGCGCGCTCCTGACGCACGCCAAGGAGCATGCGCTCCATTCGGACATACGTCCTGGCGACGTGGTCTTCTACTACACGACCTGCGGCTGGATGATGTGGAACTGGTTGGTGTCCGCGCTGGCGCAGGCTGCGACCATCGTCCTGTACGACGGGGCTCCCGCCGCGCCCGACCTGATGGCGACCTTCCGGCTCGCGGAGCGTCTCGGCACGACGTTCTTCGGAACGAGCGCGAGGTTCCTCCACGAACTGCAGGCACACGGTGTCCGCCCCGGCGACGAAGCCGACCTCGGCGCCTTGCGCACCATCGCCTCGACCGGGTCGCCGCTCTCCCCGGGAGCATTCCGGTACGTGTACGACGCCATCTCGGCCGACGTCCACTTGGCGAGCATCTCGGGCGGTACCGACATCGTCGCCTGTTTCATGCTGGGCGTGCCGACGCTGCCGGTGTACGCCGGGCAGATCCAACGGCCCGGGCTCGGCGTGGACCTGGCGGTCTTCGACGACGACGGCCGAGAGGTTCGTGGGGTGCCGGGCGAGTTGGTCTGCCGGCAGCCGCTGCCGTCGATGCCGCTGGCGTTCTTGAACGACCCCGACGGCTCGCGCTACCGCGCCGCCTACTTCGACGTCTATCCGGGGGTGTGGCGCCACGGGGACCTGGTGGAACGCACGGCCGAAGGCGGGATCGTCGTCTACGGCCGCTCGGACGCGACTTTGAACCCCAGCGGCGTGCGTATCGGGACGGCGGAGATCTACCGTCCGCTGGAGCACGTGCGGGCCGTGACGGAGGCCGCTGCGGTCGGCAAGAAGGTGGACGGCGACGAAGAGATCTGGCTGCTGGTGGTGCTCAGGCAGGGCACCGTGCTCGACGAGGCGCTCGAGCGCGAGATCCGCCGCGTGATCCGCGAGGGCGCGTCGCCGCGGCACGTTCCGCGCCGGGTCGTTCAGGTGCGCCAACTGCCGCGAACCCGCAGTGGGAAGGCTATGGAGATGGCCGTCGCGCGCATCGTGAACGGCCGCGAGGTGACCAATCGCGCCGTGATGGCGAACCCGGAGTCGATCGACGAGATCCGGGCCGTGATCGAACGCGAGAACCAAGGCAGCGGGTAGGCGCGCGCCGGACCGGAACGAGCCGGACCGGAACGAGCAACGGAGCGCGCCGGACCGGAACGAGAATCGGCGCGCGCCGGTCCCGAAGGACGGTGGCGCGCGCCGCGCGTCGTTGGAAGCCGGGGGGTGTCAGCCCTTGACGGCGCCTGCGGTGAGGCCCGCCACGATGCGCTGCTGGAAGATCAGTACCAGCGCCACGAGCGGGATGGTGACGAGCACGGCGGCGGCCATGATCTCACCGAACGGTTCTTGCCGCGCGATCTCGCCGGTGAAGAGCGCGATGGCCACGGGCACGGTGCGCGCCTTCTCGTCGATGACGGTGAAGGTCAGCGCGAACAGGTACTCGTTCCAGGCCTGGATGAACGCCAGCAGTCCGGTCGTCACCAACGCGGGCGCGGTGAGCGGCAGCAGCACCAGCCGGAACGACTGGAACAGCGTCGCGCCGTCGACCTGCGCGGCCTGGAGCAGCGAGTCGGGCAATCCTCGGAAGAAGGACGTCAGCACCCAGACCGTGAACGGCAGCGTGAAAAGCATGTACGACAGGATCATGCTCGGGATGGCCGGCAGGCCGAGCACCCGGATGACTGCGTAGAGGCCGGCCAGCACGGCGATCTGCGGGAACATCGTCATCGCCAGGATGACGTAGAGCGATGGCGTCTTGCCGCGGAAGCGCATCTTGCCGAGCGCGTAGCCGGCGAACGAACCGACGACCAGGCTGAGCAGCGTGACCGCCGAGGCGACGATGGTCGAGTTGAGCAGCGCTCGCAGGAACCGGTCGTTGCTGAGCACCGCGCGGAAGTTGGTGAGCACCGGGTTGGACGGCCACAGCGTGGCGGGCGTCTGGATCAGTTCGGACTGCGTCTTCAACGCCGACACCAACGCCCAGTAGAACGGGAACATCAGGTAGACGAAGATGACCACGATCAAGAGCCAGAACGCCACGCGGGAGAAGACGTTGCGGTTGCGGCGCGTCATTCGCTCTTCACCCCCAGGAAGCGGATGTAGAGGATGGCGAAGACGAACACGAACACGAAGATCACCACCGACGCCGCCGACGACAGACCCACGTCTCGCTCACCGATGAGCACGTACTGCGCGAAGCTGGCCATGGAGTAACGCTGGTTGCCGAGCACCACCTGGAAGATGTCGAACACGCGCAACGAGTCGAGCGTGCGGAAGATCAGCGCGACCGCGAGCGTCGGGCCGAGCAACGGCAGGGTGATGGTGAAGAACTGACGGATCTTGGTGGCGCCGTCGACCTCGGCGGCCTCGTACAGCTCCGACGGGATCGTGGCGAGGCCGGCCAACAACAGCAGGGCCATGAACGGCGTCGTCTTCCAGACGTCCATCATGATCATGCTCGGCAGTTGCAGCGCCGGGTTCCCGAAGAAGTCGGTGCGACCGTCGTTCAAGCCGAGGTAGCTGCCGACGGTGTTGAACAGTCCGGCGCGCGTCGGTTGCAGCATCCACTCCCAGATGCGCGCCGACACGGCGGTGATCACCGCCCACGGCACCAGCATGGCGGCGCGCATGGCGCCGCGGCCGGCGAAGTTGCTCGATAGCGTGAGCGCGATGACCATCCCGAGGATCGTCTCGAGCACCACCGCGACCACGGAGAACACCACCGTGTCCCATACCGATCGGATGAATGCCGAGGTCACCGCCCCCACGACGTAGCGTTTCCCGAACAGGCCGAACTCGAACACCGATCGGAACCGCTGCGGTTCGCGCGGCAGCACCCGGATCCAGCTCTCGTACTGGACCTCGCCGTCGACCACGACGGGATTGCCGGCCTCGTCGAGACGGGGCGGCAGTTCCTTGATGGTGAACGAGAGCAGCGTGCGGTAGTTCGCCAACCCCACGAACTCCGTCTCTTGGGCGCTGGCGAACTTGGCGTTGGTGAGGCTCGAGTAGAGCACCTGGCCGAACGGGTAGAACGCGATCAGCGCCAGGATGACGAAGGTGGGGATCAGAAGATAGAGCGCCATGCGCTCTTCGATGTGCGCAAGGCGCGAGCGCCCGACCTGCGGTGCCCGGGTCGGCCCGCCGCCCGACGGAGGGGTACCGCTCCCGGGCGCTGCCTCGACGGCATTGGCCATGCTTGCCTCCTCGTTCGGGGTCGCCTTCTTAGAACGTGTCGGGGCCAGGCCCTGGGAAGGCCTGGCCCCGACGAGGATCAATGGTTCAGGACGCTCACGGCTGGCCGGTGGGCAGTCCCGTGATCTCCTGGATGTCGACCTCGGCGATCTCGAGCGCCGTCGCGGCGTCTTCCTGCCCGGTGAGCACGCTGTGGACCGCGTTGAAGAAGGCGGTCGACACCGGCGTGTAGTTGGGCGAGGCGATCGTCGACGGGCGGGCCACGGCGTTGATGAACACGTCGTAGAGGTCGCCCATGAACGGGGACGCTTCGAGGACGTCAGGGTCCTCGTAGAGCGCCATGATCGTCGGGTTCATGCTGCCTTCCACGGCGCGGATCTTCTGCTCGTCGTAGGAGGCCAGGAAGAGCGCGACGTCGGCGGCGACTTCGGGGTTGTCGCTGTACTTCGAGACGGCCAACTGCCAGCCACCGAGGGTGGCGGCGGGGCTGCCGTCCGGGCCGGCGGGCAGCGGGCTCACGTCGAAGTTACCGGCGATGACGCTGTCTTCGGCGTTGCCGAGGCTGTAGGCGTACGGCCAGTTGCGCATGAACGCGGCGTTACCGGCCTGCCACATGTTACGTGCGTCTTCCTCGCCGAAGCTGGTGACGCCGTTGGGCGAGATGGAGCCCACGAAGCGCGCGCCCATCTCGACTGCGGCCACCGCGGCCGGGTTGTTGACGGTGATCGTGCCGTCTGGGCTGATGATGGTGCCGCCGCCGTACGACGCGACCCATTCGAGCGCGTCACAGGTCAGGCCCTCGTACGAGTTGCCCTGCCACACGAAGCCCCAGAAGTCGGGGTTACCGCCGGCGCGCTCGCCCTCCTGGATGGCCATCGCCATCTCCTCGAGCTCGGCCCACGTGGCCGGCGGCGCGTCGTAGCCGTACTTCTCGAGCAGGTCCGTACGGTAGTAGAGCAAGCCGGCGTCGGTGAACCACGGGATGCCGATCAGCTTGCCGTCGACGGTGTTGTTCTCGATGATGGCGGGGAAGTGTTCGCCTGCCACCTCACGGGCGCCGTACTCGTACAAGTCGACGAAGTGCTCGGCCAAGTCGCCGGGCCAGATGACGTCGATCTGGAACACGTCGACGTCGCTCGACTGCGCCTCGAACTGCTGCAGGTAGACGCCGAGACGGTTGTCGACGAAGTCGGGCGTGTCCAAGACGTTGACGGTCACGTCGGGGTGCAGTTCCATGTAGCGCTGCGCGCCCGCCCGGGTCAACTCGAGTTCCTGACCGACCGCGCCTGCGGCCACGGTGATGGTGGTCTGAGCCCATGCGAGCGAACCCGCGGCCAAGACCGCGAGCAACGTGAAGAACGTGCGTTTCATCCGGTCACCTCTCTTCCGAATCGTGCTCCGAACCGACGACCCACGGTCCTCCCAGGGCGATCGTGGGGTCCGCCGGAGCGTCGTGACGACGCCCGCTCGAGCTGCGCACGGCTCCGGCCGCATGCCAGAACCCGCGACTCCAACGCTACGAGGCGCCGTTCGACGTGGGTCGATGATAGCAACCGCAGGATTGTGTAGGCAAATCACACGTCACGGTCACGATGGGCCCGAACGCGGTAGGAGCCCGCTGTGCCGTTCAGGTGATCGACCTTCCGACCAAGCGGCTCACGTGCTGTTGCAGCGTGAGCTCGTGGAACGGCTTGACCAGGGTGTCGGCCCTCGGGAGACGCCGGAACGGCCCGGTCCGAGGGACCTCGTCGACTAACACCAGCACTGGCAGGTGACCGTGGGCAGGGTTCTTGCGAAGGTCCTTGACCAGCTCCCAAGCCGCGCCACCCTCGTCATCCAACACCAGCGCGCTCGGGTGATGCCGGGCGATGCCGTCGTCGACGCCGTCGTATCCCTGCACGTTCTCGACGCGCATCCCGGCGCGCTGGAGCGCCAGGCGGATGAGACGCTGAAGCGCAGTGCTGGGCGAAGCCACCAGGACCAGGGGGTCCTCGAGCCGGAACGGCGAGGCTTCGATGACCTCGAGACGCTCCAGCGATCGCAGCAGGTGGAAGACGTGCGACTCGACCAGGTCGAGCTCGGCCGCGATGGTACGCGCCGAGCGCTTGCCATCGACGTACCCGAGCACTTCCCAGGCGCCCGCGGGCAGCGAGACCTGGGTCGGGTCGCCCTGGCGCACGAACACCGTATCCGGCTCGACGCTACTCCCCTCGTACTGCTGCGTGCGCGTCGCGACCCGCATCAGCAGCGTCATCGCGTCCACGCCTTGGCGCGTCAGCACCTGAGAGGCTTCCGGTGGCACGTCGCCGAAGGTGAAGTGCCCGTCCTCCCAGTGCAGCAGGTCGCCTAGGACCTCGAGCACCTGACGTTCCAGCGCGCGATCGAGGTCGTCCTCGCTCAGCAGCTCCATCTCGACCGCGGTCAGGCCCAGCGGCGTGCCTGCGTTCTCCGAGTGTTGCCGCCTGAGGATCTCCTGCACCTCGTGCGCCGTGAGCAGGTCCATCCGCACCAGGATCTCGCCGAGGTGCACGCCCGGCGTCACGTGCGCGTAGCCGATCTGTCCGGCCTGGAAGTAGATGCGCGCTCGCGCCAGCCCGCGCGTCACCGTCAAGACGCCGGTCTTCTGGCCCGTCGCGATGATCTGGAACACGTCCGTCAACGGGACGTTCTTGAGACTCCCCTCGATCACGGCCGCCCCCCTGCGCCCGAAGCGTCGAACAGCGAGGCGGGACGTTCCGGGACGGCCAACCCGAGGTGGCGGTAGGCGGCCTCGGTGGCGACGCGGCCGCGTTGCGTGCGTTGCAGAAGTCCTCGCTGGATCAAGAACGGCTCGTAGACCTCCTCGAGCGTGGCGCGATCTTCGCCCACGGCCGTCGCCAGCGTGTCGAGGCCCACGGGGCCGCCCGCGAACTTCTCGACCAAGTTCGTCAGGATGGCGCGGTCACGCCGGTCGAGTCCGGCGGCGTCGATGCCGAGCGCGTCCAACGCCGACCGCGTCCGGGCCAACGTGATGCGCGCCTCGCCCGCGACCTCGGCGTAGTCGCGCACGCGCCTCAGCAGCCGCTTGGCGATCCGCATGGTTCCGCGCGCGCGCCGTCCGATCTCGAGGGCGGCGTCCCGATCCAGCTCGAGCTGGAGGTACGCGGCGTCACGTCGCACGCCGAGGGCGAGTTCGTCGTCCGAGTAGTACTCGAGATGCTCGATGATGCCGAAGCGGCTGCGCAGCGGTCCGGTGATGAGGCCGGGGCGCGTGGTGGCGCCCACCAGCGTGAAGCGCGGCAGCTCGAGCCGGATCGACCGCGCGGCCGGGCCCTGGCCCAACACGATGTCGATCTTGAACTCCTCCATGGCGGGGTAGAGGTGCTCTTCCGCGACGCGCCCCAAGCGATGGATCTCGTCGATGAACAGCACGTCGCCGTCCTCCAGCGCGTTCGTGAGGATGGCCGCCAGGTCGCCGGGCTTCTCGATGGCAGGTCCGGACGTGACGCGGATGCCTACCCCGAGTTCGGCGGCGATGATGTGCGCGAGCGTCGTCTTGCCAAGGCCGGGCGGCCCGTAGAGGAGCACGTGGTCGAGCGCCTCGCGACGGTTGCGAGCGGCCTCGAGCGAGACGCCTAGCTTCCGCTTGAGGCGCGCCTGGCCGACGTACTCGTCCAAGGTGGCCGGGCGCGATCGGACGTCCTCCACGCCGGCCAGCCTATCACGGCGTTCCCAAGCGGCCGCGGCCGGTGCGGTACGCTGGTCGGGGGCCCGCGCGCCGCCCGCCGGGGCCAAGGAGGACGGATCCATGCATACGCATCGTGTTCGCATCGGCGACGAGGAGCGGGACCTTCAGATCGTCAACGTGGGCGACGTTTCGGTCGCTCTGCTCAACCTGCTAGGGGACACGACGTTGACCGAGGCGGCCGCCGCCGAGCTCGCCAAGCGCATCCCGCACGGCGTTCAGACGCTCGTGACGCCCGAGGTGAAGGCCGTCCCGTTGGCGCACGCCATGAGCGTCCGTAGCGGGCTGCCGTACGTCGTGGCCCGCAAGACCGAGAAGCCGTACATGGTCGGCGCCGTGAAGAAGACGGTCATGAGCATCACCACCGGACGCCCGCAAGACCTGGTCATCGACGGCGCCGACGTGGAGAAGCTGCGCGGCAAGAAGGTGGCGATCGTCGACGACGTGGTGTCGACGGGCGGTACCTTGGGCGGGCTGGTCGACCTGCTGGCCGAGGTGGGCGCCGAGGTGATCGCCACGTTGGTGGTCTTCACCGAGGGGGACGAGCGCGACGACATCGTGGCGCTCGGTCACCTGCCGCTGTTCCCGCGCT
Organism: uncultured bacterium; assembly: GCA_964582795.1. GTDB lineage: Bacteria > Deinococcota > Deinococci > Deinococcales > Trueperaceae > CAZACZ01. The sequence continues at coordinate 14,066 of CAZOTV010000027.1, forward strand.
CGCAGGGCGCCTGAGCGAAGGCGCAGGGTCAGGCGTATCGGTACGGCACGGGCGGCAACGGTGCCACGAGATCCGGAGCAGAAGGGGAGCCGATGGCGGCCGACGCCAAGGACAAGATCCGCGAACGCCTGAACATCGCCGACGTCATCGGCGAGGTGGTCGTGCTCAAGCCTGCCGGGCGGGGGCAGCTGAAGGGGCTCTGTCCGTTCCACTCCGAGAAGACGCCGAGCTTCCACGTGCACGCCGAGCGAGGTTTCTACTACTGCTTCGGCTGTCACGCCAAGGGCGACGTCTTCGACTTCGTGATGCAGACGCAGGCGCTCACGTTCCCGGACGCCCTGAGGGTGCTGGGGGAGCGCGCAGGCGTCGAGGTGACGCCGCCCACGCAGAAGGACGGGCACCGGCGCGACCTCTTCGACGTGAACCAGGTCGCGCTGGCGTACTTCCGGTCCCAGCGCAGCGCGGCCATGCCGTACCTCGAAGGGCGTGGTCTGACGCGCGAGAGCATCGAGACGTTCGAGCTCGGTTTCGCCCCCGACGGCTGGGACGGCTTGTTGAAGCACGCACTCACCAAGGGCGTGCGCGACGACGACCTGCTGGCCCTCGGTCTCGTGATCGAGAACGAGCGAGGCCGCCGCTACGACCGCTTCCGCAACCGCGTGATGTTCCCGATCCGGGACGGGCTCGGCCGCTTGGTCGGTTTCGCCGGCCGGGTGCTCGATGACGCGCTGCCGAAGTACCTGAACAGCCCGGAGTCGGACCTGTTCCGCAAGGGTGAGCTGCTGTACGGGCTCGACCGGGCGCGCGCCGCCATCCGGCAGAGCGGCGAGGTGATCGTGGTCGAAGGGTACATGGACGTGATCGCCTTGCATCAGGCGGGGTTCCCGAACGCCGTGGCCGCGCTCGGCGCGACCCTCACGCCGGACCAGGCCGAGGCGCTCGTGCGCTTGGACGCGCGCACCGTGCACCTTGCATTCGACGCCGACGACGCCGGGCAGCGGGCGGTGCTGGGCGGCCTGGACCAGGCCGTCGGGCGCAAACTGGTCGTGCGGGCGGTCACCGTGCCGCACGGCAAGGACCCTGCCGACGCGGTGTTGGGTGGCCACGCCGACGCGTTCCGCGAGGCCCTGAGGCATGGCGCTTCCGAGGTCGAGTTCCGGTTCCAGCGCGTGCTCGAGCGGTTCGACCGCGGCACGCTGGAAGGCCAACGCGCGATCCTCGAGGAGTTGCAGGGCGTGTTGCGTCCTCGCGACGTCTTCGACCCCGTGGCGTCCGAGATGCGCCGCTTGGTGATCGAGCACCTCGGGATCGACGGCGCGCGCCTCGACGAGTGGTTGGCGGGGCGCTCGCGGCGCGGACCGAGCGCGACCGAGGTGCGCGGCATGCGCCGCCGACGCCACGAACTGAGCCAGGTGCGCAGGCTCGAGCTCGAGGCCGTGGCGCTGCTGTTGATGGAGCCTCGCCACCTGAAAGAACGCCTCGCGTCGGTGCTCGCTGCGCTGCCGGAAGGCGCCGCCGACTCCGCCTTGACGTCGTTCCGCTCGCTGTGCGAAGAGCACGGTTACGACGAACGCGCCATCGTGCTGGCGTATCGCGAGCGCGATGACGGCGCGCTGGTCTTCGAGCGACTCCTAGGTGGCCACGACGACGAGCAGAACGGCCGGGTCGACGTGGCGGCGCACCTCGCGAAGGCTACGTCGCGCTTACGTGAGCTCCAGCTCGAGGGCCAGAAGGAGCACTCCAGGGGACGCCTGCTCGAACGACGCGACGAGCTCACCCGACTGTTGGCCGAACCGGAACTCGCCGTCGAGGACCTCGAGGGGCTGTACCGCGAGCTCCAGGAGATCCAAGGTGTGTTGGCGGCACGCGACGCCGAGCGCCGGCTGCGCGTGCCGGCGTCGTACGGGCGCCAGCGCAAGCGCGGACTCGGCTGAGGATCGTGCGCGAGTGGTTAACGGGAGTCGTCCGGCGCGTCGTCCGGCGCCGTCCCTTCCGTGCTCGGCCGGTCGCGGCCGGCCCGGCCGCCGCTTCGCAGCTCGCGTAGCATGTCGGCCGCGCGGGCCAGCACCTCGGCTCCTTCCGGTCCTACTCCGGCGATCCCGCTGAGGAAGGCGGCGTCGGCGGCCGCGCGCGCCTCGCGCGCCTCGCCGGCGCGGACCATACGATCGAGCGCGTGCCAGGTCACGGGGTCGGGCGCGGCGCCCGCAGCGCGCGCGATCGGCAGCAACACCGCCTGCGCCGCGCTCGGGTCGAACTTCAGGAGCCCGCCGCCTAGGGCGTTGCCCTCCAGCTCGGCGGACAACTCGGTGAGGGAAGACAGTGAGGCCGCCGCCAGCAGCCGCGGCGGGGCGGAACCGCTGCCCGAACGGCGCCAGACCGCGAGCAGCGTGTTGCAGACGGCCACCTGCAACTCGTTGACGGCGAGGCGTGGGCGCGTCGCCGTCATGGCCGTCATCACCAGGTCAGGGGCGCCGGTCCGGGTGACGCGGTACCAAGGCGTTCGGTGGCGCGCCTTCGCGCGCAGATGCAACCCCTGCCGTTCGCCGTCCTCCAGGTAGGCCGCAACGGCCGGGTCGGCCTCGTCGGTGGGGGCGAACAACAGACCCGCGTCGTTGCGCTCCGCGGCGTCGCGCCAGTCGTTCTCGTCGAACGTCAGGCCGAGCAAGGCGCGCGAACGGAACAGGGCGCGCCGCAGGTGCACGGCGGCCAGATCGAGGTCGATGGCTTCTTCCGGCGCCAAGTGGAAGTACCCGTTGGCGCCCGTGACGTAGCCGATCATCACGCGCGCGTGATCTCCCAAGCGGCTGACGCCGCGGTGCGTGCGCAGCCAGCCGAGCAGATCGCGGGCGTCGTCGGGCAGCCAGGCGTACTGGAGTTTCGTGCGTCCGGACACGAGGCCGTCGGCGTCCAGCGGTCGGTAGCGCAACGACGCGAGGCCGCCCGCGACGTCGGCTGGCGCGTCGAGCAGTGCTGCCGCGAAGGTGTGGGCGGGCCGTCCGTACCCGTCGGCAAGCAGCAGCAACGCTCCTTGGTCCAGGTGCGGGAAGAGCGCGGAGCGGAACAACACGAAGCGCACGTGATGGAACCGGCTGCGGAGGAACCCGAGCACGTCGCGCGCGTAACGCGCATGACCGAGTTCGCTCGGCAGCACCATGGCGAGGCGCCCTCCGGGCCGCAGGAATCCTGCGGCGTGGACGACGAACGCCGCCCACGAACTCGCCAGGGGGTCGAGGCGCACGCCTGCGGCGGCGGCGCGGTCACGGGCCCTGCCGCGTTCCGCTGGGCTGAGGCGCTGGTAGCGGACGAAGGGCGGGTTCCCGACCACGGCGTCCATCGGTGGAAGGCTCGCGGGTTCGAGGGAGAGGAAATCGTGCGTCGTCACCTGCGACGCCGAAGCGCCGACGTCGGCGATCGCCGCGCGGGCCGCCGTGGCCGCCACTTCGTTCATCTCGACGCCGTAGACGGCGGGACGCCGCGCCCCCAGCGCGCGGAGACGAGCTGCTGCCGCCACGAGGAACGCGCCCTCGCCCGCGGCCGGGTCCAGCACGGCGGCTTCCCCGTGCGGAACGGCCCAATCGACCAACGCGGCGGCGATCGGCGCGGCGGTATAATACGCGCCGGACTCCTTCGCATCGGCGCCGTCACGGCCGCCGCGTCCGAGTTCGTTCACGCCGGGAGTCTACCCGACCCGTGACCCCCGCCTCGGTGCCGAGACCGCGACACCTCGTTCGTCGGCCGTAGCCGGCGGCGCGGTGACCGAGCGGGCTCGAGAGGGACAAATGTCCTTGATTGACACCCCCATGGCCCCCTGGTATGGTTGTGCGGAAACGCGTCAGGGGCGTGGTTCGCCCAGAGAGCGCGTTGTTTTTGTGTACCCCGTTGAACGCACGATCCCGCTCTTTCGACAAGCGTGTAGGAAGCAAGCGTGCCGGCGTGGTGGAAGGAGGGCTGCTTGGAAGCTCAAGGGGAACGACTGCTCCAAGACCTGGTGAGCCGGGAGAAGACCCTGGTGGCCAAGGTGGAAGAGACCAAGACCGAGGCAGCGGCAAGCGTCGAGAAGGCGCACGCCGACGCGGCGAAGCTGCTCGCGGACGCCAAGGCGAAGGCCGAGGCCGTCGCCAAGGCCGAAGCCGACGCCGCCGCGAAGGAAGCGGAGGCCGCTCGGGAAGAGGTCGTCCGCGTCGCCCGTGAGACCGCCGAGGCTCTGAAGGCCAAGGCCGCGGCTCACCGTGATCGCGCCGTCGCCGCCGTCATGGAGAAGGTCTTGCCATGATCGCCTCGATGGACCAGGTGCTGGTCGTCGGCCGGCGCTCCATGGCCAAGGACGTCCTGACGAGCCTGCAGAACCTGGGTGCCGTGCAGGTCGACACGTTGTCGCCCGATGACGAGGGCCAGGTGCTTCGCCGGCTCAAGCTCGAGGGTGAGGACTTGCGCGCCAAGGAAGCGTGGGACCGGATCGTCGCCCGCGCCGCCTCGGTGCTCGATCAGCTCGGCGAAGGCGAAGGCGAACGTGGGAAGGGCGACGTCGACACCGATCCGCGAGCACTGGAGGCCGACCTCACGAACATCGCCGAGCAGGTCGAGCGGCTCGTCGCGGAGCGCTCCGACCTGCGCGACGAACTCGAGCTGATCGAGACGTACCTGCCGTTGCTGCGCAACCTCGCGCCGATGGTCGGACCGCTCGAAGACGCGCGCTACCTCGCCGGCTCCGCCTTCATGGTCGCCGGCGACGACTTGACCGAGGTCGAGGCGAAGCTGAAAGACGCCTTCGGAGATCGGTTCACGTTGGCGTCGCGGCCGCATCGCGGTGAGCGCCTTACCGTGGCTGCCGTGCTCCGCAGCGACCTGGCCTCGTTCCGGAGCGCGCTGGCGCGCGTAGGATTGGCCGAGTTGGCGCTGCCGGAGCGCTATGCCGGTCAAGGCGTCGCGAAGGTCGCGCACGTGATGGAAGAGCGCTCCCAAGCGTTGCCGAAGCGCCTGTCCGCCATCTCCGAAGAGCTCGCCAAGCTGTCCGCCGCACACGGCCCGCGGCTCCGCGCCATCCTGCGGGTCGCGCGCAACCATCAAGCGCGCTACCAACGTCTCGAAGACCTGGCGGAGGGGCGTTACGCGTTCGCGTTGCAGGGCTGGGTGCCGTCGAGCGAGACCCATCGCGTCGTCGGCGCACTCGCCAAGCAGTTCGGAGACGACCTCGCGATCCAGACCCGCGTGGCCGACGAGCATCACGACGTCGGCGTGCCCGTCAAGTTCGACAACCCCGCTTGGGTGCGCCCCTTCCAAGGCCTCCTGGCGCTCTTCGCTCCCCCGAAGTACGGCAGCTTCGATCCCAGCTGGACGCTGGCGGTCTTCTTCCCGCTGTTCTTCGGCATCGTCGTGGGTGACATGGGATACGGCCTGCTGTTCGCCGCCCTGGCGTGGTGGATGCGGCGGCGCGGCGCGGCCGGGAAGAAACTCGACTTGGGCCCGCTCAACATCGTCGTTCCGCCCAACCTGCTCAAGCCGATCAGCACCGTCATCTTCTGGCTGGCCGGTTGGAGCATCGTGTTCGGGTTCCTGTTCGGCGAGTTCTTCGGTAACTTCCTCGAGCACTTCCCGCACGCCAAGCCGGTCTTCTACACCACCTTGCATCACGACGCCGGCTACGGCTGGATCCCGATCGCGCTCTTCCGCGTCGAGGAGTTCACGCCGCTGCTGCTGGTCAGCATCGGGTTCGGCGTGTTGCAGGTGCTCGGCGGTTGGCTCATCCGCGCGATCTTCGCCGTCAAGCACGGCGACCGGAAGCATCTCTTCGAGGGGATCGGCATGTTCGCGGGCCTGGCGGCGGTGGTCACGTTCGCCGCTGCCTACCTGATGGACGCCGTGACCCCCGTGGTGTTGACGATCGCGGCCATCGGCTTCGCCGTGTTCCTGGTGAGCGCGGTGGTGGCCAAGATGCCGTTGATGCTGGTCGAACTGATCTCCAACTCGGGCAACATCCTCAGTTACTTGCGACTGTTCGCCGTCGGCCTGTCGGCCGCGCTCGTCGCCAACCTGGCGACGGACCTGGGCTTCGGCCTCAGTGGCACGCTTCCCATCCTCGGGCCGATCATCGGCATCGTGGTCGGGTTGAGCGTCCACCTGATCGCCTTGGTCCTTACGATCATCGGGCATACGCTGCAGCCGCTACGTCTGCAGTATGTCGAGTTCTTCACCAAGTTCGGCTTCTACGACCACAGTGGCCGACCGTATCAACCGTTCAAGCTCGTAGGAGGCAAGTGATGCAAAAGGTCGTTCGTGTACTCGGTACCATCTCCCTCTTCGCCCTGTTCGGCGCCGTCGCCTTCGCGCAGGAAGCGGCCGGTCCAGGCATCGGCGCGGGCCTGATCGCGCTGGGTGCCGGTCTCGCCATCGGTCTCTCGGCCATCGCCGTGGCCATCGCGCAGTCGGCCATCGGGTCGGCCGGCGCGGGCACCCTGGCGGAGCGCCCGGAGGCCTTCGGTCAGATCCTGATCTACCTGGTCATCCCGGAAACGCTGATCATCTTCGGTTTCGTCATCGCGTTCTTCTTGAACAACCAGATCGGCGGATAACACGTGGCGGATCTTTCGACTCTGCTCGAGAAAGAAGCGAGCGCGGAGATCGAAGCCATCCTCTCCGAGGCGCGCTCGCGCGCCTCGGAGATCCTCGCTGAGGCACGGTCCGAGGCCGATGCGTTGGTGAGCGCGCGCGAGCGCGCCGCCAAGGCGCAGCGCGAGGCGGCGCTCGTTCGCGCGCGCTCCGCGGCACAGCTCGAAGCGTCGTCGCTGCGTCTGAGGGCGCAACACGACGGCGTGCAGGGCGTGTTCGGGGCCGTTCGCGACAAGCTCGACGCGCTGGTCGAGGACCAGGGCGCGTACGCGCCCGTCTTCGCGAAGCTGCTGGCCCAGGCGCTGGAGGGCGTCGGCGGCCAGGGGGTCGAGGCGGTGCAGGTGGCCGCCAGCGACCGGGCGATGGCAGAGAAGGCCGTACGCGACGCGGGTGTAGACGCCCCCGTCGAGACGGCCGACGATATCCGTGGCGGCGTGCGCCTTCGCACCCGCAGCCGCAGCATCGTCGAGAACACCCTGTTCGGGCGTCTCGAGGCGCTGCGAGGAGAACTCGCCTCCGAAGTCTCACAGGCGCTGTTCCAAGCAGAAGCGAGCTGACGGGCGATGTCCAGCGATTACGGCTACATCAACGCGCGCGTACGCGGCATGAAGGCGAAGCTTCTCGAAGCCCCCTTCTACCAGGCCGCGCTCGACGGCACCGACTTCCGCGCGTTCACCTCCGCCCTCGCGCAGACCCCGTACATGCGGGACTTGGAGGAAGCGCAGGCGAAGCAAGAGGGCCTTCCGGCCGTCGATCGCGCGGTCGCTCGCAACGTCTACCGCACGGCGCGCAGCATGTTGTCGTTCGCCGACGGCACGCCGCGCGAGCTGATCGGTTTGCTGCTCATGCGCTACGACCTGGCGAACGTCAAGGCCATCGCACGCGGGAAGCATGCGGGCAAGGGCCTGGAGGAGATCCAGGGCTCGCTCTTCCCGGCGGGTGAGCTCCGCCTATCGCTCCTGGAGGAGGCCGCGGTGGCGTCCGACATGGCGGCCGCGGCGCAAGCCGTTGCTCTCGGCCGGACCGAGATCGGCACCGCCTTCTTGAAGGCGGCACGCCGGTACCAATCGGACCAGGACCTGTACGCCCTGGAACTCGCGCTCGACCAGGCGTACTACCGCGCGCTGCTCGAGCGCGCCGAGCGTGCCGGCGCCCCGGCCGACCTGAAGCGGCACCTTCAGCGCGAGATCGACGCCACCAACCTTCGCACCGCCTTGAAGATGCGCGGCCGGGGTCAGGGTCTCGCTCCCGGGCTGTTCGTCCCGGGTGGCCGCGAGATCCCTCGCGCCGTCTTCGACGCCCTCCTGCTCGATGCCGATGGCGCCGCGCAAGGACTGGCGGGCGGCAGCTTCGCCGCCGTGGCCAACGTCGTGAACGACTTGGGCGCGGCGGAGGCGGAGATCCGCAAGGTCTTGGACCGCTCCGCCCGAAGGGCCGCCGCGGATCCGCTCGACATCGGTGTCGTCCTCGACTTCCTGCGCCGGAAGGAGGCCGAGGCTGCCAGCCTTCGGCTGCTCGCGCGTGGGAAGTTCTACGGCGTGCCGCGAGCGGCGCTGGAGAAGGAGCTGACCCATGCCTAGGATGGTCGTGCTCACCGACGCGGAAACGGCCATCGGCTACCGCCTCGCGGGCGTCGAGGTGCACGAATCCGAACCCGAGACGGCCGTCGCGGCGCTCGAGGACCTCATCACCTCGGAGGCGTACGGCTTGGTCGTCGTCGACGAAGGGCTCGTCGCCGACCCGGTGCGCGCCACCGAGCGCGTGATGCGCGGACGCGACCTACCCGTTCTGCTGCCCGTGCCGAGCCTCGGCGTGGCGTTCGGGGAGGGCGACGACGCCGTGCAGTACATGAAGGACCTCGTTCGCAGCGCCATCGGCTTCGACATCAAGCTGGACTGAGCAGGAGAGATTCATGGCCATCGAAGGCAAGATCCAACGCATCTCGGGCCCGGCCGTCATCGCCGAAGGCATGATGGGCGCGCGCATGTACGACATCGTGCGCGTGGGCAGCGAGAACCTCGTCGGCGAGATCATCCGCCTCGACGGGGACACCGCGTTCGTGCAGGTGTACGAGAACACCGGCGGTCTCACCGTCGGCGAGTCGGTCGTCTCGACCGGCTTGCCGCTGGCGGTCGAGCTCGGGCCGGGCATGCTGAACGGCATCTTCGACGGGATCCAACGCCCGCTCGACAAGATCCAAGAGGCGTCGGGCACGTACATCGATCGCGGCATCACCGTCAACTCGCTGTCACGCGACGCCAAGTGGCGCTTCACGCCGTCGGTCGAGGCCGGCGACGAGGTGTCCGCCGGCAAGGTGCTCGGCACCGTGCCGGAGTTCGCGTTCACCCACAAGATCCTCGTTCCGCCCGGCAAGGGCGGCGTGGTGAAGAGCGTCGTGAAGGAAGGCGAGTACACCCTCGACGACGTCATCGCGACGCTCGAGGACGGCACCGAACTGAAGATGTACCACCCGTGGCCGGTGCGTCAGCCGCGCCCGGTGGAGCGCAAGCTCGACCCCGTTACGCCGTTCCTCACCGGCATGCGCATCCTCGACGTGCTGTTCCCGCTCACCATGGGCGGCACGGCGGCCATCCCGGGGCCGTTCGGTTCAGGCAAGACCGTCACCCAGCAGTCGATCGCCAAGTACGGCAACGCCGACATCGTGGTCTACGTCGGCTGCGGCGAGCGCGGCAACGAGATGACGGACGTGCTGGTCGAGTTCCCGGAACTCGAGGACCCGCAGACCGGCAACCCGCTGATGCACCGCACGGTGCTGATCGCCAACACCTCGAACATGCCCGTGGCGGCGCGCGAGGCATCGATCTACACCGGCATCACGCTGGCGGAGTACTTCCGCGACATGGGCTACTCGGTGTCGATCATGGCCGACTCCACCAGCCGTTGGGCGGAGGCCCTGCGCGAGATCTCCTCGCGCCTCGAGGAGATGCCGGCTGAGGAGGGCTACCCGCCGTACCTGGCGTCGCGTCTGGCGGCGTTCTACGAGCGCGGCGGCCGCGTCACCACGCTGGCGGGCGAAGAGGCGGCGGTGTCCATCATCGGCGCCGTCAGCCCCGCCGGCGGCGACTTCTCGGAGCCCGTCACGCAAGCCACGCTGCGCATCACCGGTTGCTTCTGGGCGCTCGACGCCTCGCTCGCGCGGCGCCGGCACTTCCCGGCCATCAACTGGAACCGCTCGTACTCGCTGTTCACCCCCATCATCGAGGAGTGGTACCGCGAGCACGTGGCGCAGGACTACCCCGAGCTGCGCGACCGCGCCGTGGAGTTGTTGCAGCGCGAGTCGGACCTCCAGGAAGTGGTGCAGCTCGTCGGCCCCGACGCCCTGCAGGACCAGGAGCGGCTGGTCATCGAGGCGGGCCGGATCCTGCGGCAGGACTTCCTGCAGCAGAACGGCTTCGACCCGGTCGACGCAAGCTGCTCGATGAGCAAGGCGTACGGCATGTTGACGATGATGCTGCGCTTCTACGACCAGGCCAAGGCGGCCCTCGACGGGGGCGCCACGGTCGACGAGATCTTGAAGAGCCCCGTGATCGAGAAGATCAACCGCGCCCGCTACGTGGCCGAGGACGAGTTCGGCGCCTACCAGCAGGGCGTCATGCAGGAGCTCGACAAGGGCTTCGCCGTGGCCGCGTGAGGCCGGGAGAGAGTCGATGAGCAACCCCAACCCGCTACTGAAGAAGGTGTACAGCGAGGTCAGCTACGTCTCCGGACCGCTGCTGTTCCTCCAGAACGCGCCCGAGCTCAGCTACAACGCCATCGTGCGCATCCAGGACGGCACCGGCCGATCGCGCGGCGGTCAGGTCATCGAGGTGTCCAAGGAGTACACGGTGCTCCAGGTCTTCGAGGAGACCTCCGGCATCGACCTGTCCTCGACGACGGTCAGCCTGGTCGAGAACGTCGCCCGCCTCGGCGTGGCCCGCGACATGATCGGGCGCCGCTTCAACGGCGCCGGCGAGCCGATCGACGGCTTGCCGCCGGTGGTGGCCGACAAGCGACTGCCGATCGACGGCGCGCCCATCAACCCGGTGGCGCGGCGCAAGCCCGAGGAGTTCATCCAGACCGGCATCAGCACCATCGACTCGCTCATCAGCCTGGTGCGTGGTCAGAAGCTGCCGATCTTCTCCGGCTCGGGCCTCCCCGCCAACGAACTGGCGGCGCAGATCGCGCGCCAGGCGACGGTCATCGGGGAAGACTCCGAGTTCGCGGTCGTGTTCGGCGCCATGGGCGTGACGCAGCGCGAGCTGACGTTCTTCACCCAGGAGTTCGAGCGTACCGGCGCGCTGGCGCGTTCGGTGCTGTTCCTCAACAAGGCCGACGACCCCGCCGTCGAGCGCCTGCTGACCCCGCGCATGGCGCTCACCGCCGCCGAGTACTTGGCGTTCGAGCACGGCTACCACGTCCTGGTCATCCTGACCGACATGACCAACTACTGCGAGGCGCTGCGTGAGATCGGTGGCGCGCGCGAGGAGATCCCCGGTCGTCGTGGCTACCCCGGCTACATGTACACCGACCTGGCGTCGATCTACGAACGCGCCGGCGTGGTGACGGGCCTCAAGGGATCCATCACGCAGCTGCCCATCCTGTCGATGCCCGACGACGACGTGACGCACCCCATCCCCGACCTCACGGGCTACATCACCGAGGGGCAGATCTACCTGGCGCGGGCGCTTCACAACAAGGGCGTCTACCCACCGATCAACCCCGGCCCGAGCCTCAGCCGACTGATGAACAACGGCATCGGCGAAGGCAAGACGCGCAAGGACCACAAGAACGTCGCCGACCAGTTGCAGGCCGCGTACGCCAACGGCCTCGACCTGCGGCGCCTGGTGGCCATCACCGGGGAAGACGCCCTGTCGGAGAACGACAAGCTCTACCTCAAGTTCGCCGACGAGTTCGAGCGGCACTTCATCAACCAAGGCAGCGCGAACCGCTCCATCGAGGAGTCGCTGTCGATCGCGTGGGCCATCCTGTCGCAGTTGCCCAAGAGCGAGCTCACGCGCCTCGCCAACGACCAGATCGACAAGTACTACGGCGCCAAGATGGAAGAGCTGTGGGGCGCCGCGCGCAAGGACCAGCTCTGATCCGGAGGGAGGTGCCCCATGGCTGAGAACGTCGCCCCTACGCGCTCCAACCTGTTGCAGCGCCGAGACCAGGTCAAGCTCGCCGTCCGCGGCGCCGACCTGCTCAAGCGCAAGCGCGACGCGTTGGTGGGCGAGTTCTTCGCGCTCGTCAGGGCCTCGCTCGATGCCCGCCGGGCGCTCTCGGAGGCGAGCCGCGAGGCGTACTTCGCGCTCTTCCTCGCCAACGCCTGGGACGGGCCGGAAGCGGTCGGAAGCCTGGCCCTGGCGCAGGAGAAGGCGCTCGAGGTCGACCTGAAGATGGAGAACATCTTCGGGGTGAAGGTGCCGCAGGTCCTGCCTCCGAAGTTCGACGACACGTTGCCGTTCTCGCCCGTCGGAGCAGGCGCGTCGACGCTCAAGGCAGCCGGGCAGTTCCGCAAGCTGGTGGAGGCCATCATCAACGTGGCGGCCACCGAGACGCGCCTTCGCCGCATCGGCGAGGAGATCAAGAAGACCAACCGCCGCGTCAACGCGCTCGAGCAGCTGGTGATCCCCGGCATCAACTACGAGATCCGCCAGATCCGCAGCGTGCTCGATCAGCGCGCGCTCGAGGAGGTCACGGTGCTGAAGCGCATCAAGGCCAAACTCGAGGCGCGTGAGGACGCCGAGAAGGCCGCTGGCTGAGCCCGAACGTTCGCACGGAGCAGTGGCGCCGCCCTCGATGGGCGGCGCCATTGCTTTGGAGCGTCGGCCGCGGTGCGAGCGCACACGACCGTGCCGGATACCATGGGACGCGATGACCCGCTTCCGAGCGGCAAGGCGCCGGACCGCGACCCTAGCGCTCGCCGCGATCGTCCTCCTGGTGGCGGCGTGCGCGCCGGCCACGCGCTCGCCGAACGACCCGGACGTCCGCCCGTACGACCTCCCAGCGCTCGAGGGGGAGGCACGCTACGTGGTTGCCGTGTACGACATCGAGACCGACCCCACCCGCGTCGACGTCGGCCTGCTGCCTGCGGCCGAGCGCGACGCGCGCTTCTACGCCGAGCTCGGTCAGGGTGTCGGCGACGTCGTGATGCGAGAGCTCTACGAGCTCGATCGCTTCGACCTCGTCGAACGAAGGAACCTCGCGGCCATCCTGGCCGAACAGGATCTCGGGCGAACGGGGCGCTTCGACCCCGGCACGGTGGCCGAGATCGGCCGCCTCAGCGGCGCTGAGTTGATCGTGGTCGGCGCCGTCAGCGAGTTCGCCGTCGACCGCACGAGCGCCGTGCTGCCCGGATTCCTGGGCGGGGCGACGCTCACCACCGTGCGGGTGACCGTCGAGTTGCGCGTGGTGGACGTGCGCACTGGCCGCATCCTGGGTCTCGGCAGCGGTCGAGGGAGCGGCACCGACAGCGAGGTCACGCTTGCGTCGCTCCAGCAGTCGATCCGCTTGCTGCGCGTCGGTACGGTGCGCCCCTCGCTGGTCGGCACGGCGTTGCGCAACGCCATCCGCGAGGCGCTGGAGACCGCGGTGGCGCGCTTGCCTTCGCGCTGAAGCTCTCCGGCACCTCCCGCTCGGTGCCGGACGGTCGGCGTACCTGGGCGCGCCGTTGTCGTGGCGGCAGCGTGACTTCCTTTACACGCTTCGCGGCCATAGGTATAGTGCCGTAGGCTCGACAACCTGAAGTCTCGTCTATCGGACCGAAAGGATCAACCATGCGTAGGATCGTACTGGCTCTCGTGGCCGCTTCGTTGCTGTTCGGCGGCACCGCGTTCGCCGATCGTCTCGACGACATCAAGGCGCGCGGCAACCTCGTCTGCGGCGTCAACGACCAACTTCCCGGCTTCGGCACCATCAACTCCCAAGGCGACTTCGAAGGCTTCGACGTCGACTTCTGCAAGGCCATCGCTGCCGCCATCCTGGGCGACGCGAACGCCGTGCAGTACCGCGCGCTCTCCGCGCAGGAGCGGTTCACGGCCGTGCAGACCGGCGAGGTCGACGTCCTGATCCGCAACACCACCTGGACCAGCTCGCGCGACACCAGCGTCGGCCTGGAGTTCGCTCCGACCACCTTCTACGACGGTCAGGGCTTCATGGCGCGCAGCGACTCGGGCATCACCACCTTGCAGGACATGGAAGGCCGCAAGATCTGCGTGCAGTCCGGCACCACCACCGAGCTCAACCTGAACGACGTGCTCAGCGCCCTCGGGATCAGCTTCGAGCCGGTGATCTACGAGAACGCCGATCAGCTCACGGCCGCCTACGACCAAGGCGCCTGTGACGCCTGGACGACCGACAAGTCCGGTCTGGCCAGCCGCCTGATCACGCTCCAGAACCCCGACGACCACATGATCCTAGACGCCACCATCTCCAAGGAGCCGCTCGGACCGGCCGTCCTGAACGGCGAGCAGCGTCTGTTCGACGTGGTGAAGTGGGTCGTCTTCGGCCTGTGGACGGCCGAGGAGTACGGCATCACCTCTGCCAACGTCGACGAGGTGGCCGCCTCCACGCCAGTGCCGGACCTCCGCCGCATGCTCGGCGTGGAAGGCAACAACGTCTCCGACATCGGCATGCGCGCCGACGGCATCCTGCAGGCCATCAAGCAGGTCGGCAACTACGCCGAGATCTACGACCGCAACCTCGGCCCCAACACGCCGTTCGATATCCCGCGCGGCCTGAACCAGCAGTACACCAACGGCGGCATCTTCTACGCCCCGCCGTTCCGGTGAGCGAACGGTCCACCCGACCGTCGAACGGGGGGTGGCGGCCACGAGCCGCCACCCCCGCTTCGTTCCTCGCCACGGCGCTCGGGACGCCCGCCGAAGGCCCCAACCGTCACGACGCTCCCGGTAACGGCGCCGGGAAGTAGGGCGCCCCACCTCACCTATCTACATGGCCACTTCTTCTGCCGCATCATCGACCGCGAAGTCGCGCATCCCGTTCTATCGGAACGTCAAGACCATCGGGGTGCTGGCGCAGGTCGTGTTCCTCGTCGTGATCGTCGTCGGGGCGTACGTCATCTACCAGAACGTCACCGGAGCGCTGCAACGGGCCAACATCCCGGGCGGCTTCGGGTTCCTGGACGATCGCGCCGGCATCCCGATCGCGGAGACCCCGATCCGCTACTCGGGGGAGAACAGCTACGGGCGCGCCTTCGTCATCGGCGTCATGAACACGTTGAAGGTCGCGCTGGTGGGTGTTCTCGTCGCCAGCGTGCTGGGCGTCGTCATCGGCGTGATGCGCCTGTCCCGCAACTTCCTGCTGCGGAGCGCTGCCTCGATCTACGTGGAGACGCTCCGCAACACGCCGCTGGCGGTGCAGATCGTGTTCTGGTACACCGCCGTGCTCACGCCGCTGCCGCCGCGTGTGCTCAACGCCGCGCAGCTGCCGGGTGGGGTCTTCCTGAGCAACCAGGGCATCGCGCTGCCCTGGGCGTATCCGAGCTACCATGCGCCTGCCTGGTGGCCGTGGGTCGGACTCGCCTTGGTGGCCGGGTTGGCGACGTGGGTGCTTCGGCGGCGTGCGCTGAGGCTCGCCGACCGTCCCGGCAACGCGTTCCTCCCCGGGGTCGCGGTGTTCGTCGCACTTGCGCTGGTATCGTACCTGGCCGTGGGCCGCGGTGCGCTCCCGCAAGGCGCCGAGACTACGTTCCGCGAGGTCTCCGGCGTCGTGACGGCCTTCCTCGACGAAGACGGGAACGGGGAGCGCGATGTCGCCGAACCCTACCTGCCGTACGCCCCGCTCGAAGCGACCCTCGAAGCAGGCTTCCTCGAAGTGCAGACCCAGGACTTGTCCGAGTCGCGCACGGTGCGCTACGGACGGTTCTACTTCCCGCCGTTCCGCGAGGCCGAATTCGAGCGCGTCGAGGTCGCCTTCGCCGATCCGGAGGCTGCCGCCGAGCGCGACTTGAAGATCCACTTCGTCGACTACCCCTCGCGTGGGATCGTGTACCGCGATCTCGACGGTAACGGCGCCTACGATCGCGGCGAGGAGATGGATCCGGACGCGGCGCGCCCGAGCGGCTACCGCGCGCGGATCCACCTCGTCGCCGAAGGCTTCCAGCGTACGTTGGTGGCCGATCGGAACGGGGAGGCGCGTCTCCCACGCTTCGAGGCGGAGGCGCCGGGCGAAGCCGCCGCCTCAGCGGGCGCCAACGTGAGCCCAGCCCAGCTCTTCGCGCCACCAGCCGCCGCCGCGCCGGACACGCCGGAACTCGGCCTCGTGGTGCGGCTTCGCGAGAGTAGGCCGTTGGTCTGGTCGGTGCCGACCATCCCAGTTTCGACGTACGTGGGCGGGGCGCGGCTGAGCACCAACTACCTCGCGCTGTTGCTCGCGCTGGTGGTGTACACGGCCAGCTTCATCGCCGAGATCGTCCGCGGCGGCCTGCAGGCGGTGCCGAAGGGCCAGCGCGAAGCGGCCATGGCGCTAGGCTTGAGCGGGAACCAGACGTTCCGCTTCGTGGTCTTCCCGCAGGCGCTGCGGATCATCCTGCCGCCGATGATCAGTCAGTACCTGAACCTCACCAAGAACTCCTCGCTGGCTCCGCTTGCCGCCTACGCCGAACTCTTCACCATCAGCATCATCATCGCCAACCAGACGGGCGCCACCGTCCCGGTGACCATCATGATCATCGTCGCCTACCTCCTCGTGAGCCTCGCCTTCGCGTTCGTGCTCAACATCGTCAACGCGCGTCTCGCGCTCGTGGAGCGCTGACGTGATCCCGTCTCGCCGTCCTCCGCAAGCGGCTTCCGGGGCCCTCGTGTGGCTCCGTACGAACCTGTTCGGGAGCACCGTCGACGCCATCGTGTCGCTCATCGGCATCGCGGTCATAGGGTGGGCGATCTTCGGACTTGCGGGTTGGATGTTCGGCGGCGCCTACTGGCAGCAGCTGTGGGACAACCTCAAGCTGTTCGCCGTCTACCGCTACCCCACCGACCTGCTCTGGCGACCGTTCGCCATCGTGGCGCTCATCATGGCGCTGCTCGGCCTCAACGCCGGCGTCGGCCGCGCCATGCAAGGCATGGTCATCGTGCGCGGCGTGTTCTGGTGGTTCTATGCGCTGGTGGCGGTATTGGCCGTGATCGGCCTGGCGTTCTGGCCTTCGGTGCGCTTCGGTTGGGCGGCCGGCGCCGTGGCGGGGTTGGCCGGCTTCGGAATCGGCCTCGGCGTTCCCAAGGTCGGGCGGGCGCTGCCGTGGCTGTGGAGCGTGTCCGTGATCGCGGCGTTCGTGCTGCTCAACGGCGTCTTCGACGAGGGTCCGCTGCAGGTTGTGCACAGCCGACAGTGGGGCGGGTTCCTTCTCACGATGGTGCTGTCGGTGGTGGGCATCGTCGTCAGCTTCCCGCTCGGGATCGCCTTGGCGCTTGGCCGGCGCAGCAAGCTTCCGATCATCAAGGTCACCTCCATCGGGTTCATCGAGATCATCCGTGGCGCGCCGCTGATCACCTGGCTCTTCATCGCTTCGCTGTTGGTGCCGTTGCTCCTGGGCATCTCCGACCCGGACCGTATCAGCGCGCTGGCTCGCGCCCTGGTCGCTGTGACGCTCTTCAGCGCCGCCTACATGGCGGAGAACGTTCGTGGCGGGCTGCAGGCCGTCCCGAAGGGGCAGAGCGAGGCGGCTCGCGCCCTCGGCCTTTCGGCGTGGCAGACGACGTTCCTGATCGTGCTGCCGCAAGCCTTGCGGGCCGTCATCCCCGCCATCGTGGGCCAGGCGATCGGCTTGTTCAAGGACACGTCGCTGGTGTTCATCGTTGGCCTCTTCGACTTCTTCAACGTCGCCGACGTCGTCGCCAACCAACCGGCATCGCTGGTGGTGCCCGGCGGCATCCGCCTGGAGCTGTCGTTGTTCCTCGCGTTCATCTACTGGTTCTTCGCGTTCCGCATGAGCGTCGCGTCGCGCCAGCTGGAGAAGCAGCTCGGAGTGGGGACGCGATGACGCGGCGGGCGTACGGACACACCTTCCCCCGGCGCTGGAGGTCCGCGCTTCGTTGCGCGTTCGGCGTGGCGTGCATGTCCGCGATGGAGACCCCGCAGACCCGGGGCGAGAAAGGAACCGCATGACCGACACCGCTACGCTCGCGAACGTCGTCCGCGCCGACGCGCCGGACGGCGGCGAACGCATCATCGAGATTGAGGGCCTGAACAAGTGGTTCGGGGAGTTCCACGTGCTCAAGGACATCCACATGTCCGTGAACCGCGGCGAGGTGGTCGTCGTCATCGGGCCGTCGGGGTCGGGCAAGTCGACCCTCATCCGCTGCATCAACCGCCTCGAGGAACATCAGGAGGGCAAGATCGTCGTCGACGGCGTCGAACTCACCGACGACGTGCGCGCCA
>CAZOTV010000028.1:0-22955 GCA_964582795.1 uncultured bacterium
AGCAGACGCAGCAGATCGTCCTGATCGAGCCCGAGGCGATCGTCGCCGGCAAGCAGCAGGTACAGCGCGTCACGCAGGATGCGCGCGACCTGCTCGGCCAGTGTGCGCGGTGCGTAGCCGGCGCGGTAGAGGTCCGCGGCGTCCTCGAGCACGGTGGACAGGTCGTCATCTGCCAGCGCGCGCGCCATCGCCCACAGGCGTTCCTGTGGCGGCAAGCCGAGCGCTTCTTCGACCGCTGCTTCGGTGATCGGTCCTCCCGTCACCAAGAGCCGATCGAGCAACGACTCGGCGTCGCGCATCCCGCCGTCCGCGGCCCTCGCGACCAGGGACAGCGCCCCGGACTCGGCCTCGACACCGGCCGCCCCGCACAGTCGCTCGAGCTTGCCTTGGATCTCGGCGTCGGTGAGGCGCCGGAAGCGGAAGTGCTGGCAACGGGAGAGGATCGTCGGCGGCAGCTTCTCCGGCTCCGTCGTGGCGAGCACGAACAGCAGACCCGGAGGCGGCTCCTCCAGGGTCTTCAGCAGCGCGTTGGCGGCGGCCTTGCTCAACATGTGCGCCTCGTCGAGGATCCAGACGCGCGTTCCGCCCCGCAGGCTGGCCAGGCCGACCCGCTCACGCAGAGCGCGAACGTCCTCGACCGAGTTGTTCGAGGCTGCGTCCAGTTCGGCCACGTCGGGGTGCGATCCGTTCTGCACCAGGCGACACGACTCGCAGATGCCGCACGGGCGATCGGCGGCATCCTCGGCCTCGCAGTTGACCGCCATCGCCAGCAGGCGAGCGCTGGTCGTCTTGCCTACGCCACGGGGTCCGGAGAACAGGTACGCGTGGCCGGTTCGGCCACGTCGCACGGCCGAAACGAGCACTTCCTTGACGTGGTCCTGGCCGACGACCTCGCCGAACGTGACCGGGCGAGCGCGTTGGTAGAGGGCGGTCATGCACAGGCACTGTACCACCGTCGCTGCCTCGCGAAGACGCGGGGAAACGGTCGGCGAGAAGCCAACGTTCGCGTCCTGGGCGCGCTTCGTGCCGCACCCGTCGGCGCGTGGCGGTCTGGCGAGGTGTACCATGGTCGCCATGTCCGACCCTTCCGACCCGCGGCTGCGGACCGGGGACGCTCGCGCTCGCCAGGCGCCGTCGATCGGCCCATGGACCACGGCGTCCACGCCAAGCGCGGCATCGGTGGCGGTCGCCCTCGGCGGTGGGGCCGCGCGCGGGATGGCGCACATCGGCGCGCTGAAGGCTCTGGAGGAGTCCGGTCGGCCGATCGCCGGTGTCGCAGGCACGAGCTTCGGCGCCATCATGGCGGCGCTCTACGCCTTGGGAGGGCATGGGCTGGAGCTCGAGCGGGTCGTACGCTCCCAGGATGTGGCGGAGATCTGGCGCCAGGGGTTCGACTTCGGATGGCACCGCGGCGCCCTGATCCACGGTCGACGCCTAGCCGACTGGCTCGACCGCAAGTTCTTCTTCGGCGCCACCTTCGACGACGCGCGCCTTCCGCTGGCCATCGCTTGTACCGACCTGGTGAGCGGTGAGCCGGTGGTGATGCGAAGCGGCTCCGTGGCTGCCGCCGTGAGAGCGAGCTGCGCCCTGCCGGGCGTGTTCGCGCCCGTGCACGTCGACGGTCGCGTGCTGATCGACGGTGGGTTCGTGGAGACGGTCCCGTTCCGCGCCTTGGAAGGATTCGATGCAGCCACGAAGGTCGGCGTGCACACCGGGGTGGACGTGCGCCGCTCGCGCGTCATCCGCCTCGTGCGGCGCTTCAACGCTTCGGGGATCGGTCGCCGCTACTACCGGACCGCCGCCCGCCTCGGTAGCGCCGGGCCGTTCGGCCAGATGGCGCGCGGTCTCGCCATCTCGCTGCGTTCGTACAGCCGACCGTTGCGTGCTCCGCGCGGTTGCCTGCTGGTCTCGGTGGACGCCGAGATCGCGTGGTGGGACTTCCACCGCTCGCCGAGGGCGATCGCGGCCGGGGAGCGGGCGATGGCGCGGGCGTTGGCTCGACTGTCGTCGCCTTCGGCGTCGCTTTCAGCGTCAGATGCACCACGGCATTCCACGGCATCGGGAACCTTCGGGGCCGCCGGTCTCGCGACCGCGGGCGAGCCTCGCCCGGTGCGGCCCGGGAGCCGACGCGAGGGGGACGCATGAGTTCGGAAACCGACCCCCACATGCGGCCCCAGGCGGCCAAGGACGATATCGCGGCCGGGAACGAGGACGGAAGCCCGGGGCCGCGTCCCGGTTTGGCCAAGGACGAGACCCCTGTCGTGTTCCCGGCGCTGGTCCGTCACGCTTGGTGGCGGGCCCTGGCTCGCCTGGACCGGGCGACACGCCACGCCGCCGGCCGGCCCGACCCGAGCGAGATGTCCGAGGCATACGACGCGCTCGTCGGGGCGTTGATCGACGCCGCGCTCCCCGATGTGCCCACGGCGATCGCGGTGGGGATCGCGTCCTTGCCGTCGCCGGTGGCTTCGGCCGCGCGCTCGGGACTACCGGAAGGACTCCGCGCGGCGTTGCGGCGCGACCTCGACACCCTGGGGCGGATGGCTCGGACCGATTACGCCTCGCTCTGCGAAGCGAACGGGCTGACGGCACCGTTGCCGCTTGCGACGCTGGCGCCTGCGCTCGACGAAGATGACCCGGCCGAAGAGCGGGTCCTGCAACTCATCGCCGGCTTGACCTCACCCGACCTCGAGGACCGGGTCGTACGGGTGGAAGGCTGGTTCGCCCGTCACGGCGCGGGGCCGGCCGCGCTGCACCCCGCTTTGCGGTGGAGCGACGGCGGCCTCGTCTCGGTGCGGTTCCCGGACATCGTGGACCTCGGCACGCTGGTGGGCCTCGAGCCCACCCTCGAGCGCCTGCGAGAGAACACCGAAGCGCTCCTGCGTGGCGCGCCCGCGCACGACGCGCTGCTCTACGGTCCTCGGGGAAGCGGCAAGTCGACCGCCGTGCGTGGCCTGCTGGCCCGATACCAGGACGCCGGGTTGCGGCTCGTGGAGGTGCCCCTCGAGGCATTGCACGAGCTTCCCGTGCTCATCGAGCGCCTGCGCGACCTGCCTCAGAGCTTCGTGCTCTTCGTCGACGACCTCGCCTTCGAGGACGGCGACCAGCGGTACCGACCGCTGAAGTCGTTGCTCGAGGGTGGGCTCGCCAAGCGACCGTCGAACGTGGCCGTGTACGCCACCAGCAACCGGCGCCACCTCCTCCGCGAGCGGCACCGCGAGCGTCCCGACCCGCTCGACGACGACGTGCACCGCTGGGACACGCACCACGAGCGCCTGGCGCTGGCCGACCGCTTCGGCTTGACGCTCACCTTCCCGGACGCGAACCAGCGCAGGTACCTCGAGGTCGTGAAGGGCCTGATGGAACGCCACCACCTCCACGTCGAGGACCTACACGAACGCGCGATCCGGTTCGCCGAGTGGGGCAACGGGTACTCCGGCCGCACCGCGCGCCAGTTCGTCGACGGCCTGCTGCAGGCGCCGGCGACCGGCGAAGGGCCGACGAGCTAGGGCGTCACGGCACGTCCGAGGCCGCGCGGTACTGCGCCGCTCGGCGCGCCACCGCTGCCGCCACGCCGTACATCTCGGCGCGCGTGAGCACCCCCGACGGCGCCGTGGGAGAAGAGACCAGTTGCGCCCCGGCCAGTGCGGTCCAGGACGTCGCTTCCGGGCATAGCGCCAGCGCGCAGGCGGCTTCGTAGGTGATGCTGGCAGCCACCTCCGCCGTCAAGGGCGCAGCCAGATGGCCACCGGTGGCGCGATGCGCCGCGTCCACGACGCGCGCACCGACGTCGTGGCGCTGGTAGAAGCGAGTCGCCACGTGCTGCAGCATGTACGCGAGCGACGCGGCGCTCACGGGTTCGTCGAGTCGCGGATCGTTGTCGTATCCCGCGCCTGCAAGACCGCGACTGGCCAGCAAGAGGAAGTCGTCGTAGCCGGGGTCACCGGTCGGGCCGATGGGCGCGCGCGGCCGAACGCTCGGTAGGTACGCGCCGCGCTCCGCCAAGCGAGCGCGCACGGCGGTGACGTGGTCGGGCAAGGACGCCACGGCGCCGGCACGCGCGCCGAGTCTCGTCGCCCTGGCGGCCGCCACGCCGGCTGCTTCTGCCATGGCCATGCCGAATGGCACGACGCGCGCGCTGGTGAACGCCACGGGGTCGTACCCTGCGCTGCGCCCCACCACCCAGAGGTTCGAGAGATCTTGCGGCAGCAGCATGCAGAGCCTCCCGCCGTACATCTCGGGGACGCCGAAGGCGATGCCGTTGTCGTGCGGCGTGAACGACTGCGCGTCCAGCGGGTACCCGCCCGCCGCCACGTCGAGGTGGGTCACGCGATTGGCGAACACGTCCTCGGCGCTCAGGACGCACTGCGCCTGAAGGTGACGGGTCTCGCGCACGTACAGCCGATCGGCGACCCCCGCGAAGGCCGCGCGCTCGAAGCCGGGAACGTGCTGCGCGAGGTAGGCCACGATGCGTGGCGCTTCCTTCGCCGCCCGCTCCATACCGTCGGCGCGGCTCGCCTCTTCGAACGGGTCGACACCGTACACCAGAAGCGCGTTCACGAGGACCGTGCCGTCATCTTGACGACCGAGGTTGAGGCCACGCAGCCGCAGGCCCGGCTCGACCGGTTGGTAGGCCAGGGGCGCGCCGCCGAAGGCCCCCCACGCGACGTCTCCGCGCGCGGTGGCGTACCCGTGACCGCGCAGCTCGGCGACGCTCTGGAGGGAGTCCCAGTCGACACCCGAGACGCGGAACACCAGCGTGTCCGCCATGCGCTGGTCGACACCGAAGCCTTGCCAACCGACGTCGAACGCCGCGCCCGCCGCGGCTGCCAGGTCGGCATCCGCGCTTCCGTCGATCACCTGGTGGGCGCGCACTTCGACGTCGAGGTCCACGACGGAGACGCCCGTCATGGTGCCGAGGCCGTCGTGCGTCGGACGCACGTCACGGACGCCACGCCACACCACGACGCCGGCGTCTGCCAGCATCGTCTCGAAGGCGCGCTCGGCGCGTGGAACGTCGAACGCCTTGCCGCGGCCCACGAGGCGCCACCACCGGTCGAACAGTCCGAGCTGATAGTCGTGCGGCTGCGTGCGCAGATCGAGCATGTTGAGTTCGCCCAGCACGAACAGACCACCGAGCCGTTCGTCCTCGGTGATCAGGAGGGTACGCGCCCCCTCCTCGGCGGCCGCGATGGCCGCCACGATGGCTTCGGGCTCGCTGCCGAAGACCACGACGTCCACGTCGACTTGGCTACCGCGAGCTGGTGGCTCGAGAGAAGCGAGCGCCGGACCAGGATCCGACGCGGGAACACCTTCGTTCGCAGCCCATGCCGGGATCGACGCTAGCCACCACGCCACGAAGCCGATGGCGGCGAGCCGCGCGACGCTCCCGCCGCGACGACGCTCACGCTGCCGACGAGCGCTCATCGCACGCCCGCCTGCCTGGGGTGGCCAAGGGTCTCTTCCAGGACGGCCCTGGCGATGTCGTCGGCGGCGTTCGGCCGCGCCAACGACTTCGTGGCGGCCCGCATGGCGCTGCGACGCTCGGGCTCCTCCAGCAAGCGGCGCAACTTGTGACCGAAGGTCGACAGCGGCTCGACCCGGACCGCGACGCCGTGCTCGAGCAGCACGTTGGCGTTCGCTTCTTCCTGCAGCGGGTACGGCCGGATCAGCATCAGCGGCAGACCGGCCGCCAACGCCTCGCTCGAGGTCAACCCGCCCGGCTTGGTGACGGCCAGGTCCGCCGCGGCCATGAGGGTCGCCATGTCGTCGACGAAGCCGCGCACGTCGAACGAGGTCGGGCCGGGCGCTTCGGCAACGAGGTCGCGCGCCAGCACGGCCGACTCGGTGCTTCGGCCACAGACCACCATCACCTGAAGCGGCCAACGGAAGCCCCTGAGTTGCTGGAGCAGCGTCCGGAGGTCGTCGGTGTCCATGCCCCCTGCCAGCACCAGGAGCAGTTCGCGCGACGGGTCGATGCCGAGGCGCGCTCGCGCCTGGGCGCTGTCTGGGAGCGCACCGAAGCTCGGGTCGATGGGGATGCCGGTGACGCGGACGCGGTGGGCGTCGACTCCGGCCGCCAGCAGGTGCACGCGCACTTCCTCCGTTGCGACGAAGTAGCGCGCGATGCCCGGCTGCAGCCAGAAGCTGTGGGCGAAGAAGTCGGTGATCACCTCGACCTGCGGCAGGGCGCGGTGACGCTTCAGCCTGCCGCTGACGATCTCTGCGCCCAAGAAGTGCGTGTGAACCAGCACGTCGGGCCGGTAACGGTCGATGATCCGGGGAACCTCGTAGGACAGGAGGCGAACGAGGCGAGCGCGTAGCTGTTGTTGGGTGGTGCGCAGCTCGCTCGGGTGGCGATCGAGTCGTCGGCCGAGCCACTCGACCAGGTCGGGCACGGTGCGCACGAGGTCGAAGTAGGCCTGGCGGTACAAGCGGCGGAACGGCGCCGCCGTGTGCTCCAGCAGGTCGACGTGCTCCACCTGGGCGCCGCGCGCTACGAAGCCGTTCGCCAGCGCGCGACCCGCCGCGACGTGACCGCCGCCGATGGAAGCGGACAGGATGAGCACGCGCGTCTCGTCGTCGGATGCGACCTGCACGGTGGGAGGTTAGCAAGTGTGGCGATGAGGTTGCGCTCAGAAACCTCTCAATGGGCCGGTGGTAGCATGCGGCCGGAGGTCCGAATGCCACGCAACGTGCTCGTTCTCGCGGCGATCGCCGCTTTGCTCGCCGGCTGCGCCCCGGAAGGTTCGCCGTCGATGAGCGACGTGTACGTCTACGGCCTGTTGAACGCGCGCCTCACGTACTTCTACGGCGCCCCGGCGGAGATCACGTACGAGGGCAAGACCATCACACTGACGGAGCCGACCGGGAGCGAACGCATCTTGGCGGCGCCGTACGCCGTGCGCGGCGCATCCTTTGTGGACGGGGCGGCGTACCTGCGGAGCGCAGTGACCCCGCTCGACGAGCCGCCCGTCACCGTGTCACGGATCCCCTTCACCACCGACCTGCAAGTCGTGTCCTCCACGCTGGTCGGGGAGGTCGTGTACTTCGACGGGCAGCGTTACTTGAGCCTCGCCGACGAGGTCGCTTCCGGCGTGGAGCAGCGGGTCGTCCCACGACCGCGGCTGAACCGGCTGCGGGGCATCGGCCTGCTGACCAACGGCGAGGCCGACGCGATGGCCGACGCGTTCGAGGCGAGCGGGCGGCCGTTCGTGGTGACGGAGATGCCCGCTGGGCGGTTGCCCACGCGCTCCGTGGACGGCCTCGCGGAGCATCGCCGGACCGGCGTCTACGTTCAGACCGAGATCGTGACCGACGAGACCGCGTACCGACCCGCGCCGGAGCAGCTGCCATGGGAGGTCCTGGCACGGGGCGGCCAGGCCGTCGGTTTCGATGGCCCCACGTACCAGCTGGTCGGGAACCGCGACCAGCTGATCGGACTGTGGAGCCGGCTGCACGGTCGGCAGCTACAGGTGCCGCCGCTTCCCGACGTGGACTTCCGACGCGAGACGATCGTGGCGTTGATGGCCGGCGAGAAGGCGACGGGAGGCTACGGCATCGAGGTGCGCCGCGTGCGCGAGGAGGACGGCGAGCTCTACCTCGAGGTCGTCTTCACCGAGCCAGCCCCCGACGCGTTGACGACCCAGGCACTCACCAGCCCGTGGGTCATCGTTCGCGTGCTGCGCGGTGGGTACGCCGTCGCTTGGTTGCGTGACGCGGAGGACGGGAGCCTGATCGGCGCCGCCCGCGCGACGTACTGAACGACGGCCCGTAGCCGGATGGCGCGGCGTCCCCTAGGTTTCGTCGATCAAGTCAACGCCGTCGGTTCGAAGAGCCGCCGGTACTCGTCGTTGGCGTAGCGGTCCGTCATGCCGGCCAGGTAGTCGGTGACGGCCCGCTCCAAGCCGAGTTCGGACGCCTGCTCGAGCACGTTCGGGGGCAGCATGTCGGGCGTCGCGACGTAGGCGTGGAAGATGCGCTCGAGGATCTGGTGCGCCTTCCGGGTCATCCGGATGAGCCGGTAGTGGAAGTAGAAGTTCTGGTACAGGAAGTCCTTCAGCTGGCGAAGGCCAGCTCCCATCGCGTCCGACGGACCGAGGAGCTTCCCGGGGGCGGCCCGCACGTCCGCCAACGTGCGCACGCGGGCGTCTTCCAGCCTCGCGTGTGTGGCGTGCACGACGTCGGTGATCACCTCGCCGAGGAGCTCACGGACGAGGACGTACCGAGCACCACTATCGAAGCGCTCCGGATCGATGCCGAGACGGCCCATCAGTTCGCCCACCAACGGGACCTCGGCGATGCGACGCGGGTCCAGATGGCCCGAGCGTAGACCGTCGTCGAGGTCGTGCGCGTTGTACGCCACCTCGTCGGCGACGTTCACGACCTGCGCTTCCAGCGTGGGTTGCACGTCGGGCTCCCACGACGGGTCGGGTACGTCGTACTCCGTCTCGTGCTTCATGATTCCTTCGAGCGTCTCCCAGGTGAGGTTCAGGCCGGGGAAGGACGGGTAGCGCCGCTCGATCTTCGTGACGATGCGCAGGCTCTGTTGGTTGTGATCGAAGCCGCCGATGCCACGCGCGAACTCGTCGAGCGCCTTCTCGCCGGCGTGCCCGAACGGTGGATGTCCGAGGTCGTGGGCGAGAGCGATGGTCTCGGCCAAGTCCTCGTTGAGACCGAGCGCGCGCGCGATGCTGGTCGCGACCTGCGCAACCTCGAGGGTGTGCGTCAGGCGCGTGCGGTAGTAGTCGCCCTCGTAGTTCACGAAGACCTGCGTCTTGTACTCGAGTCGTCGGAAGGCGCTGGTGTGGACCACGCGATCGCGGTCCTTCTGGAAGGCGGTGCGATGCGCGCTCTCGTTCTCGGGATGGAGCCGGCCGCGCGACTCCGCGGCGAGACAAGCGTACGGCGCGAGCACGTTTCGCTCGGCCTGCTCGAGCTGTTCACGCGTGATGAGCATGGTGCGGGTATCCTAGCACTCGCGCTGGACGCGCTTTCCGCGGCCGCTTCGGTGGCGCGCGCCGCCGGCGTCGGGGCCGCCGCCGCGGTCTGGGCAGGGCCGAGGGCGGCGCGGTGCCGGGCGGGCACGGGTGCTCCGGGTGGCGCCCGGACCCGAGAACTGCTGCGGAGGGAAGGGACGGACATGGATCATCGTCGGGCCCTGGAGGTCTGCCTGGAAGCGGTGTACGACGCGGGCCGGCTGACGCTCGGCTACTTCGGCGCGGGCGTGCGTCCCGAGTTCAAGGACGATGACACGCCCGTCACGGTCGCCGACCGCGCGGCGGAGGAGCTCATCCGCGCGCGCTTGGAAGCCGCCTTCCCCGACCACGGTGTCGTCGGCGAGGAGCTCGGTGTGAGCCGGCCCGAGGCGCCGCTCCGCTGGTACGTGGACCCGATCGACGGAACCAAGAGTTTCATGCGCGGGGTTCCTCTGTACGCGGTACTGCTCGCGCTGGAGGTGGAGGACCGCGTCGAGGTGGGCGCGGCGTACTTCCCCGCGCTCGACGAGATGGTCTACGCGACCCTGGGTGGCGGCTGCTTCGTCAACGGCAGGCCTTGCTTCGTGCGCGACACCGAGGCGCTCGATCGCGCGATTGTCGCGTTCACCGATGCGGCCTCGTTCGCTAGGCACGGTAAGGAGCGCGCGTGGCAGCGGGTGCAGGCCGCCACGTATCACCGCGCCGGTTGGTCCGACGCGTATGGCCACGCGTGCGTGGCGACCGGCCGCCTCGAGCTGATGCTCGACCCCATCCTGAACGCGTACGACGCCGGTCCCTTCGGCGTCATCCTGCCGGAGGCCGGCGGCTGGTTCGGCGCCTGGGACGGCACCCCGGGCATCCACGGGGGCGAAGGGATCAGCACCACGCAACACCTGCTGCCGTCGGTGCTCGAGCTCTTACGCGACTGAGGTCCACCACCGGCCGCACACCCGACCAGGCCGAAGGGGCGCCGTGGCCCTTGGCCGCGCTGGCGAGCCTCGCTACCACCGCGCCGGAGCCTGGCCTCGATCTCGCGCTTCGATCTCGCGCTTCGATCTCGCGCCCCGATCTCGCGCCCCGATCTCGCGCCCCGACCGTGGCCCCGAGACCACTGCCGGCGCCACTCGCGCCGGTACACTGGTCCGCGATGGACCTCACCCTGCGGCGCTCCACTCCCACGACATGGGTCGGTCGCGTGCCGATCGGCAGCGGGCACCCTGTCGTGGTGCAGTCCATGACCAACACCGACACATCCGACGCGGCTGGCACGGCGGCGCAAGTCGCGGCGCTGGCCCGGGCCGGCAGCGAGATCGTACGCATCACCGTCAACGACGACGCAGCCGCCGCGTCGGTGGCCGAGATCCGCGCGCGCCTCGAGGACATGGGCGTCGACGTTCCCCTGGTGGGCGATTTCCACTACAACGGTCACAAGCTCCTGGTCGATCACCCGGACGCGGCCCGCGTTCTCGACAAGTACCGCATCAACCCCGGCAACGTCGGGCCGGGCAGGCGTCGGGACGAGAACTTCCTGACCATCGTCGAGGTCGCGAAGGACCACGGCAAGCCGGTGCGCATCGGGGTCAACTGGGGTTCGCTGGACCAGGACCTCCTGACCGAGCTCATGGACGAGAACGCCCGCAAGCCCGACCCCGCATCGTCCCGCGACGTGCTCATCGAGGCCATGCTTCGCTCGGCCCTGCTGTCGGCGGAGCTCGCCGAGGAGCACGGGTTGCCGCACGACCGCATCGTCATCAGCGCGAAGGTGTCGGGCGTCCGCGACCTGTGGGACGTCTATCGCGCGCTCGCCACGCGTTGCGACTACCCGCTTCACCTCGGCCTCACCGAGGCGGGCATGGGCGTACGGGGCGCCGTCGCGAGCACCGCGGCACTCACGCCGCTCCTGGCCGATGGCATCGGGGACACCATCCGCGTTTCGCTCACGCCCGACCCCGGTGCGCCGCGCGAGCGCGAGGTGGAGATCGCGCAGGAGGTGCTGCAGGCTCTCGACCTGAGGCGCTTCGCGCCAAGCGTCACCGCCTGTCCCGGCTGTGGTCGCACCACCAGCACGCTGTTCCAGGAGATGGCACGCGACATCCAGGCGTACCTGCGCGCGCAGATGCCCGGCTGGCGCGAGCGCTACCCCGGTGTGGAAGGGCTCCGCGTGGCGGTGATGGGCTGCATCGTGAACGGCCCCGGCGAGTCGAAGCACGCCGACATCGGGATCAGTCTCCCGGGCACCGGCGAGTCGCCGCGCGCGCCCGTGTACCAGGACGGCGCGCTCGTTGCCACGCTTCGCGGAAACGCCATCGTGCCGGAGTTCCAGCGCATGCTCGACGCCTACGTGGAGCGTCGCTACGGCCATCGAGTGGACGCCGACGGCGTCGCCGGCGGTCCGAGCGTCGAGCGGTAGCCGCTTCGAGGACCGAGCTTCGATGGTCGGGCGCGACCGGCGCGGCCGGCGCGACCGGCGCGACCGACTTGGTTCCAAGGCACGGTTCGTTCATGCCGGGGACGCCTACCGTCCCTACATGGCCGCGACCTCGCAGACGCCCCGCTCCGGCACCCTGCCGCCGAACGCGCCGGTATCGCAAGACCGACTCGAGCGGGCGTTCGCCGCCTGCGCGAGGCTGACGGCGAGGCACTCGAACACCTTCCATCTCGGGGCGCGTCTGTACCGAGGCGACCGGCGCAAGGCGGTGTTCGCCGTCTACGCCGCGTGCCGCCTGGGCGACGACGCGGTCGACGAAGCGCCGGGATCCAGCGAAGCCCGCGCGCGCTTGGCGTCGTGGTGGGACGGGATCGAGCGCGCCTACGCCGGCGTGCCCCGTCAGGACGAAGCGGTGGAGCTGGCGCTCGCCTGGGCGGTGCGACGGTTCGACATCCCGCTTGCCGCGTTCGCCGAGTTGCGGAAGGGCTTCGAGACCGACCTCGCCGGAGCCCGCTTCACGACCCACGACGACCTGATGACGTACGCGTACCGGGTGGCCGGTGTCGTCGGGCTTCTCATCGCGCCGATCTCAGGTTACCGCGGTGGTGCGGTGACGCTCGAGCGAGCCGTGGCGCTCGGCCAAGCGATGCAGATCACCAACGTGCTGCGCGACGTCGGCGAGGACCTCGCCCAGGGACGATGCTACCTACCGTCCGAGGACCTCGCGCGGCATGGCGTGGACGTACGCGACCTGCGCGCAGGGCGCGTGACCCCTGCCTACGTCGCGCTCATCGACGAGTTGGCTGCCGACGCAAGGCGGCTCTACCGGGAAGGTTGGCGGGGCATCGGTTCACTGCGCGGCGGCGCCGCCGTCGGTGTGGCGGTGGCGGCTTGGAACTACGAAGCCATCCTTCACAAGATCGTGCAGAACGGGCATGACAACCTCAGGCAGCGGGCCCATCTTCGTCCTGCGGAGCGACTGGCGACGATCCCCCGCGCGGTTCTGAGGCTCATGACGCTGTCGAAGCGGGCCGCGCCGGCTACGACTTCGTTCCCTGCAAGGACACGGGCAGCGACCGCCCCGCGGCGGTGTCGAGCATCAACGTTTGCGTCGGGAAGGCGAACGTGATGCCCTCTTCCTCGAAGCGGCGGTAGAGCCGCAGGTTGATCGCCTGCTGCGTGTCCATGAAGGCGGCGTAGTCTGCATTGAGCATGTAGTAGACGATCTCGAAGTCGAGCGAGAACGCCCCGAACGATTTGAAGTGCGCGCGATCGAAGCGGGTGTCCTGCTGTTCCTCGATGGCCTCTTGGGCGAGCGCGGGGATCCGTTCGAGCTTCTCGGCCCTCGTGCCGTACTCGACGCCCAGCGCGAACACCACACGGCGCTCCTGCATGCGCTTGTAGTTGCGGATCCGGCTGGCCAGCAGGTCGTGGTTCCCGAACACCAGTTGCTCGCCGGAGAGGCTGCGAAGGCGCGTGGTCCGGAGGCCGACGTTCTCGACCGTCCCCTGATAGTCGCCGACGACGATGAAGTCGCCGACTTCGAACGGCTTGTCGAACAAGATCGACAGCGAAGCGAACAGGTCGCCCAGGATGTTCTGAAGCGCCAAGGCGACGGCCAGCGAAGTGATGCCGAGGCCCGCCAGAAGCGTGGTGATCTCGAAGCCGAGGTTGTCGAGCGCCAGCAACAGCACGACCGAGAACAGCACCAGGCGACCCACGAAGCTCATGGCCGACAAGGACGTTCGCCTGGTGGGGTCGAGGTCGTTCTGGCGGCGGTAGATCTCGAGCACCTTTACGAGCGCCGTGTTGCCCCAGACCAACACCTGGACCAGGAGGATCAGCACGAAGCCCTGACGGAGGACGCTCCGGACGGTGTCGTCGAGTGCCAGCACGTGCGTGGCCGCGAACACCGCCGCCGCCAGGAAGAAGAAGGTCATGGTGGCGGCGAGGACAGCGACGATCACGTCGTCGACGCCGTTGCGTGTGCGCGTAGCGGCGTCGCGAACGCGGCTTCGCAGCGCCTTGCGTACCACGCGCAGCGCGACGTACACCACCACGGCGACGGCCAACGCGATCACCCAGCGAAGCAGCGTGTTGCCGAGAAGCGTGAAGTCCGTGAAGAAGGAGAGGTCCATCCGTGGCCGCCGTTCCTGCCCAGCGTCCGGGCGCCGCCAGTCTAACGTGCGACGCTCACGCTATCCTGCGGCATGAAGATCTACACCCGAACCGGTGATGCAGGTGACACGGGTCTGTTCGGCGGCGAACGGATCCCGAAGGACGACGCGCGCGTCGAAGCGTACGGCGCCGTCGACGAGGCCAACGCTGCCCTCGGCTTGGCGCGTGCGTTGCTCCACGAAGGGAACGGCCAGACAGGCGAGCCCGCCGTTCGCCTCGACGAAGACCTCGGCGCGCTTCAGAGCCTGCTGTTCGACGTCGGGGCCGACCTCGCCACGCCGCATGGAGCGCGTCAACGAGCGTACGTACGCGCCATCGACGACCACGACGTCACGCTGCTCGAGGAATGGATCGACCGGTACGACGTGGAGATCCCGCCACTCAAGCAGTTCGTGTTGCCCGGCGGCACCAGTGCGTCAGGGGCGCTGCAGATGGCGCGGACCATGGTGCGCCGTGCCGAACGCCGCTGCGTCACGCTCGCACGTCACGCGGAGATCGGCCCTCACGTGGTGCCGGCGTTGAACCGCTTGTCCGACCTGCTGTTCACGCTGGCGCGTGTGGCCAACGTTCGCGCCGGTCACGCCGAAGTGCCGTGGCAGGCGCGGAAACCCGCTACCGCCAACGAAGGGGAACGCGGCGGCGGCGATCGGGGCGAGTAGTTGGAGAGATGGGCGAGCGCGCGTGGCCCTGGCGCCTTACGGCGCGAGCGCGCCTGGCCTGGTCGCCTCGCGCGAGCGCGCGTGGCCTTGGTGTCTCGCGCGACCCCGCGTGACGCGAGTGCCGCACGCGACCCCGCGTGTCACGAGCGTCGCGCGCGCCTCACCTACCCCCGAGTTCCGATACGTGTGCGAGACCGCGGCGTTCCAGTTCGGCCAGCACGCCGCGCAGGATCTGTTTCGCGATCCCGGGTCCGCGGTAGATCATGGCGGTGTAGAGCTGGAGCAGGTCCGCACCCGCCTCGAGCCTCTGGATGGCGTCGTCCGCCTCGAAGATGCCCCCGACCGAGACGATGGGCAACGGTGTGGAGGCGCGCAACACGCGCAGGACCTCGAGCGACCTGCGCGCCAGAGGACGACCGGATAGCCCTCCAGTCTCCGCTGCAGCAGGCGACACGAGCGGCGGGCGCTCCACGGTGGTGTTGGTCGCGATCAGGCCCGCGACGCCTTCTGCCATCGCGATGGCAGCGACCTCTTCGAGTGCGGCGTCGCTCAAGTCCGGAGCGATCTTGAGCAGCACGGGTCGCGGGCCCATCTCTTCCTGCAGCCCGCGCACGTGGCGCAGAAGCGCCGTGAGCGGGGCCCGGTCTTGCAGACTCCGAAGCCCAGGCGTGTTCGGGGAAGAGACGTTCAGCACGAGGTAGTCGGCGACGTTCCAGACCGTGCGAAGGGATGCGTCGTAGTCGCCGATGGCGGCCTCGACCGGTGCCGCGCGCGACTTGCCGACGTTGACGCCGACAGGCGGCAACGCTCCGCGCTCGCGCCAGGCCGCCAACCGACGCGCGAGCGCTTCGGCGCCGGCGTTGTTGAACCCCATGCGGTTCACCAGCGCCTCGTCGGCGACGAGCCGGAAGAGTCGGGGCGCGGGGTTCCCCGGCTGCGGCAGGGCCGTGACACTCCCTACTTCGACGGCCCCGAAGCCGAGCGCCGCCAACGCCGGCACGGCGACCGCGTCCTTGTCGAGGCCGGCGGCAAGGCCCAGCGGGTTGGGGAAGACGAGGCCGAAGGCCCGCACCTCGAGCCGAGGGTCTCGAACGTCGTGGAGCGCGCGCAGAGCAGCTAGGGCGCCGGCGTTACGGCTCGCGAGCCCCAGGCCGGTCATGACCAGGTGATGGGCCCGCTCCGGTTCGAGTCGGTAGAGCAGGGGGCGAACGGTGCGGTACGACACCGGGTCTTCGCTCCTCAGTCGAGCGATGTGCGGGCGGGTCGAACCTCGATGCGGCTCGGCAGCGTGCGAGGGTTCATGCGCGCCAGGTACAGCACCGTATCGGCGATGTCCTCCGGTTGGATCTTCCAGGCATCGGCGGTCGTCACGTCGCGACCACCGAACCCGGTGGCCACCGAGCCCGGCATGATGGTGCTGACACGCACGCCGCGGTCGCGAAGGTCCAACATGATCGCCTGCGAGAACCCCAGCAATCCGAACTTGCTGGCGTTGTAGGCAGCTCCGCCTGCGAAGAAGTTCGTTCCTGCGAGGCTGCCGATGGTGACGATCATGCCGCGGCTGGCGACGAGCGGCTCGAGCGCCGCCTTGACGCTGTGGAACACGCCGGTCAGGTTGGTATCGATGATGCGGTGCCAGCTGTCCGGATCGAGGTCCTCGATGGACCTGCGCCCGCCGACGCCGGCGTTCGCCACCAGCAGGTCGAGGCTCCCGAACGTATCTAAGGTGCGCTGCACCGCTTCCTGCTGCGCCGACAGGTCGCGCACGTCGCACGCCAAGGCCAGGGCGCGCCCGGCGCCTGTGCCGTTCCACCTGGCCACGAGCGCGTCGAGCGCTTCCGGGTCTCTTGCCACCAGCGCGACGTTCATGCCGGCGCCGATCAACGCTTCGGCCACTGCACTCCCGATCCCTCTGCTAGCGCCCGTCACCAGCGCGGTCTTACCGCTCAAGTCCATGCTCGGAGGCTAGCACGTGCCGCCCCGGCATCCGTTCGTGCACCTGCTAGACTCGCCTTCGTGCGCCGTCTCACCCTCATCCGTCACGCGCTCACGGCGTGGAACGCAGACGGCCGGTTCCAGGGCCACTCGGACGTCCCGTTGTCGGATGACGGCAGGCGTCAAGCCAGGCGGTTGGCGCGCCACGTCGCCGGAACCGAGGCCGACGCCGTCGTCTACGCGAGTTCTTCTGCGCGCGCGCTCGAGACCGCCCGCATCGCCTTCCCGAACCACGAGATCCTGGTCGACCCGCGCTTGCGCGAACTGAACTTCGGCGTCTTCGAGGGACGCACCCAAGCCGAGAACGAGGCGGATCCTGCTTGGCGAACCTGGTTCGCCGACCCGTTCGACCGTGCCGTTCCCGGCGGTGAGTCCTACCGCCAGCTTCGTGAGCGTGTGGTGGCGTGGATGCACGACGCGCACGAGGCGCACGACGACCACGTCGTTGCCGTGACGCATTCTGGAGCGATCCAGATGCTGTTGTCTTGGGTACTGGGGGTCGAGCATCCGCGCTGGCGCAAGCGCATCTACCTGCGCCACGCGAGCGTCAGCCGCGTGCTCCTGAAGGACGGCGAGATGCTCATCGAGCGCGTCAACGACACCCGGCACCTCACGGCTGAAGGCGCCTACCCGTTCCTCGACTGAAGGGTCGCGTTCCTGCGATCGGCGTGCGCCCGCGCGCGCCCGTGCGTCGGATCGCGTCGGATCGCGTCGGACGGCGCGTCGGTCGGCGCCCGCGATCGCCTCGTCCAGCGCGTCCAGGACGCGTGGCATGCGCGTGGTACGCTCGCGCCGTGAGCGACGTCGTTCTGGAGGAGGCACAGCACGAGGCGCACGACGCCGAAGGTTTCCTCGTCGACCAGGAGCACTTCCGCGGCAACCTCGCCGAGCTGACGCACGCGCTGCGCTCCCGCGCCCTCGCGCCGGAGAGGCTCGACCTCCTCGCGCTGGTGCGGAACTACCTGACCTACTTCGAGCGCCACGCGTCCGAGGACCTCGAGCTCGCGACCGAAGCGTTGCCGCGCCTGGCGCAGGTGATCGAGTTGAAGGTGCGGCTGCTGCTGCCGCGTCCTCCGAAGGCCGAAGACGAGAGCGACGAAGACGTGGCGGTCGAAGAGGCGTTGGAGGCCGTCGCGCTGCTGGAGGAACTGGAGGAGGCGATCGCGTTCTTGCGCCGCCGCAGGGAAGAGCGGCGCATCGTGGTGCCCGCGCGCGCGCCCAGGCCGCACTACCCTCGGCCCGAACGGCCGCTGCGCGCGACGCCGAGCGACCTCGCGCGTCTCGCGGGGCGCTACCGCATCGGGGGATACTTCGAACTCGCCATCGAGCGCCTGACCATGGCCGGAACGCTGAGGGCGCTGATGCGAGCGCTGCGGGAACGGGGCAGAGGGCTGTTGTTCGACCTGCTCGGTGCGCGTGACTGGCCGACGAAAGCCGTGGGCTTCGCGGCCATGCTCGAACTCGTGCGCGAAGGCAAGGCGACGGCGGAGCAGGACGAACCGTTCGGGCCGATCACCGTGTCGCGCGTGCCTGCGTCGCTGGACGAACGCGGCCCGGCGGACGAGGCCGAGCTGGCGAGCGGGGACGCGATGGAGGCGGCCTGAGGCTCGCCTCCGGATCTCTTCCGGCTCGCGATCGCTTCCGGAGCGTGCTCAGGCGACCGTCTTCGCCTCGCGCTTGCGCATGTTGGGCTCGAGGATGCGTTTGCGGAGGCGCAGGCTCTTGGGCGTGACCTCCAGGAGTTCGTCGTCGGCGATGTACTCCATCGCTTCTTCGAGCGTCAATCGCTTCGGGGGAACCAACACGAGGTTGTCGTCGCTGCCGGCTGCGCGGACGTTGGTGAGCTTCTTGTTCTTACAGACGTTCACGTCCAGGTCTCCGGCGCGGTTGTTGGCGCCGAGGATCATGCCGACGTAGACCTCGACGCCCGGATCGACGAAGAACGTGCCGCGATCCTGCAGCTTCCAGATGGAGTAGGCGAACGCTTCGCCGGCTTCCATCGCCACCAGCGAGCCGTTGAGGCGCGTCCGGAGCTCGCCGACGTGCGGCTCGTAGCCGTCGAACACGTGGCTGAGCAGTCCCTCGCCTGCGGTCATCGACAGGAAGCCGTTGCGGTACCCGAAGAGCCCGCGCGAAGGCATCGAGAAGGTAAGGCGCGCGCGGCTCTCGCCTTGCTCCATGTCGACGAGTTGTCCGCGCCGCGACGAGAGCGACTCCATGACCGCTCCCATCGACGCCAGCGGCACGTCGGCGACGACCCGTTCGAACGGCTCGCACAGCACGCCGTCGATGGTCTTGAGGATGACCTCCGGCCGGGACACGGAGAACTCGTATCCGTCACGGCGCATCTCCTCGATGAGGATGCCGAGGTGAAGTTCGCCGCGTCCAGATACCCGGTAGGACTCGCCGCCGAGCTCCTCGACGCGCAGCGCGACGTTGGTGAGGAGCTCGCGTTGCAGCCGATCGGCGATGTGCCTGCTGGTGACGTACTTGCCTTCACGGCCGGCGAACGGGCTCGTGTTCGGACTGAACGTGACCGACACCGTCGGTTCGTCCACGCCGGCGAAGGGGAGCGGTTCGACCGCGTCCGGATCGCACAGGGTGTCGCCGATCTGGACGTCCTCGATGCCGGAGACGGCCACGATGTCGCCGGCCGTGACCCGTTCCGATTCCACCCGCTGCAGCCCGAGGTGGGTGTACACCTTCGTCAGGCGCGCGCGCACCGCGGTCCCGTCGCGCGCGACGCGCACCACCGGATCGCCGATCTTGGCCTCGCCTCGGCGCACGCGACCGAGCGCGACGCGACCGAGGTAGTCGGAGTAGTCGAGGTTGGCGACCTGCATCTGGAAGGGCGCCGCGGCGTCTCCGTAGGCAACGGGCACGTGCTCCAAGATGGTCTCGAAGAGCGCGGTGAAGTCTTCGCTGGGCGCGTCGCCCTCGCGCCACGCCTTGCCCTCTCGCGCGACGGCGAACAACACCGGGAAGTCGAGCTGCTCGTCCGTGGCGCCGAGCTCCACCATCAGATCGAACGTCAGGCCGGTGACCTCGCTCGCTCGCGCGTCCTTGCGATCGACCTTGTTCACCACCAGGATGGGGCGCAAACCGAGCGCGAGCGCCTTCTTCAGCACGAAGCGGGTCTGTGGCATCGGGCCTTCCGCCGCGTCGACCAGCAGCAGACACGCATCGACCATCCCGAGCGCGCGCTCGACCTCGCCGCCGAAATCGGCGTGCCCGGGCGTGTCGACGATGTTGATGCGCTCCCCGTGCCACTCGACCGCCGTGTTCTTGGCGAGGATGGTGATGCCGCGTTCGCGCTCGAGGGCGCGGCTGTCCATGACGCGCTCCTCGACCTGCTGGTTGGCACGGAACGTGTTCGACTGTCGCAGCAATCCGTCGACCAAGGTCGTCTTCCCGTGGTCGACGTGAGCGATGATGGCGATGTTGCGGTAGTGCATGGAGGTCTCCGTGTGCGCGTCGTCGGTCGGGGCCGGCCGGCGACGGTCGGCTGGGGACGTCGGCCGGTTGGCACGCGAACGCCCCGCGGGGGCATCACGGTCATGGCGCTGTCCGGAACCGGCGCTTCGTCGTCATCGTTGGACGACGCGTCACCGCGATCGGTGACGGCGGCCGGGGCCGCGCAGCGCAACGGGGGAGTATAGCGGACCGAGTGCGGTGGCGTCACGCCGGGGAGCACCAAGGTGGTGCGGAGCGGACCGGGGTCGTACGCGACGCATGCCAACGACGCGTTCCTCGCATGCCGCCACGGGCGCGTGTAACGCCTTGGCGCCGCGACCGGCCGAGGCGCGTTCCCCGTCTTCCGCCACGAACGCGCGAGCGCTCCCCCGCCGAGCGCCGCCCAGACCACATCGGCAAGTGCCGTGACTTGATAGGTTCAGTATCGGCGTCGATGCTCCTGCGCGCGAAGGGCGCAGCCCGCGCGCGGATCCACGTCCGCGCGGAGCCTGCTCGAGGGGCAGGGGCCGACGACCGAACGGAGGAACGCATGGCGCTGGAAGGTGCTCCGTCGCCCACGAACCCCGACCGTCAGGACGGGGTCGTCATCGTGTACACGACGTCGCGTTGTAGCGACTGCCAGGCGACGAAGGCGTATCTCGCCGCCCGCGACGTGAACTACGTCGAGGTGGACATCGAGCATGACGCGGCCGCCGCCGCCCTCGTCATG
This sequence comes from uncultured bacterium, assembly GCA_964582795.1. Taxonomy (GTDB): domain Bacteria; phylum Deinococcota; class Deinococci; order Deinococcales; family Trueperaceae; genus CAZACZ01. Next base: position 20,419 of record CAZOTV010000028.1, read on the forward strand.
GCGGTCAACGACGGCCGTCGCAGCGTTCCGACGCTGGTGTATGGCGACGCTGCAACGAGCCTGTCGCGGTTCACCCCCTCGAAAGCGGCCGAGTTCCTCGAGCGCTGCGGGCTCGCGGCGGGCGCCTCGTGAGCCGGTGAGCTCCTCGAGGTCGTCGGATCGTCACGGGTTGCCCACCGCCACGACGCGGAGACGGACGCAAACCGTGCTGCGCACGGTCGAGGGCGGGTTCCGGCCGCGTGGTAGCCTCCCTGCCATGACTTCCACCAGGGCGGAGGAGCGCATGGCGGGTTCGACCGACCTTCCCCCTTCCGGTGGCGGGAACGGCAAGGCCGAGCAGGTGCGTTCGATGTTCTCCGAGATCGCGCCGACGTACGACCTGCTGAACACGGTGCTCAGCTTCGGTATCGACGCGCGCTGGCGGGCGCAGGCGGCGCGCGAGGCGCTGCCGGGCGAAGGCGTCGTGCCGGCGGGGAACGCTGGGGCCTCACCGAGCCGCGCCGTGCTCGACGTCGCCACCGGCACGGGGAACCTCGCCCTGGCGTTGAAGCGCAGGTGCCCGACGTGTCGTGTCGTGGGGGTCGACTTCGCCGAACCGATGCTGGCTCGCGCGCGTGAGAAGGCCGCCCGCGCCGGCGTCGACGCGACGTTCGAGGTCGCGGACGGAACCGCGTTGCCGTACGAGGACCACGCGTTCGATGCCGTCACGATCGCCTACGGCCTGCGGAACTTCGCCGACCCCGATGCCGGGCTGCGCGAGTTCTGGAGGGTCTTGCGACCCGGTGGGCGCTTGGTCGTGCTCGAGTTCCCGCCGCCACCGGAAGGCGCGTTCGGCGCTCTGTTCCGGGGGTACTTCACCGCCTTCCTGCCGCGGTTGGGTGGTTGGGTCTCCGGCAAGCGGAGCGCCTACGCCTACCTGCCGAAGTCCGTGCTTGCGTTCTTCCCGCCACACGACCTGGCTGCGCGCATGGAGGCGGCCGGCTTCGAGGCGGTGCGGTACCGTCTACAGACGTTCGGGGTCTCGGCGCTGCACGTCGGCGTTGCGGGTCCTGGGAGGGTGGCATGAGCGAAGAACCGATCCGCGACGCGGCGTCGCGAGAAGCTGCGACCATCGCGTGGGGGACCGTCGATCCGGGGTTCGAGATCAACACCGACGCTGCCTTGCTCGATCCAGACTGGGACGACTTCGCCGATGCGCACGACCGCCGCTTCGGGCTGGCCATCTCCCACTTCAAGAGCCGGGTTCGTGGACGCGCGTACGACAACGACGTCATGAAGCTTCGCGTCGGGCCGAGTGGGTACTACGTTCAATCCCGTCGCTTCCCGGCGGCGTTCTTCGGCGACACCGCCCACGCCTCCGTGAGGCAGCTGAGTGACGCCGAGGCGCGCGCGACCGTTTGGGAAGCCGTGGCGCACTACCGCGCCGACGAGGCGCAGTCGTTGGTGTGCGTCTACGACGATGGGGAGCCACCCGACGTGTTCTTCGGGTACCGCGTGGCCGAGGACCAACGCTACGAGATCGGCCGGCTGCGCAGCAGCGTCCCGCTCCACCTGCGCATCCTGTTCGATTCCGACACCGACGTGCCGATGCTCGGCGCGCGCAGTGGGGTGTTGCTCTACCAACGAACCCGCAGCGGGCGACACGTGCTCGTGCGCGCGCCCGGCCGCAGGCAGCCGCTCCTGATGGGCTCGTTCCTGGCGGGTTGACGGCCGTGGGCGGCACCGAAGAGAGACCGGCCGCTTCCGCGCGGGCGCGTATGGCGTCACGCTACGACGTGATCGTGGTCGGCGGTGGGATCGCCGGCAGCGAGGCGGCATGGCTGGCCGCGCGCGGCGGGGCCGACGTGCTTCTCGTCACCACCAGTCTGGACACAGTCTACGCGACGGTGGGTGATGCCGTGCGCCTCGACCCACCAGATGGCAGCCTCATGGCCGAGGTCGTTCCCGCTGCCATGGCCGGTGACGGGAACGTCGGGAACTGGCCGCTTCACCGGGCGGTGAAGTACGCCCTGGAGGCCGAGCCGCGTCTTCATCTGTTGCAGTCCACCGTGTCGGGCCTGCTGCTCGACGAAGTAGGCCATGCCCGCGGCGTGATCACCTGGGAGGGCGTGGACCGGCTCGCTCCGAAGGTGGCGCTGTGCGCCGGGAGCTTCCTGCACGGGCGCCTGACGGTGGGCGCGCTCACGGAGACGGCCGGACGGCTCGCCGAGATGGCGTACGACGACCTCTATCTCGACTTGGCCGGACGCGGTTGTCGGTTCCGGCCCGTCGAACTCAGCGCCGACCCGGCGGGTGGAGCGTTGCCGTACGTGGTGCGGTGCTTCGCGCTGGAGGAGGAAGAACGAGATCCCACGTCGATGGCAGTGACCCGCTTCCGCGGCGTGTACGCCGCAGGCGTCTGCGCGAGCGGGTACCTACCGTTCGAGGCTGCCGCTGCCGAGGGGATGCAGCTCGGGCGATCGCTGCTCGGGGCCCTGTAGCCGAACCCTCAAGCCGTACCCTCGTGCCGAACCCTCGTACCCTCTTCTCGTACCCTC
>CAZOTV010000028.1:23055-30203 GCA_964582795.1 uncultured bacterium
CTCGTACCCTCTTCTCGTACCCTCGTGCTGCACCCTCTCAGGGGCCTCGAGCCGTCGAGGACGCGGTACGTCGGGCGTCGTCCAGGCTCGATCAGGCGCGGCCGGTGTCGTCGACCGGAACGCGGTAGCGATCCATCTTCGTCAGAGCGTCCTGCGTCGCCCAGACCACCCGCGCACCGTCAGGCGTGGTAGCGACCAGTCGGTAGCGGTACGGCACTCCCGGTGCCGCGGTAGTGATGACGTACCGTTCACCGCGGTGCAGCACCTCTTCGCCGATCGTGAAGCTCGCCATGCGTCGTAGCCTACCCGCGCGGGGCGCCTTCGCGGTAGGGGGCGAAGGTCCCCCGGCGCGCGAACAACGGCTCCGTCACCGGCGGGAACAGGCCACGCTCGGCCGCTCGCGCGTACAGCGCACGCACGGCGGCCTCACCTTCCGAGCCGACGTCCATCGAGTAGTCGTTCACGTAGAGCGCGATGTGCTGGTCCCGCACCTCGGGTGACATCTCCTGGGCGTGCTCGGCGACGTACGCCGCCGACGCGTGCGGATGGTCCCAGGCGTAGCGGAGACTGGCGCGGATCGTGTTCGTGAGACGCGCGTGCACCTCGGAGCCGAGGCTCCGGCGCGCGGCGATCGCTCCGAGCGGCACGAGGTGACCGATCTCTCGTTCCCACCACGTGCCCAGGTCGACCAAGGCATGAAGACCGTGCGACTGGTACGTGAAACGACTCTCGTGGATGATGAGGCCGGCGTCCACCTCGCCGCCTGAGACGGCCGGCATGATCCGGTCGTAGCGCAGCTCGATCGTCTCCACCCCCTCCGGCTGCCAGAGGCGGAGCAGGAGGTTGGCGGTCGTGCGGCCGCCGGGGATGGCCACGCGCTTCCCACGCAGGTCGAGGTCGGGCGTGCGCGCGACCACCAACGGGCCGACTCCGCGGCCGAGGGCGCCGCCCGCCGGCAGCAACACGTAGTCGTTCGACACGTACCCGTAGGCGTGGTAACTGATCTTCGCCACGTCGAGCGCGCCCCGCGCGGCGGCCTGGTTCAGCCCCTCCACGTCGTCGAGCGTCACGTCGAAGGCGAGGCTCCCGGCGCTCGAGGGGCCTTCGTCGACTGGCGCGCCAGGGCCCGATCCGACCTCGTCGCCGACGAGGCCATGCGTCATGGCATGGAAGATGAAGGTGTCGTTCGGACAGGGGGAGTATCCGAGCCGGAGCCGCACCGCTCTACCGCTCCTGGCGCTTGTGCAGCCGCGCGTGCTCGATCTTGATGCAGCGGTCCTGGATCACCGTGATGCCCGCGCTTCTCAGCCGCTCCGCCACGTCGTCGTTGCGGATGCCGAGTTGCAGCCAGACGACCGCGGGAAGCGGCGCCATGGCAAGGATGTCGTCGACGTGCGCCGGGATGGCTTCGGCGCGCCGGAAGACGTCGACGATGTCGATGGGCACGCTCAGTTCCGCCAGCGTGGCCACGGCGCGCGTCCCCAGCAACTCCTCACCGGCGAGGAGTGGGTTCACCGGGATCACCTCGTAGCCGCGCCGCCGCAGGTACGCCGGCACCTCGTGGGCGGGCTTGTGCGGGTCGTTGCTGGCGCCGAGCACGGCGACGGTGCGCGCGCGGCCGAGGAGGTCACGCAGCTCGGCGTCCGGTGGAGCGTCGGGGACCCTCGTCGTGGCTCCGGTCGGCTCGGTGGCGGGAGATGCTGGAGCGTGGCTCATGTGCTCAGGCTACCGCGCCGTGCCGTTCGCCGGAGTCGCCCGTGCGGATGCCCGCGCGGGCGCCATGGAGACGCCCCTCGTCGAACTCGTCGCGTTGCCGATGCTCCGTTCATCTGCTAGAATCGAGCGCTGTGCGTGAAGTCGGTGGGCACGATCCCACACGCGCACGACACCACGCGGGAGGTGGAGTCCATAACGAAAGAGTTGAAGGTGAACGAGCAGATTCGCGTACGCCAGGTGCGGCTGATCGCGGCAGACGGTGAGCAAGTCGGCATCGTCGAGACACGCGATGCGCTTCGCAGGGCGCGCGAGGAGGATCTCGATCTCGTTCTGGTGGGCGAGGCGGCGCAACCGCCGGTCGCGCGGCTGATGGATTACGGCAAGTACCGTTTCGAACTTCAGCAGCAGACCAAGGAAGCGCGTCGTCGTTCCCGCCAACAAGAGATGAAGTCGATCAAGTTCCGTGTGAAGATCGACAGTCACGATTACGAGACCAAGGTCAACCACATCCGCAGGTTCCTCAAGGGCGGTCACAAGGTCAAGGTGACCATCATGTTCCGCGGGCGAGAACGCACCCACCCCGAACTCGGGCAGGGCATCCTCAACCGCGTCGCGGCCGACGTCAACGAGTTGGCCATCGTCGACTCCGCGCCGGTGATCGCCGGCATGGACATGAACATGATCCTCCGCCCGGCAGGGACGCCAGCCCAAAGCTGACGTCCACCTTTCCCTACTTTCGTGCGGCCCACGCCCACGAACCCAACGGCCCGCGCACCGGCCGGCGCCCATCCAGGGCGGCAGCTCATGCGCGGATGAAAGCAGGAGAGACGCGATGCCGAAACTCAAGACCCACAAGGGCACCAAAGCCCGTGTCAAAGTCACTGGGCGAGGTAAGGTCAAGGCGATGCGCTCCGGCAAACGGCACCTGAACTTCAAGAAGTCAGGCGGCCGTATCCGGCAGGGCAGGACCGACCTCATCGTCGCCAAACCCGAGGCGGAGCGCATCAAGGCGCTGCTGCCCTACGACTGAGGGAGGCCGAGCATGCCACGCGCCAAGACCGGCATCGTTCGCCGTCGCCGCCACAAGAAGCTCCTCAAGCGTGCGAAAGGCTACTGGGGCTTACGCTCCAAGAGCTTCCGCATCGCGCAACAGACGCTTCTCAACGCGGCCGATTACAGCTACCGTGACCGCCGCGACCGCAAGACGGAGTTCCGTCGCTTGTGGATCGCGCGCATCAACGCCGCCGCACGGCAAGAAGGCGTGAGCTACTCGCGCTTCATCGCCGGCCTGCGCAGCGCCGGCGTGACGCTGGACCGCAAGGTGCTGGCCGACCTTGCCGTGCGCGACCCAGGCGCCTTCAAGGCGCTGGTCGAGACGGCCCGGAACGCCGGCTGACCCCAGCGAGACCGACCACGAGGTGCACACGGCCCGCGACCCGCTCGCGGGCCGTGCTCGTGTGCACGGTATGATCCCGGCGTGACGCGAGCGGTCGGGGTGCGGGAGCGGAAGAAGGCCGACCGTCGTGAGCAGATCCTCGCGGCGGCCATGCACCTCATCCAGACCCGAGGGTTGAAGGCCGCGACCTACGCCAGCATCGCGCGCGAGGCGGGTGTCTCGCGCGGCACCGTGTTCAACTACTTCCCGTACAAGGAAGCGTTCCTCGTGGCGTACTTCGCGCGGGAACTCGAGGACCTCGACAGGCGGCTCGATGCTGCCAGGGTCACGTCGTCGCGCGGTGACGCGCTCGCTCCGCTCCGCTCCTTGTTCGACGAGTTGGCAGCCGTTGCAGAACGGCATCGAGCCTGGATCCTGCCGCTCGGCTACGAACTCCTCAACCCCGACCCGGAGCGCTCGCGCACCGCGTTCCTTGCGCTCCCGCTCGCGACGATGCTGAAGCGCGCCCTGGCGCGCGCCCGTGACGCCGGTACGGTGCGCCGTGACGTATCGCTCGACCGACTGGCGCGCACGTTGGCGAACACCTACTTCATCACCGTGCTGCAGTGGGCGGCGTACCGGCCCGAGCGTTCGATCCGCGAGGAGTTGCGCCTTGCGCTCCAGATCGCCCTCGACGGCGTGCGCGAGCGGCCCGTGCCGGTCGACGGGGCCGCGTAGACTTCCGCGGTCGGCACCCCGTGCGGGGTACCCCCAGCCCGGTTCTCGATCGCCGCGTTCCCCTCGTGCGCGTCCGCGGCGTTCTCTCTCAGTAGCCCTTGCTCGGGTCCACCAGGTTCCGTTCTTCTCCCCTGGCGATGGCGGCCAGGGTCGCCACGACGTCGCGCGCGGAAGCCTCTTGCCAGTCCAGCACGTCATTCGCGCGATGCGGGCTCATCACCACGTTGTCGAGCTCCGCGAACGGCAGGTTCGCCGGGAGCGTGTCATGCCGTACGGAGCGGTCTTTCGGGTACTGGTACCAGACGTCGATGCCGGCCCCGAAGATGGTGCGGTCGCGAAGCGCCCGATAGAGCGCGGTCTCGTCCACCACCGAGCCGCGGCCGACGTTCACCAGGACGGCCGTCGGCTTCATGCGGGCGAACGCTTCTGCGCCGAGCATCCCTTCGGTCTCCGGCGTCGCGGGTAGGCTCACCATGACCACGTCGGCCCCGGCCAACGCATCGAGCAGGGCGCCTGGCCCGACGCTCGGAACCGGGTCGTGAGGATCCGGCGTGCGCCTCAGCGCCGTGACGGTCAAGCCCAATCCGGCCAAACGCCTTCCGATCGCCTTGCCGATGGCGCCGTAACCGAGCAGCAGAGCGTGACGCCCGTCGAGCTGGAGGCTCTGGCGGTCGGGGTCGTCTGGGCGCCCCCAGTCGCCGTGGCGCAACGCGCCGTCGGCCACGACGATCCGGTTCGATACCGCCAGCATGAGCGCGACGGCGTGCTGGGCGACCATATCGGCGTTGTAATGCGAGTTGTGCACGCGCAGATGCGGACGAGCGGTCATCCGCTCCCGCAACCGCGGGTGGAGTCCGGCGAACGGCACCAGGACCCGCGCGAGCCGGGCACCGTCGAGGAGGGCTTCGGAAGGGTCGCCGTCGATCACGATGTCGGGCCAGTCCGCCATGGCGGCAGCGCTTCCGGCATCGGTCTCGAAGCGCAGCTCCAGCCCCGCCGGCAGGGGCAGGCGCCGGGCGACGTCGGCAGTCGAGGGATTCCGCCACAGCACACGAAGGCTCATGGAGCGATGGTACCGCGGTCCCGGACGTATCCTGGGCGGCATGCGGGTGATCGAAGGAAGAGACGAGGCGCTGCGGTGGTGCGCCACACGCGAAGGCTCGGCCGAACTGGCGGCGATCGCGCAACAGGTCGAGGCCATCATCGAAGAGGTGCGCGCCGGCGGCGACGACACCCTGCTGCGCCTCAGCGAGCGGTTCGACGGGGTGCGCCCCGAAGCGCTCGTGGTCGCGCCTGCCGAGTTCGACGAGGCCGAGCGTCGACTGCCGGGCGAGCTGACGTCCGCCATCCGCTTGGCGGCGGAGCGCATCCGTGCGTACTACCGGCACCAACCGGCGGGCGGCTTCGTACAGGCCGAAGGGGACGCGGTCCTTGGGCAGTTGGTGGTACCCATCGAGCGGGTCGGCTGCTACGTGCCGGGCGGCACGGCGCCGCTCTTCAGCAGCCTGTTGATGACCGCCGTTCCGGCGAAGGTGGCGGGCGTGCCGCACGTGGTGGTCGCGACGCCACCGCGGCGAGACGGCAGCGTCGCGCCGGAGATCCTCTACGCGGCGCGCGTGGCGGGCGTGGATACCGTCGTACGTGTCGGCGGCGCACAGGCGATCGCCGCCATGGCGTTCGGCACCGAGAGCGTGCCGCGCGTCGACAAGATCGTCGGACCGGGGAACCGGTACGTCGTGCAGGCGAAGCGCGCACTGTTCGGGCACGTGGGCATCGAGGCGCTTCCCGGACCGACCGAGACGCTGGTCGTCGCCGACGCCACCGCGGACGCCCAACACGTGGTGGCCGACCTGCTGGCGCAAGCCGAGCACGCCTTCGCGCAACCGGTACTGGTGACGCCGGACAGGGCGTTGGCCGACGCCGTGATGGCGGCGTTGCCCGGCGCCATCGCTTCGTTGCCGACGGCGGCCACGGCGCGAGAATCCGTCGACGTTCGCGGCGTGCTGGTGCTGGTGAACGACGTCGCCGAAGGGTTGGAGGTCGCGAACGCCTACGCTCCGGAACACCTGTGCCTGTTGGTGAACGACCCGTGGCGCTGGCTGCCTTCGGTGAGGAACGCCGGCGGCATCTTCCTCGGGGCGTACAGCATGGAGGCGCTCGGCGACTATCTGGTCGGGCCGAGCCACGTGATGCCGACATCCGGCACCGCCCGGTTCGCGAGCTTCGTGAACGTGCGCAACTTCCAGAAGGTGATGCCGTTGTTCGCAGGCGGACCCGGCCTCGTGGCGCAGATCGGCCCTTCGGCGGCGGTCCTGGCGCGGGCGGAGGGTCTAGAAGCGCACGCCCGGGCGATCGAGGCGCGGCTCGCCCACGACGGCGACGTAGACAGGGCGTGACGCAGCGGCGCGGCCGCTAGGCGCGCCACGCCGGGCGGCAGGGGTCAGTCTCGGACCCGGAGGAACGGGTTCGTGGCCCGCTCCGCCCCGATGGTGGTGTCCGGTCCGTGCCCTGGAAGGACGCGAGTGTCGTCCGGCAACGGCAACAACTCGTCGCGGATGCTCGCCAGCAACCGTTCCGGATCACCGAACGGCAGGTCCGTGCGGCCGATCGAACCACGGAACAAGGCATCGCCCGCGAACACCAGTCCATCCTGCTCGAAGTGGAACGCAAGATGCCCCGGAGCGTGTCCCGGCGTGTGCAGGGCGCGTGCTGCGCGGCCGCCGACGTGAAGCACGGCACCGTGCGCCACGGGCACCGTCTCGGTGGGTGGCGCCTCGATCGCGAACCCCCAACTCGCAGCCGCCGGGCCGGCGTGGTCGAGCAGTGGCCGGTCGCCGTCGTGCATGCGCACGGGAACCGGGAACGCCCGCAGCAGCGCGGCCAGACCACCGACATGGTCGAAGTGGGCGTGCGTCAGCCACACCTCCGTAAGGTTCGCGCGGCGCCGCGTCACCTCGGCCGCGATCCGCTCCCCTTCGTCACCGGGATCGATGATCACCGCGTCGCCACCGTCGTCGAAGACGACATACGCGTTGGCTTGCAGTGGTCCTACCGGCATACGAACGACTTCCATGCTGCGCTCCTCGTCAGGTGGCGCTTCGCGTCACGCGCCGCGCTGTCGCTTCACGATCGCGGCCAAGATCTCCGCGTACATCCGAAGCCGGGTCGCGATGCCCCGAAGCAGCCCGCGCTTCTCTTCCTTCATCACCTGCGAGACCCCGTCCAGTGGCACGTCGAGGCAGCGCCAACCTCGCGCCTCGGCGTGGCGGGTGATGGCGATCTCCACGCCGTAGCGACTCTCCGCGAGGCCCGGCACCGC
>CAZOTV010000029.1:0-2393 GCA_964582795.1 uncultured bacterium
GAGGCAGCCAGGTCGTTCACGGCCAGGTGGCTGTTCACGGCGTTGTCTGCCATGCGCTGAATCGGCGCGAGGCGCCGCATGATGCCGCGCCCCAGCAGGTGCCCCGGCTGCTTGCCGATGCGCACCAGGCCGATGGCCGGGTGGTCGAACACGTCCCTGGCGGAGTTCGGGCGGACCGCGAGCAGCGTCTGGTGGTCCTTCGCCCAGATGGCCTCGTACAGTTCCGCCTTCGACGCGCCCTCGGGCCGGAAGCGCATGTAGCAGGTGTACACCGTATGCACCCGCGCTTCCTCCTGGAAGGCGTGCGTCTGCTCCCAGAAGTCCGCTTCGCGCTCCGTCTCGGTAGGCTCGGCCATGCTCGACGCAGTGGACTTGAGCAGGTCCAGCGCCTGCCGGTCGAGCAGATTCGCGTCCGCCATCTCGTCGAGTTGGTAGGCGGGGATGCGCTCACGGTAGGCCGAGAAGCAGTGCTTGAGGTTCGGCACCCGCAGCCGGTCGACGAAGAAGTCCTCCAGCGGGATGATGTTGCTGGTCTGCACGAACATCTCACCGCTCGGGTGCCGCACCATCGACAACTTCACGATGCCGGTGCCGACGATGATGGCTTCCTTCTGGAGTTCCCGCATCAGCCGCTCACGGCTGCCGCCACGGTTGATCTCGCGCTCCAGGTAGGCGGCGCACAGCGGGGCGGTCTGCGCGGCTTCCTCGGCGGGCTTGCCGACGCCTTCCGGCACGAACGAGGCGATGGGGCGTTGCTCCATCGCGTCCGTCACCTGCGCCAGCAGGCCGTCGGCCTTGTTGGCGGAGATGGGAGTGGTGAGGTTCGGTTGACCCGGATAGTCCTGGTCGCGTTCCAGCACGCGGTAGATGCGGCGGTCATGCTCCGCGTCGTCGTGAATCTTCGACATGTTCCGCTCGGCTGTCGACAGGGACAGTTGCAGGCGGAACTTGAACCGCTCCAGGTCCTTCCCGGTGAGGGTGATGGGCGCCTCGGCGCTCATCTCCGCGTCAACGAGTCCCCCCAGGGGTTCCTCGAACATGATGGGCGCATCGACTCCGCCGAGCAGCGCGTCGATGTCTAGGGGGTCACCGGTCGGGACTTGCAGCATCAGTCACCTACCTTCTTGCTGTTCCTCACGGTCGCTTCGATCATCTGCGACAGCATCTGCTCAGCGCGGTCATGGCTACCGGCTAGCCGAACGAGGGCGGCGAACAGGTCAGCGCCAAGTTGCTCCTTGGCTGCATCGAGTGCCCTCACGGCGGCAGCGGCGGCATCCTCGCGGGTGAGTTTGCCGTCGGCTGTGGCTTCGCGCACCCCGTCGACGAAGGTCTGATTGACTGCGGCCACGGCACGATCCACCGCGTTGGCTGCCTGCGTCATCACCTCGTTGGCCCACAGCGCCTTCTGCTTCTCTGCCCAGCGCCGGATGGCGCCGGTAGCGACCGTGGTGATCGCTGTGAGCGCGACCGTGGCCAGCGTCACCAGCGAGGGGATGATGGCCTGGTTCCAGATGTCCTCCAGCATCATGTTTCTCCTTTCCTGATGACGACGTAGTAGCGTTGTCGCCTGGCATCATAGCGGGATACGAGGTCGTGGTCGTGCGGCACATCGAGCACGAACTGCTTGCCGGTGTGCGCGATGACCACCAGTTTCCAGTCGCCCTCGGGTTCATCTTCCTCGCCTGCTGGCGGCGGCGTGCCGTCGAACTCGGGCCGGGGCCACGCCTTCGTGGAGTGCTTCGGTGGCGTGGGCAGGCCGGGTATCTTCTTCTGCTTCGCCATCTGCCACGTCATCGGCATCTGAAAGTGCGGGCCGTCCACGAGGTTCGTCCAGTCGCCGCCCCACTCCAGCCCCAGCGCCTTGGCCATGTCCGCGAACAAGCGGTAGTAGCGCATGTCCCAGGTGACGTCGCCGCTCTCCAGCCGGAAGGCGATGTCGAACGCGAAGGCTGGCAGGTAGTTGTGCAGCGACTCGCCGGGCAACGCCAGGGTCTTGCCCTCGGCGTACAACTCCTGCTGGTCCTTCGGGTCGCGGTAAGTGCAGGTCAGGAACGGCTCGGGGAAGTACGGGTATCGGACCGCCCACTCGTCGCGTAGCCACTCCCAACGCTTCCTAAGCGGCGGGTAGAGCATCAGCGGGTCGCGGCTGCTGCTCATATGGGGGCGCCGTCCCGCCAGCGGTCCGTGTACGCTCTGCGCGGCGAGAAGTCCATGTCTACCTCCCCTTGGTCAACGTAGCCGCGCTTGACGACGCTGGCGGCGATCTTGAGGGCGTCCCCGACGTCCACCTGCCACTTGTGGCGCTGGCGGCGCACCATGTCCCAGGTGAGTTCCATCAGGGCCTTGCGAATCTGCGTGCAGTTCTCGGTGACGAGGATGCGCGGCATGGGGCC
>CAZOTV010000029.1:2493-30173 GCA_964582795.1 uncultured bacterium
GACTGGCCGCTCTTCACCATCTCGTCGAAGAAGATCAGGGTGCGCACCTTCGGCAGGTACATGGCCAGCACCACCGCCGTGGGGTGGTCGCCGCCGTGGTCGACGCCGCCGACGATGAGGTTGCCGCTGCGGGCGATGCGCTCCTTGGTGACGGGCGGCAGGACGTGCCCGCCGTGCCCCAGCGGCTCGTCGATGAAGGCGGGCGTGACGCGCCCCTCGCGGCTGTTCACATGGCCGTGCTGGTGCCGCAGGCGCATCTCCTGGTTCGCCATGAGGTAGGTGTTCTCGACGTTGCGGTGGTCGCGGGACATGTTCTCGTGGCTGAACACGTAGATGCTGTACCGCTGCACGATGAGGCCGGCCTTGTCGTGATGCACCTGCTCGCCGCCGACGAGGGTGACGATGCCGCTGTCGGGGTCGTGCGCCTGAACGTAGGCGCGGCGACCGTCCGGCAGTTCGGCCAACGCCCCGGCCCGCAGGCGGTGCCGGTCCTCGCGCAGCACCTTCGGCGGCACGTGAACCTCGCGCACCCCCACGTTCTGCCTCACCCAGTCCTCGGTGGGGGCCGGGTGGGGGTACGGCACGCCGACGTACCGCACCCAGGTGTGGTCGTTACCGACCGGGTTCCAGGTGGCGCTGACGGTCGTGGAGCCTGGCATGGGGTGGTCGGGCGGCATCTGCCGCTCACCGATGCGGCTGAGGGGATCGTCGAGCAGGATGTCGTACACGTCGCGCCAGGTGAGCGGCGTGGGGGCGAACCGGGACCAGGTGTTCGCCAACTCCATGCACATGTCCCTGACGGTCTTGCTGCGGTGGTATATCTCCTGCCGGGCGCGTTCCTGGAGCAGGTCATGCGCGTCCGACGGAATCTCGTTCGCCTCTTCGAGGTGCCCGCCGCCGTACTCGGTCGACTTCAACACCGCTTCCAGGTCGGCGCGGTCCAGGCCGATGCCGTTGATGACCGACTGCACCGGCACCCCCGTGACGGGGTGCGGGGCGGGGGGGAAGCGGAAGATGCCCTCTTGCAGGTTCTCACTGCCGCCGTTGCTCGGGTGGAACAGGGTACCGAGCCGCTGCCGCAGGCGCACGATGGTGGAATCCTTCAGGCTGGTGAGGGTGCCACGGGCGAGCAACTGATTGATGCCGGGGTACTCCAGCCCTCGGCGCCCCAGGCGGTCCACTGCCGCGCTCGACTTCGCCGTGGCCATCGGGCCGACCATCCCGATCTCCGGGAAGTCGTCGTTGTACACGAAGTCGCTGTACTTGTACCTGGCCGCGCCGGAGGGCGGGGTCAGGTCAAGGGTGCCTGTCCCGCCCCTCACCGTCAGTTCCCGGCGAACACTTCGGCTTGAATCAGCGGGTCGCTGGAGGCGCCGGACCAGGCGATGCGGGCGAAGCGGATGCGGCCCTCGTGGTACAGCGTGTCAGCCACCGGTGCGCCTGTGCCGTCGACAGCGCCAGTGGTGTCCAACACAGCCCATGTCGCAGCGGGGTCGGTGGGGTCGTTGTTGGTGCCTTCGAGGTTGACGGTGGCTGGCCCTCCGTCTACCACGACGTGCGCTGAGATGTGCTCGCAGCGTTGCACGTCGAAGTATTCGTAGGGGCCATCGGTGAGGCGTTGGCCCAGGGCGTTCTCGCGCTCAGGGCGCGGCAGCGGGTGGTTCATTGCCAGCACACCGGCAGCGTCGGTGGTGGCCTCCGAACCGAGCAGGCGCTTGGAGAACTCCATCAGTTACCCTCTCCCTCCAGCCACGCGATGAGGCTGCTGCGATTCTTGCCCGCGCGTTCCGACGCGAGAGCGTCGGCGAACGACACGGTGCCCGCCTCGACCGCCTCGCGCACCTCGGTGACGGTCATCTCCGAGGCGTCGAACGGCGCGGCGTCGGGCACGGCTGCGTCCAGGGCGCGACGGGCGATGCGTAGCCGCTCGCGGTCGCTGGCGGTCGGGTTGTGGATGCGGGCGTAGAGGTACCGGAGTTGGTCGTCGACTACGGTCTTGTGCTCGTTCATTGGCTTCCTCCTGCGGTCATGGTACACGCTTCGAGATTTCTTGAACTCAGTTCGCCCCGTCGAAGCCTGGGAAGAAGCCGGGTGGTCGTTTCTCGCTGAACCCGAAGTAGGCGGGCAGGTTGATTGCATCACTCAGGGCAACGAACTCTTCCATCGTGAGGCGGCCAGGCTGCACGAACGATTGTATGACTTCGGTCATGGTGATCGGCGTGCCGTCAAGTTGCCACTTGAGAACGTCATCCAATGCAGGGGCCATACGCTTGATGACGTCGTTCGTGTTCTCGAACGGACGAGTGTTGATCCATTCAGCGATGTTGCCGCGAATACCGAGAAGCTGACCGCCCCGCGCCGTGTTCGGCGGGGGAGGCTGTAGCGAGCTTCGTGCGGTGGCTTCGTCTATGCCGAACAGGTCATCCATCAGGCGCACAACCTCATCGTCCGTAAGGCCGTATTCCCTCTGGTAGACCATTGGTATGTCGTGGGAAGCGAGGAAGCCGCTGTCCACGTTGCTGAGCAGGCGATCTCGCATTTCTTGCGGCGAGCGATTGGCCGGATCGCCCCGGGCAATCTTCTCGTAGGCGGATAGAGCATCCTCCGGCACTGGCGTCCCAACGCGGTCCAGCGCAGATTGCCTGAACGGTTCTAGGTCACGGGCGGCTTGGTTGACATCGAACGAGCCGCCTGCGCCAGGATCGTTAGGCAATGCACCGGCCATCATGCCGGGGTCGCCCATGTCACGCAGGTCCGCCAGGTGGGCACGCAACTTGCCGATGCCCTCGTCGTCGATGTCGGAAAACGTCTGCCGTAACCGTTGCTCGAACGTAGCGGGGTCCTCTTCGGCCAGTCGCGCCAACTGCTGTGGCGTCATGTTCATCTCTGCCGCAGCGGTCCGGGCCATATCATCGAGTTCAGCGAGGTCAGCCCCGGTGAACCGTGAAACCGCAGCCGGGTCCAGCATCTCCGAATCGAGGATGTAGGAGCGCAGCGCCACGGCATCCGCTTCGGTCAGGTCGCCGCCGAACACACCACGCACCATGTCAGCGAAGCCTTGCGGGTCCTTCTTGGCCATGTTGAGCAACTGATCGTCCGTCATGCCCATCCGGCCACGAAGGTCCATCATCAACCCTTGCAGGCCCTCCGGCGGGATGGATGGCACCGCCGCCGCTGCCTCGTCCGCCAAGCGGTTCGTCGTCGTCCAGTCATCCAATCGACTCAGGAGGTACGCGGTTTCGTCGACGGTCTGGTAGATGCCGCCCAAGTAGAGGCCGCCAGTCTGTCTCTCGATCGCGGTCGCCGCATCCGTCACGGCTTCCAGCGCGTCAAGCGCCAGCACCACCGGGTCTTTCGGACCACCGGTGTACTGCGCCAGCAGCGTGGGGTTCGATTGCGCCAAGGCCAACACCACCTGGGCACGATGCTTGGCGACCTGCGCCCCGTACTCCACCTCGAACACGGGAAGAAGCTGGTCGAGCAGCATCCGCACGGAAGCGCTCGCCCCCTCGGGCGACGAGGTAGTCAGGTAGTCGGTGAGGATACGATCTGCCAGTGCGCCCTTCTCGTCCGGCAGGGCGGACATCATCTCCAACACTCGCCGAGCGGGTGTCGACAGGACGCCATCGGGACCGTACAGCGGCGTCTCGTCACTCAGAAGAGAACCCAGGCGGTCGCGCACGAGGTCAAGGGAGGTGGCGTGAACGAGTGGATTGCTAGAGTCGATGACCGACCCGCTGGCGCCGATGTTCGCCAACGCCGAGGCGTTCAGGGCGTTCTCGCCCAGGCCGGGGAGCGACCGACCATCACCCGTGGGGGCCTCGCGCACGACCTCGAACGGGTCGTCGGTCATGACGTAGGTCGTCTCGGGCCGCGTCAACGGCACCTCGACCTCGGCTACGGGCCGTGAGCGCGCGTACTCCATCCCTTCGGCCATGATCTCGTGCATGCGGGCCATGTCATGCAACTGGTCCACGGTGTCCATCACGTCGACCTTCGAGCCGGGGTTCGGCCCCGCACCGCTGACCATGCCGAAGCGGTCCTCGATGCCGAGGCCCTTGGTTACATCGTCGTAGCCGAACTCGCGCAGTGGGGCGACGAGCGCTTCGTACTCGGCGCTGGTCAGCCCCATACCGGAGTTTGCGGCTTCCTGTACCTGGTTGATGAGGGTCGCCAGACCATCTTCCAGTTCGACCGATTGCGGGGTCCTGCTGCCGTACAGGACGTCGGACAAGTCGGAGGCGAGTTGGGCGGTGTCCTCCGGGTTCATCATGCCGCCGGTTGGGGCGACGAACTGGCCACTGCCCTCCAGCAGTTGCCGCGCCGTGTTGCGCAGTTCTTGGTGAATCACGCGGTGCTCTTCCGGGCCGAGTTCCGGGAAGGAGCCGCGTGACGAACCGTACAGTTTCGACCACTCCATCGCCGCCTGGAGTGGGTCATTGGCGTCCGGGATGAGGCTGCGTAGGCCCCGGAAGCCCATGAAGGTGAGGCCCATGAGCGGCACCAGGTCCGCCAAGCGGCCAGCGCCAACGGGGTCCGGGGTGAGCAGCATGTCGGCAGCGAGCGCCCAGCCGGGCGGGACGCCTTTCGCTTCCAGGGCCTGAGCAAAGGTGGGCGCGTCCGGGCGGATGCCGCCCTCGCCCCACACGAACGGACTCTGGCCCTCGATGGCCGAGCCGATGACCTTACTGGTGTTCTCCAGCGGCCCGAGCCACGATTCGACGGTGGACGGGTTCTCCTCCATCCACTGCAGGCCCTTCTCTGCCTGGTCGAACACGAAGCCGGTGGTTGCTTCGGCGTTCGCCTGCTGCTGCTGCCCGTAGCGCGTCAGGCTGTCCCACAGCGAGCGACCGAAGTCGACGTAGGGCGTCCACGGCTTGATGGGGGTGTCGCGCCCGCCGCTGGGCTTCTGGTCCGGTTGGTCGCTCATTGTCCCACCTCGTTCGCTATCGCTTGAACGTACTGGCTCGCCAGGGTCGAGTCCACGCCTTCGTCGGTGAGCATGCGATAGGCGGCATCGCTTCCGAGCCTATCGGTGACCGCCACGACATCCTCCAGGAGATACGGCAGGTCGGGGTACAACTGCTCAATCTGGCTGCTGTACCACGCGCTGCCAGACCGGGAGGCTCCGTAGGGCCGTCCGCTCCCATCTGGGTACAGGAAGAAGAAGTTGCCATCGGAGTCGACGTCGAGGATCGCGTGCAGCCCTTCGGGGCCGTTCTCGCCGTAGTAGCGGAAGAACGCCGGGGTGATCTGCTGCGCCTCCATCGCGGCCTCGACGCGCTGCCGCCTGGCCGTTCTGGCGGCTTCTTCTGCTGCGCGGGCAGCATCGTCTACCGGAAGCGGCCTGCGCACCATGCCGCCGCTATATCCGTACTCGAAGCCTGAACGGGCGTACATGCCATACAGGTTGCGGGTTGGCACGCTCTTATGCCCGAACGCCTCCGGCATCGTGCGCATCACGACCTGATTCGCGTCCGCGACGTCGAGTGCTGGGAAGAAGGAGCGCAGCAGGGTGGGGCTGTCGCTCGGGTCGCGGAACAGGGTAGGAACATAGATGCCGTTCGGCACCTCCGGGTCGACCTGTAGACGCAGATGCGTGTCATGCAAGCCAGGCGGGCCGCTTCTACCTGGGACCATGTAGTTGCCAGGGTCGGGCGAATCGAAGGGGGTGGGCTTGCTGTTCAATCCGAGTGTTGCTTCGTCCAGCCCGTATCTCTGGTCTACGAAGGCGCCTAGCCCTTCCTCCATGTCCTCGAAGAAGCCAGGAACGCCACCAGGGTGCTGCGCTCGCGTCGAGAGCCGCGCCATCGCCTGTGGGTTGCTGCGCAGCGAGCGCAGGAACGGCACGAAGCCGAGCAGTGGGATCATCTCGTCGAGCTTCCCGGCGCCGGTCGGGTCCGGCACGAACAACTCGGCGAACATCGCTAGGCCCTCGGGCACGCCTCGGTTCATCAGCGCTTCGCTGAACGTCGGGCCATCCATGCCGCCCTCGCCCCAGGAGATCGGGTTCTCCAGCGACACGAGGCTGCCCAGGAGCTTGCTCACGCCGTCCAGCGGGTCGGTCCAGGAGTCGATGGCGTACTGGTTCTCGTCGTACAACCTGGCGGCTTGCTCGGCAAGGTCGAACGGTGCCGCGTACTGCGCCTGCTCGGTCAGCGCCTGCGCTTGGTTACTGGTGTCCCACACCTTGCTGAGGAACTGCCCGAGACGCTGGACGGGTGTCGGGTCTGGTGTGGGGCGGCCACCGGTGGGTTGCATGGGGATGCCGGTACCACTACCACCCATGCTGCTGCGTTGCAGGAAGTCCTGGATGGCAGCGCGGGTGTTGCGACGAACATCGGCGGGGTCACTCATTCCCAGTTCCTGTCCTTGTGCCGAACGGCTCTGGCGTGACGTCCCGGCCAGCGGATGCGCTGGGAGCGCCTTTCTTCTTCTGGTTCTTCAACGCTCGGCTCGTCAACTTCGTTGCGGCCTGTGAGTCGCTTGGCTTTCTCAGCGAGCGCGTGAGCCTCATCCGCTTCCTCAGCGCCTGGGCCGTAGAGAGTTCCGAGGCCACCATCCACGCTCGTCCCAGGTCCGGTGGCTGCGTCAGGTACTGCCTCTCGACGCCTGCCCAGTACGCCGGGTGGGGGGAGGTCACCGGCCCGTCGTGGCTGATGAACAGCAGGAGCGACTTCCACGGTGACTTGGGCATCGCGCACCTCCGTCTCGCCGAGCGCGTTGTGGATGTTCACGGTGATGCCGCCGACGCTGGGCGCCTTGGCGTCGATGGGGGTGCCGCGCAGTTCATTGAGGTACTTGCCTGCGGCGATGATGTCCTGCGGCGCCTGGTCGACTTCGACGAGGTTGCCTTTGTTGCTGACGACGGTGCGCTTCTTGCCGCGTGCGATGCCCGCCACCTGCTCGATGTGCTCGCGTTCGCCCATGAGGTCGAAGGCGCGGTTGACGAGATCGCTGCGGAGGATGGTGCGGAACTGCGTGCTGGTGATGACGCGGGCGAACACGGGCAGGGGCAGGCCAGCGATCTCGGCGCGTCGAACGAGCGGCAGGCTGTCGTCGAGCGCCTGGCGGCGTTCCTCGTCACCGAGCAGGTGGTAGGCGAAGTCCTCGACGCCGCCGTACTGGTTCTCGATGACCGCGAGCGCGTTGCCGGTGTTCATGGGCCTAGGGTAGCAAAGTTGAACGCCGCCAACACCGGTGACGGGTGCGGCGGCGCTCGCCCAGGATGGGAGTGATTGGCGCCTCTGGGAAGGTCGCCTCCTGAGTTTACCCCTCCAGGGGGGCGGCGTCGTGCTTGTCGTTGTCCTTGTCGTCGTCGTTCATGACGAACAACTTGCCTCGGTAGGTGAGGACGGCGCGGACGTCGCTTTCTTGGATGATGAGGTACTGCTGACCGTCCAACTCCAGTTCGACTCCGGCGTAGCGGGCGTAGATGATCTCGTCGCCGGGTTCGACGCAGTGCTTCAGCCGCTCGCCGTTCTGGAGCACCACGCCGTCGCCGGTGAGGATGACGAGCGCCTTCTGCACGTCCTCTTGCGCTTGGGCGGGGATGATGACGCCAGCGTCGGTGGTGCGGTCGCGGCGCGTGGGGGGCAGCACCAGCAGGCGCGGGCCGACGATGCGGATGTTGGGGATGCGGATGTTGTACTCGGGCTTGGCGATGGGTTTGCCGTCGGGCGTGACGAGTTCTTCGCGGGACGTGGGGATGATGGTCATGCCTGCTCCGTGTTCTGGTAGAGAGGTTCGACTTCCTTCGCGGCGGCTTCTTCTTGTAGCCGCTGGCGCTCTAGGCGGGCCAGCATCACCTCGCGCCAGGTCTGCGGGTTGTCCATGTCATCGAGCAGCACCGAAGCCTCCTGACTATCGTGGTACTTGCCGTTCTGCGCCGAAGGCAGCGGGTCGCTCTTGCGTTGATGCACATGCGGCACCGACGCGTAAGGGTTTGGCTGGATGGTCAAGGGAGTTCGAGATTTCTCGAAGTGCTCCAGCAGCAGCAGGCTGGTGGTTTCCAGGCGGCGAAGGGAAGCGATCACGTTGGCGCTGTCACGCTCCCAGTGCGCCATCGCCTTGCGCACCTCCGCCCGGCTTCGCGCCTCGCGCTCCCTGGCGTCACGAGTCGCCAGCGTGGTCAGCAGCGAATCCATCACCAGCGCCAACGCTACGCCGAGCAGCACCCAGGTATCGACCGTCATCCTTCACTCCCTTTCACGAACGCCCACTGCCCCGTACCGTCATCATCAAGGTACTCCACGAACAACGGGCGCGTGCCCGGCAATTCGTCCCGCATGCGCTCCAGCAGGAACTCCCTCTCCGCTCGGCGCGTGGCAGCATTGTCACCCTGCCTCCGAACGTTCGTCGTCAACGGCGCAGGCCGAGACGCCCCAGCCACCTCCACCACCGACCGCGACGGCTTCTCATCCGCCCAGTCATCCCCCATGTACTGCATCAACGCCAACCGGATCGCGTGATGCAACGAGATGCCCTGGTACTTCGCCCGCCTCTTCAACCCCACATGCAACGCCCTCGGGATGAACAAGGCAACCTTCACCTCCGACAAGAGGTTCTTCGCCTTCGACACGTGCCGTGTCCTCACCCGGCCAAGGCGCCGCACCTTCCTCTGCCCCGTGATAGCACTCATGCCCACCAAGGTAGCACGACCCCAAGACGAGCCCCCACCCCGCATACTCATGCAAGCACACGCATAACAACACGCAATCACGCACCCAAGGCACCC
Organism: uncultured bacterium; assembly: GCA_964582795.1. Lineage (GTDB taxonomy): Bacteria > Deinococcota > Deinococci > Deinococcales > Trueperaceae > CAZACZ01. The sequence goes on from CAZOTV010000029.1 coordinate 11,231, forward strand.
CAAAACGCCAGGCCAAGACCAACCACCCCTGCATAAAACCCACAAACCCTACCACCAGCCGACACAGGGGGTACGGAAAACGACTCGCGGAGAAGTCTCTGGAGTTAGAGCGCGCGCGCGCGTGCGTGGGGGGCGGCCCCCCCGGCTTGGGTGGCGTGCTGGTCGGGCCGCGTGGCCGTGAGCGTGTCGCGTGACGGCCCGTGCCACGTCGTGCTACAGTGGGCGTGCGGGCCGCTCACCAAACCAACACGGCCCGCGCGGAAGTGAGGCATGACATGACACTCGACACGACAACACGACGCCCGGCCCGCACGCGGCGACCCTACTACCGCCCACGCGACGAACACGGCCGCACCGACACGCGGCTACCGGTCACGGGCCGTGAGTGGTCCGTCGCCATCGGCCATTTGCATCGAGACGTGTCCAGTCTACTGGCGACGTTGCACGCCATCCGTGCGGCCCGCATGGTGGCCGCGCCAGTGTCGGATGCTGGGCCGCGTCGTGGGCCGCTACCGGGTGACGTTCGGCGGCCCGTGGCAGAACGAGACGCGGCCATGGGCGCGGTGCTCGAAGCGGCCCGCTCACGGGTGACGGTCCCACGTGGGCCGTGTTCGAGCGTGCCAGTGGCCGTGCCACCGTCGCGTGACACGGGCCGAACTTACACGTCGCACGACACGCCAGCACCGTCACGCCATGGGCGCAGGGACCCGCGGCCCATGCTCACGGTGCCACGGCGGGCCGTGCCGCGTGCCACGACGGACGGGCGCGGTGGCTACGAATCACACGTTGCAGGTACGCACGAGCCGGTGGCCGTCGTTCGTGATGGCAAGGTTCGAGACGCATGGCGTCGCGTGCCGCAAACGGCGCTCACCGTTGCGAGTGATGGAACAGTCATCACGGTCCCTGCATCGGATGCGCGGGCTACGGGCCGCCATGCGGACACTGCCGCGCATCTGGCGACGCTAGCAGCGGCACAACGGGCCGCACGGCAACGTGACGCGGCCATAGCCGAACGACGGGCCGTAACCGAACGACGGACGGCGCAACGGGCCGCACGCGAGGACGCGCGGCTACCGTTTCACGAACGCCGTGCGAACCGCCCACGAGTGAGGCAAACCGACAAGCAGTAGCCGCACGCGGCCACGGGCCGCACGCGACACGACGCCCACGGTGCTATCTGGCCGTGGGCGTTGTCGTGCCGTGTGGCCGCGTGTGCGGGCCGTGAGCGGGCCGTGTGGCCGCACGTGCGGGCCGTCGTGGGCCGTCGTGCGGGCCGTGGGCGTGTGGCCGTTGTCGCGTGCCACACGGGCCGCGTGGGCCGTGGCGTGTCGGTACTTGACACGTGACGCCATCTGTGCGTATGATGCAGGCACAACGAAACGGACGGCGCGTGTATCGGGCCGTCGTCTGTCCCCGAACGCGGGTTCGGTCGTAGCGCGTTGTCCTACGTCCCACCGCGTTCGAGGGAGACTCGTTGTTTCAGCGACACTACAGCATGGCCTAAGTGGTACCGGCCAAGCGCCGACGCTTGGACCCGTAATGCCGCGTCACGCCCAGTGACCTAGGCCAAGCCATAGCCCTGCTAAGGGTACCGCGTGAGCGGGTAGTGCGACCATAACCGGACACTCGACTCGTGCCCACGCTAGGTGGTTACTTCGCCACCATCCTAGTCCCGCCCGTGCTTCGCCTATCGCAAGCACAGGCCAGGACGAACGATGCGCCCGCACTCGAAGCGGGGGCAGAACCGTGGGGGAGTGGGAGGTACACGGCGCAACACCAAGCCTAACTCCAAGCCGAGGGTGTGCTTGATCCAAGCATGCCCTCGGTTCTCTACCATCGGGCAATCTATGCCCGAATGGAGAACGGAGGCGTCGCTATGGCAACGACCATGACGATGCAAGGCTTCGTGAAGCAGGCAAGGCGACTGGTGCAAGGCATCCAAGCCCGCCGACTCGCACTCGGTGACCTCATCAACGAGGCCCACGCCCAAGGCCACAGTTACACGGCCCTGGTCCAAGCCCTGCGTGAGGACATCCCGAACCTGCGGGACATGCTGGGCTACGCCCTCACGCCACAACTCGCCTCGGCTCTTGCGCAAGCAGCGCGAGTGTTCCGTGCCGACGAAGGACTCGTGGACCCGCAAGGACTCTACGCAGTCACTCGTGAAGAGGTCGAAGCCCTCGGGCTTCAGCCTGCGGAACTCGCAGCACTCGCAAGCGTGGCCAAGTCCGGCGACCTTCGGGTCAAGACGCTGGCCGCAGCCACACGAGCGGTGCAAGAGAGCGGACTCGGCAGCAAGCGTGCCGACAAGGCTCTCGAACGCCTGCACAAGGCCATCGGCAAGGCCCAGGCCAACGAGGCCAAGCCCGAGAAGGGCTCTCGTGCCGAAGCCCAAGCCAAGATCGTGGCGCTCAACGACCAGATCGCCGCGCTCGACAAGCGCAAGGCCGAACTCGTCGAGCAGCGCAAGCGCTGGCAAGCCCAACTGGCTGCCATGCCGCTCGACAAGCCCGCGCCCAAGGCCGAGGCCAAGCCCCGTGCCCGTCGGCCCAAGGCCAGCGTCGCAGCGGCAGCCACTGCCTGAACGAAGCCCATCCACCCAGCCCGGCGGGTCCAAGCCGGGCACTATCTTGCTGCCCTCCCCATCTATCAGAGGGCAAGCACAAGGAGGCTTGAGATGTTGCAGATCGAGTTGTGCAAGGCGCAAGCCGAAGCCGAGCGCATCCCGAACGGTGAAGCGTTCACGCTCTACGCCAAGCACGGGTGCGCCAAGTGCAAGCGCGAGAACGATGCGCTCGTGGCAAGCGTCGGTGAAGCGTTCCGCATCCCCACCATCACCATCAAGCAAGCCTAGTTCGAGAAGTCTCGAACCGGAGAAGGAGGCGCAATGAGCAGGGGGCAGATTTGCTACAGCACCGGCTTCGAGGCAAGCACCATCAAGGACGACGAGGAGGAGGACTAGCATGGCCAAGGCCACGTTCATCAAGCGAATCGGCGAGAACATGCGGGGCGATGCCCGGCTCTACGAGTTGGAGACGCCCGTTTACTACTCGTTCTACGACCTGACCACCGGCGAGAGCGGCGAGGCATACACCAAGCACGTCCTCGTGTCGGCTGCGGACGTGCCCTTCTCCGGCCCCGAGACGTACATCTTCCCCGCCGACGAGACGGGCAAGGTGCTCGATTGGGGTGAACTCGACGGTTCGTTCCGAGGCTCGCTCGACCACGCCAGAGCGCTCGCCAACGCTGGCTACGAGGAGGTAGAGCCATGACCCGCTAAGCGAACGACAATCGAATAGCCCCGGCTTCGCACACCGGGGCACCTATCTTGCACCGGCAGCGGATTCCCAACGGGGGAATGTGTACCGACCGCTGCCGGTGGTATCTCATGCCCGACGACGCTCGCCTCCCGGACGTCGGGCACTATCTTGCACGCCCCGAACCTATGGGGCGTAGCATCTCAGGGCGCAAGCCCAGAAAGGGGCCAATCATGGCCAAGCCCGTCGTCATCAACCTCGGTGACCCCCGCAACCCGATCGAAGTCTCGCAGGTCGGCTCCCGCATCCGCATGGAGTTCGAGGCGGACTTCACCGTCCCCGAGAACGAGCGCACCGAGAAGGGCAACCTTCGGGTGGCCTCGACCCTCGGCAACAAGGAGTTCGTCACGGCCAGTGGCCGGACGATCTCGCTCGGCGTCAACGCCTTCACCAAGGGCTGACGCAAGCACCACGCCTACCCTGCCCGACTGTCCCCGTGACCGGGTAGGGTAGGCACAAACCCAGGATGGGAGGCAGCATGGACGCACGTAACAACTTTCGTCTGCTCGCTGAGGTGCGTGACCTGGAGGCCCAGGTCAAGGGGCATCTCGACCATGGTCGCACGCACGAGGCGCTGCGAATCAAGGCCGAGATCAACGACAGGAAGCGGCGCATCGCCGAGGCCGCCAAGGCACGGAGGTACTGACATGACGGAGTTCGTTCGCAAGGACCGAGAGCGCAAGGCCACGGCCCGCATGGCTCGCTTCTACGCACCGCCTGCCGGTCGCTCGTTCCGCTTCCGCTCCAGCCACCAGACCTACGTCCGTGACGAGGTGACGGGCGCCATCATGCGGCTCGACACGTACAACAGGAAGCGGGGCCGGTGATGGACCAAGACGAACCCACCATCACCAAGATCGAAGAGTGGCACGAGGTTCACATGGAGTGGTTGCAGCACACCATGGCTTTCCTGCCCGGCGATGACGTCGACTACCGTCTGCGGCAGCGCAAGTTCGACGGCATCTTCACCGCTGCCCTCACCGAGCACGGCGAGTTGCGAGTGTACATCTCGCCAGTGAGGCCGCCCGACGGCGCCACTGCCTACCGCATGTTCGCCAACGACTACTGGGTGGTGCTCATGCCTGCCTACACCCCGGCTCGACCAATCGTGTGGGACCGGCACGCCACCCGCTTCTTCGAGCGGACGGTGGTTCGATGAAGAAGGCAACACCGATCACAGCCCGAGTCGCCGCACCCATGGACGCAGCCCGCATCTACCGGCTGAGCGAACCGTGGGCTGACCACGAGTACGCCATGCTTATCGTGCTCCCCATCACCGGAGGTTGCCTGCTCATGCCGCTGCACGAGGTGGACCCGATCAAGTACATGCGATGGCGACAGGCGCTGCGCACCCGCATCCTGCGCCTGCTCGGCAAGCCGGGACCGCTTGATGACATGCCCTTCCTCACCCTCTGCCCCGCCGTCAGCGTGCTCATGCACCGAGTGCATCCCACCGAAGCGCAAGCGCTGGCGGCGCTCGGCTACGTGCTCGATGGCGAGGCGGAACCTCAACCTGCCGAGCAGACGCTCGACCAGTTCCTCAAGGAGGTGATGGATGGATGGACACCACCCAACGACCTGAACTGAAGAAGGTGTGGCTAGTCGGCTACAACGACATGGACGAACGCTTCGTGAGCAAGTTCATCTTCACCGACTACACACAAGCCTGGGAGTGCTCCTGTGCCTACAACTGGGAGGTCGCAGAGGCATACCTATGGGATGGCCGCTTCAATGACATCCATAACGAGGCAAATGCGTGCGTGGAGTGGCGATGAGCAGCGGCTCGTTCACCTTCCTGTACCTGCTGGCCCTGCTGATGCTGGTCACGGCGCTGCTCACGCCCGAGCGCAGCGACCGATGGGCCAAGGGCCTCGCCATCCTCGGCGTGAGCATCCTCGTGCTGCTCGCAGCCACCTGGCTACCAGCATGGTTCCAGTGAAGGGAGACAACATGTACGAACTGAGCGCACCACTGGCTCTGCTGTGACAAGGCCGACACGGGAACCGTGCCCCGCACCAGCGGGGAACCATCGGTTCGAGACTTCTCGAACTGGTGGTCTGCGTAGGTTGGGTGCCTACGCACTGACGAGGCCAGCCCCTCGGACTCTCGTTGAGGTTGAGGAACCTCAGAATAGGAGCAGGAAATGTCTCAGTACAACACGCAGGACAACGGCAGCGACACGATTGCGGCGCAGGTCATCATGGTCCCCGGCACGCCCCGTGCGGTCGTGCTCTTCCAGGGTGCCACCGTCGAGGACGCCCTCGACGAACTCGACATCGACGCCGACGGCCTCACCGTGCGCCTCAACGGTGCCAGTGCGACCCTCGACACGCCGGTGCCGAACGGTGCCCGCATCGTTCTGAGCCGCCAGATCAAGGGCAACTAACCCCTTCATCTGGACCGGTCCATCCGAAGGGGCGGTGCTCTTCAGCGCCGCCCCACCTTCTCATACCTGGAGGTAGAACTTGAGACTGCCACCGTACACCCGTGCCTTCGTAATCCCGGTCAGGAGTAGGGTCGAAGAGGCCATCCGTGATGCGTTCATCGCCATACTCAGGCGCAACTCTGGCCTGGCTGTCGACGACATCCATCGCATCGCAAGCCTCTCCCCCACGTCGTTACCGGAATACGCAGGGCACGTGACACCGAACCATCTGGGCCTCGCACGAGACATAGATGGTGAACTGATGCTGGCCGTCGGCGCCGGTCGGGACTACATCACCCCGAACACGGCCCTGCGGGCACTCATCGGGTTGCCGAAGTACCTCGTCCCGTACCTGACCGAGTTCCTTTCTATGGAGGGCGGCCACCTGGACTCCGACCATCGGTTCAAAGTCGAGCACGCCATCTCCATGCTCGAAGGCACCCCCTACGTCGGCGTGCCCAATGCGCTTGCCAGCACCCTGCTGTGGGGTGAGCACTACGGGATGCCGATGGCAGACAGGACGAGGCTGATGTCGATTCAGCCTATGGGCCTGGGCGGTGCCGTGACGAACTTCGACATGACGCGCACCATCATGCCATCCCAGATAGACCAAGCGGATGGACTCATGTCCGACATGCGGTACCTGCTCGACCACCTGGCACGAGTCGTCGACAAGCCCGTGCTGTTCGTGCCTCAACTCGATGGCCTCATCACGCCAACCGAGGTCGAGCCGTTCCTGCACATCGCCGAGCAGGCGGGGATGTACACCGTCCTCATGGCCAACGGCGTGCTGCCCACACGAGAGAACGCCCTCACCATCGGGCGGAACAACCTGGCTGATGCGATGGAGCACAGCCCACGACGCCTGGTGGACCCCCGATGGTTCAACGCCAGTGGTGCGGCGAGCCTACGTGACCGGTACTTGTCCGCAACGAGGGAACTCGGGCGTGACTGGTACCGCTTCCTGCCCGCACTTCACCAGCACGAGGTGCCATACGCCGGTGTCGTGTTCAACGACTTCGCCATCGTCCACGCACAACCCCAACTCACGCAGGAGACGAACGAGCATCGTGGCTTCACCACCTTCGCCCTCATCGACAACCTGCGTGAAGCCGAAGCCGCCGACCAGGCGGGCCTCGGGTTCGCCGAGATGCACAAGGCGATGCTCGACTGGCACACCATCTACCGTCGTGTCGTCGAACGTGGAGAGATTCTGGAGTGGGCCAGGAAACTCAACACCAGGGACCTCGACCGTCGACGCCGTGAAGTGGAGGACCTGCAAGCAGAGGTCGACTCCCACCGGACACGCTTCATCTCTACCGTCCGGTCACGGGACGCTGCACTGCTCGAACTGCGGGCGTTGGAGTCGGCGCAGACCGAGGACCACGTTCCCAAGGTCGAGGCCTTGTTCAACATGATCGAGGCTGGCACGCTGAAAGGTGTCCGGGTCGACCCCAGCCTGGGTGTGCTGATCGTCAACACCCCGATGGTCTACATCAAGGACGACCGCAGCGGGGCATGGCACGAGATCGGCGAGTTCAACGTCACCATCGACATCAACGCCGGGTCGGTTCACTTCGAGAACCTGACCCACACCACGGACGGCACGCCATGGACGAGGATGCGGCATCCGCACATCTTCGAGAGCGGCAGGGCTTGCTACGGCGGGGCCATGGACGAGGCGGTAGCCAACTGCATCGCCGACCGTGACTGGCTCACCCTCATCGAGATGATACTGGCGTTCCTGGAGCAGGCGAACACCAGGGACCCGGCAGGCAAGCACGTTCACAAGTGGCCGTTCGTCGACGACCCCGAGAGCGTCGGCCTGCCGCCCTACGAGGGCGAGGTGCAGCCGTACCGAGAGCGCCGCTTCGACGGCTTCGGCTTCGATATCGACACCGGCCTGCACCGGGACACCGATGACTACTTCGACCCCGAAGGGTTCAACCGGGACGGGTTCAACCGCAGCGGCTACGACCGTCGAGGTTTCAACCGTGACGGGTTTCACGAGGCCACCGGCACCCGGTACAACCCGCTCGGCCATGACCGACTCGGCTTCGACGAGGACGGGTACGACGAGGAAGGCTATAACCGGGAAGGCTTCTGCGCTGCTGGCTACGACCGGTCTGGTCACGACCATGACGGCTACTACAACGAGGACTTCGACGTCGACAACGGCTTCGACGCCTGGGAGTGGATGGACGAACACGAAGGTGAGGAGGTGGTCGCATGAGCATGACCTTCCAGTTCTTCAAGAACCCGAGGGTGCTCATCACCAGGGATGCGTACCGGGACATGATGTACATAACCCGAGCGCACAAGACCGAGGTGGCGTGGTTCGCCACCGTCACACGCAACGGCTTCGCCGACTTCACCATCGACCGGGTGTACCTGCCGACGCAGCATGTGGCAGGCACCACGGTCGAGATCGAACCGGCGCATCTCGAAGCGGTAGCGCTGGAGATTCTCGACAGCGAGGGCGAGGACGAGTACGTCCGACTGCGCTGCTGGGGTCACAGCCATCACACCATGGGCGTCGGAGCCAGCAGCCAAGACGACTCGACGCTACGAGAGATGGTCGAGTTGGCGAACGACGCCATCGTCGCCCTGCGCACCAATCACAAGGGCGAGGTGGCGGCGGACATCGGCTTCGCCGAAGGCTTCGCCGTGAACCGGGTAGAGGTCGAGATCGAGGATCAGCCGTACACCAGAGGCGACTACTGGGACGCCATCATGAAGGACCGGGTGCTGCCCATGCCCGTCCAGACGTACACGTGGAAGGGCGGCAGCAAACCCTACGGCCTCAACTACTACAACGACCCAGACTGGCCGAGTGGCAACTCGTGGTCGAAGGATGACAGCAACACCATGAGCAAGTTCGCCAGGGCCGAGCGTGCATTGAAGCGCAGGGGGAACATCACCCTCCAGCACGCCAGGACACTCGTGAATCACTACGGGTTCATGAACTACTGGGAAGTCGACGAGGACGACCAGGCCTACGACCTGTGGGCGGAGATGGTCGACATGCTCGACGACGTGAACCGTGACGTCGACGACAAGAACAACCTGACCCAGGATGCGCAGGACATGCTCAAGACCTTGTACATCGAGTACGAGGACCTGCTGGACCCCGACGCCTGGGAGTGGACGGACGACGGCGAGGAGATTCTGTACTCGTCGCTCGACGATGAGAAGCCGAAGAACGAAGCGCCGAAGGGAGAGAAGAAGACGAGCAAGAAGCAATCGAAGCGAGGCAGGAGGAAGGTGACTGCATGATCGACACGAGCAGGCACGAGAGCGTGTTCAACCCGGTGGCGTGGGGTGACCGCCGGGTTGACGTCATCGGGGTGGGCGCCACCGGAAGCAAGGTGGCCATGTCCCTCGCCAAACTCGGCGTGAAGAACCTCCACGTCTGGGACATGGACGTGGTGGAGGAACACAACCTGGCGAATCAAGCCTACGACCTGGCTGACATCGGCAGGCTGAAGGTGGACGCCATCGAGCAGCACATCGAGGCCGCCACCGGCACGCTCGTCACGAAGCACGGTGAGTGGCGAGCGAAGGAACCCGTGGGCGAGGTGGTGTTCGCCCTGGTGGACAGCATGGCTGCCCGCAAGGGCATCTACGAGTCCTACCGGTTCAGCCCCACCGTGAAGTTGATCCTCGACTCCCGCATGGGTGCCGACACTGCGCACCTGCTGGCGTACCAGCCGCTGCAACGCCCCACGCTGGACGCCTACGCCGCCACGCTGTTCAGCGACGACGACGCCCACGTCGAGGTCAGTGCCTGCGGTACCGCCATCACGGTCGGTCCCACCGCCGACATCATCAGCGGCTACCTGGTGTGGGCGTTCATCCGGCACGCTGCCGAGCAGGCGTTCATTCCCGAGATGGGCGTCGGCGCCAGAGAGCCGAGCCTAGTAGTGATCTGAAAGGAGAGACATGCACGCACTTGACGGCATCATCGCAGGCCACCAGAGCGTACAAGAAGGGAGGTCGAGGGCCATCACGTTCCACGTCAGCGACGTGCAGGGACTCGCTCTTGCCAAGTTCCCCAACCTTCACCTACCCCTGGAAGCCGCCAAGGCCATCCTGTCAACGGCTAGCGCCGAAACCTCCCAGGCTGCCCACGACATGTTCAACGAACACGCGGAGCGATTGGTGTTGGAGTACCTGCATCGTGGGCGGCCAGAGGTGAACCCGTACAACGGCGGCCAACTCGTGAAGCTTGCGCTGTGCGAGTCACGACACCTGCTGCTGAAACCCGGTGTGACCTACCGCTTCGAGGTCATCCCCGGCTGCGACGAGTGCGAACGGTTGGCTGCCGAAGAACGAGGCGACGATCCGGGGCCGATGGGATGAGCATGGACTGGGCGCTCATCATCTACATCGCTGGAGCCATCGTCATGTCCGCTTTCCTGACGTTCAACGACCACCATCGGGGCGTTCACGAGAGCGCCACGAGCATCATCATCACGTCACTCATCTGGCCCGCCTACCTACTGTTCGGCATCGGCCTCGCCGTGGTCGGGCTGATCGACTTGTGGATGGACCGAGGCCAGGAAGGAGATAGGTAATGGCAACATACTCAGAGTTCGGCCACACGCCACTGTTCAAGGTGAACGACGTGGCCGCATTGCGGCGTGACCTCGCCCCGTTCAGCCACATCCGGGTGTTCGAGGAACAGGGCAAGGTCCGGCTGTACGCCGAGAACGATGGCGGCATCTGGGAGTGCACGCCCGACGACTTCGACTGGGCCAGCGGCGATGCACCGGAGGACCACGAGGTCGACATCATCCAACTGGTGCAGGAGCACCTGCCGCCCGGTGAGGCCACGTACTTCATCACCGTCGGCCAGGAGGGGGTACACCTCCTCAACGCATGGGGCGAAGCCATCCGTGGCGGAAGGGAGAACGCCGGACAGCAACACGTCATCTCGCTCGGCCTGGAGCACTGGTTGAAGCGGGAGATGCAGGAGTTGTGGTTCGGCATCCGCCTGGGTGGTGAGGTGGTCAATGTCCCATGATGGACTGACCACCCTGTACCTCGACGAGGAAGGCATGGGTGCGTTAGAGAACGTGGTCAACGCAGCCGACGCCGTGGCCGAAGCGATGGAGGACCAAGGCAACCTCGACGACGAACTTCACGAGGACATCGACATCATCTGCGAGGTGGCGGACTTTGATCGTGGCGCCATCCGCAAGCGACGGCACGACGAAGGGTGGAGGTGATGCCCATGTGAGCCTTCGAGATTTCTCGAACCCGATATCATGGTGCCGAGTCGCCCAGGAAGGAGAGTGTTGCGCCACCTCAACAGTGACAAGGAGCCTCCGAACGGAACGCTGGAGGTCATCACGTCCATAGTCATGCTGATCCTGGTCATCATGGCTTTCTCGCGTTGAAGGGAACACATGCCTATCGTCAGTAACGCAGAGCGCCCCTCTGACGTCGAAGCCGCCAAAGCGTACATCAAGCGTGTCGGCAAAGGCGCCAAGGGCCACAAGGTCGAGATGGACTTCGCCTCTCGCTACGTCACCATCACGGTCGACGGCGAGCCACAGAAGGTCACTCGCAAACGGTTCGAGAGGTGGGCCGATGACGGCTTCCCCTCGGACGATCCCATCCCCATCCCTACCGCCAAGGCGGAACCGAGGCCGGTCGAGCCAGCCGAGGGTGAGGCGACGGTGCCGACGCCTATCGCCGAAGCCACGCCTCGCCCGAAGGTCGGTCCCGCCATCGAGATCGAACCGTCCTTCATCGACGAACTCGCCGACGAGGCCCTGTCACAGAGCCTGGAAGAGCAGGGCGGGGAGGAAGAGCGCAACACCGCTCGCTTCAAGCGAGGCGAGTCGATGCTGCGCCTGGCTGGCGTGGCTCAGGCCAGCCAGCAGAAGATGAAGGACATGCTCGACCTGCTGAACCAGCGCCTGTTGGAGAAAGCCGACGCCAACTCCCTGCTCGGGGTGTCCGCCATCACGGAGCAGGAAGCGACCATGACCCGTAAGGTGGTCGAGGCGTTCGGTTCCAGCGGCGAGTTCCGTGTGGTCGACGCCATCAATCCGCACACCGGCGATCCGCTGGTGAACGATGCGGGCGAGCCGTTCGTTCGCCGCCTCACCCAGGTGGCGCTGAACAAACTCTACCCGCTGGTCGAGGCGGCGGAGGGCCACTTCGACGAGGTAGTCTCGTTCGCCTTCCGCTACTCCGAAAAGACCGTGAAGAAGGCCAAGTCCGTGGCGAAGGCCACGAACACGCCACTCATCAAGGTCATCAAGACGGTGAACAAGCAGCGCTTCACCAGTGTCAGCCCCATCACTGGCGAGAAGATCAAGGTGCAGTTGGAGGACAAACTGGCCTACGACTTCTTGCGGGGGCTGGTCGGCGAGGAACCGACCGACGGCGTGGTCAGCATCAAGACGGTGCGCTCGTGGTACGAGGCGTTCTGGGTTCCGATGCTGAACCTCATGTCCGCCGCCGCTGGCGAGTACGCTCCCAGCCTCGTGTCGCAGAACACTGGCAGGGTCAGCAACGTGTTCGCACTGGAGCAGACCATCAGCCAGTTCTTCAACGTCCATGAGGACGAGGGCGTCAACCGGGTGCTGGCCGCCATGGTGCGCTCGGAAACCATCACCGAAGCGCAGGCCCACGAGTTCATGGACTCGTTCGCTCTGAGCGAGGAAGGCGAGTGGGTGCGGGTGTCCGGTGGCGACGAGGCCGTGGCTGAGGCAGCCGAAGAGTTCGACGACGAAGAAGAGTTCGTCGACGACGATACCGAAGCGGTCGAGGCGTAAGCCCCCGCTTGGGCGACGGCAGGGAGGGGCGGGCTTCGGCTCGCCCCTCTCGCCTAGAAGGGAGTAAGACATGAAGCAAGTCAACTGGCAACGAGTTCTGGTCATCACCATCACGGCGGTGATCGTAAGCGCCCTGTTGCTGTTCACGTTCGGCAGGGCACAGGAGTTCACCGGCGCTCAATACGCCAACCTGTTCGCATCCGAACTGGATGGGGTCATCACCACCTGCCCAGGCAAGACCGCCAACGACCCGGCCATCGGATGCTTCATCATGATCGAGTCCAATGCCTATGCCCGCATGCGCATCGACCGATTGCTGGAGCGCTTCGACGACATCACCATCATCACGGCATGGACGTTCACCGACGATGGCGTTGGCAGGTTCAGGCTGTTCACTCGTGACACTGATCTGGTGGGCCTACTGGTCAACGACAACCCGACTGGCGGCACAATCGTAGCAGTCGTCGTCACTGGCGAATGAGTCCGAGGCCAGCGCCGAAGCCGGAGCCGCGCAAGAAGAAGGCGGCGAAGCGCCTCGGGCCGAGCGACAAGCGCCAGGCCCAAGGCAAGGTGTACCGGGAGTTGCTTCGCCCAGCCTACTTGGCTGGCGTGGCGCATGGTCAGCGCCGCCAGGTGGGCGAGGCGTTGTGTGTCCGCTGCCGGTCGAACCTCGCTACCGAGGTGCATCACCGGGCGGGGCGGGAAGGCGAGGACCTACTGGACACTCGCCTATGGGCTGCCCTGTGCCGGTCGTGCCACACCTGGGTGCATGCCTACCCTGGTGACGCCTACCGGGAGGGCTGGCTGGTCAGTAGGAACGCCTTAGCGGGCGAGTTCCTTGAGGATGGTCATGATGCGGCTCCCGAACCAGGTGCCCCCAGCACCGCCGAGGATCAGTAGGGCGTAGGCAATGTTGCGGAAGGTTCGCATCATGCGGCGTTCGCCCTCTCGGATGTCGAGTTCGGTCTTGCGTACTTCGTTGAGCGCCTTGGTCGTCGCTTCGAGTCGCTTGGTGGATTCGGTGAGGGCGAGGATGTCCCTGGCTTGGTTCCGCACTAGTTCCGCCAGCCCAGGTCCATCAGTTCCCCCGTGGATGTAGTCGTGCAGCCCTCGGACGTCCCCCTCCAAGCGCCGCACCCGCTGCTCGATGCTGTCCAAAGTCCCGCCTCCATCGTTCTCTCCCTGGACGAAGTGTTGCACATCCCGCACTCGACCCCAACCCCTTTCTGCCATGTCTTGACACGACATGGCCTGTCGTAGTACGATATAGGCTATCGAAGGGAGCCACACGGGCGGCGGCAACCGCCCACCACCACCCGCCCCGCCACCCGACGCTCACACCGGCATGGTCAGGGACCAGCACAAGATGCGCCAAGTCCCACAGAACCTACCGAGCCACACTGGAGCACCCATATGGCAAGGGGAATCCCCAGCAGCACCAGCGAAGATCGGCCAGTAGCCATCAAGGCACGCAGGCTGAAGAACATCCCGCTCGCACGAGTCGGCATCTTCCAATCCGAGCAGGAGAAGAAGGACGACAAGACCGGCGAGATCAGACGCTACACCCAGATCAAGCTCAGCCTCGACTGGGACACCGGCCACAAGCAACTGAACGCCAAGGGCGAGGAAATCCTCGACGACTACGGCGACCCGAAGCCGCACTACATCAACGAGGGCTTCGTCACCCTGTCCGGCGACAAGCGGGCCAACCTCATCGAAATCCTCAAGGCGCTCATGCCCGAGGAACATGAGGACGGCACCCTGCTGGACGAGGACGGCAACCTCAGCGAGGAAGCGGGCGAGTCCGCCGAGATGGTGTTCGGCGAGAACGGCCTCGGCGACGACTACGCCGGGGCAGAGTTCGACGAACTGCCATTCTACGACCGCAAGGGCAACCACCGTAAGCGCGAGGTGGAGGTGCCCGTCCTGTCGTGGAAGATTCTCGGGCAGGAACTCATCGGTCGCCGCATCGACGCCACCATCGCCATCAAGAACGAGTACAACCGCATCGAGCAGCACATCCCCGCCGAGGCAGGGCCGCTCGGTGACGGTGGCGAGCCACGGGCGAAGCCCTCCAAGGCCAAGACGGGCGGCATGTCGAAGAGCAAGACCCGCAAGGGCAAGAGCAGGGAGGAAGCCGAGGTCGACGCCACCCTGGCCGGTGGGCCACCCGATGACCCGGAGAACGATGCGACCCCGTGGGAGCCGGAGCCGACCACGAAGCAGGCGGTGTACGTCACCAAGAAGTTGAAGGAGGCGGGCGTCCCCCCCATCCTTCGGGTAGCGGTGGCGCAAGCGGTGGCTGGTAACCCCGAGATCGACAGCATCGCTGGCATCAGCGTGGCGGACGCCAACGCCTTCAAGGAGATGGTGAAGGCGGACCCGGACATCATCGCCAAGGCGGTGGCGGACATCGAGGACCAGTTGAACGAGTCCGTTCAGGATGCCGAACTGAACGTCGATGACGACGCCGACTTCGACGACGACGAGTTCGATGAGAATGACGAGTTCTAAGGAGACTGGAGATGGCACAGAGCAGAGCAGCCGTGAAGAAGCCCGGCAGGCACACCAGCCTGGACCGCCCGTTCGCCACCATGATCGGGGAGTTGCCGAAGAAGGCGGTCGTTTACCGTACCCGCACGCAGTGGCAGCAGGTAGTCGATAGCCTGCTGGCGCACCCCGGTCAGTGGTTCGAGTTATCTCGAACCTACGCCAGCGTCTCGTCGGCCTTGGCCAGCGCTCGCAAGGTGATGGAGGAAGAGCAGCCCGCCGAGGTGGCGGAGTTGCTGGAAGCCGCCAGCATCGGAAAGGGTGACAAGGTGACGGTGTACCTGCGGGTCCGCCCCCACCCTGGCCTGGTGGACGAGCAGCCGGACGAGGAAGAGCAGGAGTGGGGCGACGACGATGACACCCCCAGCCTCGCCAACCACCTGGCCACCGCCACGCCGGAGGAAGTGGACCGGGTGGTGGCCGAACCGTTGCCCTTTCAAGGAGACTGAGGACCATGCCGCATCACACGCGCATCGTCCTCGACATCGAGACGATTCCAGACCAGAGCGAGGGGGCGGCGGAACGCGCCGCCTCTCGCATCACCGCCCCAAGCAACTACAAGGACCCGGCGAAGATCGAGGCGTACATCCAGGAGAAAGCCGCCGACGCCTGGCGGCGTACCGCTCTAGACGGCGGGTACGGTGAGGTCGTTGTCATCGGCTTCGCCCTTGACGACGAGGACGCCACCGCCATCTACCGTGACCCGGACTCCGGCCCGGAGGGTGAGCGCCGCCTGCTGGAGAACTTCTGGTCGATGATCGAAGAGGAACTGGTGTTCAGTCCCAAGTGGATCGGGCACCGCATCCTGTCGTTCGACCTGCGCTTCCTGTGGCGGCGCAGCGTCATCCTGCGGGTGCCGATGGGCAGGCCGCTACCGTTCGGCGCTGCCCCCTGGTCGAAGGAGGTGGCCGACACCAGTTACATGTGGACCGGGGACCGTAACGGCGGCATCGCCCTGGCGGACCTGGCTCGCATCCTGAGCATCGACGGCGCCAAGGACGGCATCGACGGCTCAATGGTGTGGGACGCCATCGAGGATGGCCGCATGCAGGACGTGGTGGACTACTGCATCAAGGATGTGGAGATCACCCGTGAGGCCTACTACCGCATGCTCCTGTGGGGCGAGCGAGAGTCGGGCGAGGAGGACCTGCCATTGTGAAACTGCACGAGTGGCAGGAGGAACAGCGTGATGCCCGAGGCGATACGAAGTCTCGGGCGCACGCCCTCTATAGGCTCCTGTGTACTGAACTGGCCGACGTGGGAGGGTACGGCCATTATGAGGCGCAAACCGGCAGCCGTTACATCCGCTTCCAGGACCCCAGGGTGGGCAGCATCCGCATCGGCGACCACCAAGGCAGACCCAGGTACAAGTTCCGCTGGAACCTGTGGGTCGGAGTTGAGCCGCCCGAGAGGAAGGTGGTGCATGGGCGGCACGTCACGTACCACTTCGCCGAGGACGAGGTGGAGAAACTGATGAAGGCGATCCGGGTGGCGCACAAGGTGCGCTACTGGAAGCCCAAGTTTGATGGGAAGGAGCAGGCATGAAAGTCAAGGACGCCATCATGGACTTGCAGCGCTTCGTGGAGCAGTTACCGGAGGTGGCCGAGTACAGCATCATGGTCAACGCCCCGGACGAACCGATCCACGTCCGTATTTCCGGCATCGACTTCAACGCTGGCATCGTGTGGGTCGAAGAGGACAACAGCGCGTACAGGGTCAGCCTCCCAGCCCTACAACGAACCCTTGCCCCCAAGGGCATGATGCTCATTCACCGGCCCGTTGGTGGTGGCAAGCAAGTCGAGTACGCCATCGCCCCCATCCCGAAGGAGGGGGAGCAGCGGGCGGACCCCGATACCCTGACCTGGTATCCCTTCTACCAGGAGGCATACGCCCACTGGCTCACGGACCAGGCCACCAAAGGGGCGGGCGATGACACCTGACGTCATCTCCCTCATCGTGTGGCACGACGCCAACGAGATCATGCCAACCGGCAAGCCTCGGTATGTCCTAGTTCAGCAGAACGACGGCATCGTCCACTCAGTCCACACGTCCGCGCCCGCCTGGGCCAAGGGGTCGTTCGCTCGATGGGCCGAGATACCACTCATTACCAACATCACGACCAAGGACGTGGGCGATGCACTCAAGTCGGTGTTCGAGTGCCGCACGCCTCGGGAGTTCCTGGTGCTGCGGCACCTGCGTGATGTCATCGGCGACTACTCGGACCGGCCCGTCACGCCGGACACCTCGCCGTTCAACCTGGACAACGATCGGGATTGGGAAACCGACCCGGACGGGTTCTACGAGGCGGAGCACAAGTTGCGAGAGGCGGGCTTCGGCTTCGCCCGTCGCCTCACCAGCGCCTTCATCCAGAAGGTGCGTGACGGCGGGCATCGCTACGCTGGTCACGAGATCGAGGCAGACTTCGCCGTCGTGCCCATGGTGGCGCCGGATGGTTACCTGGACTCGGATGAAGTGCGGTGGTTCACCTCGTGGCAGGGGGCATACGCCGACTGGCGGGACCTGGCGGAAGCGAGGCGAGAGGAGGCCGACGGTGAGTGAGTACCGGCACCACAAGTACACGTGGTCGATGCCGTTCGGGAACGTGCATCACGAGTGGACGTTGATCGGGCCGCTGGGTGGGTTGCAGTTCCACGTGACCATCCTCGACCCACCGCCGCAGTTCGGCGGGGCCAGCGCCGGGCTTGAGATTCACCACCGTGAACCGCCCGAGCACATGCGAGGCGAGGCCCCGAGCCAACTCGGGTGCAAGCTCACGGGCGGTTGGTGCTGGCATGAAGGGACGAGCCTGTACGCTCAAGACTCGTTGTGGCCGGTCGTTGAGGGCCTGTTGAGGGCGGGGAACCACGAGGGTATCTTCCGCTTCCTGGAGGCGGAGGCTACGCGGCGGTTCGAGGGGGAGGAGGCCGACAGTGAGTGACCAGGAGCGGTTGGACCAACTGGAGGCGGAGGGCTTGAAGATGCACACGCCGGAGTTTGAGCGGGACATCGCGGAGACGATGGACAGCATCTTCGCGCAGGCGCGGCGCTTGAATGACGAGGTTCACGTGCGGGCGGAGCGCCGGGAGCGCATCGCGGCGCAGGCGCTGGCCGGGCTTCTTGCGCGGCCCGACTTGGCGGATGCTGCCGACCCTGGGTTCCTGACGCGGGACTTGCGAGAACGCTTGGCCGAGAACTGCGTGATGCACGCTGACGCCCTGCTTGCGGCTCTTGACGCTGCGGAGGCGCGGGACCGGGAGGCGACGAAATGAGATTCATCTATCGAGCCGTGAAAAGCCGCCGCTGGGGCATCACCGCCTCTGGCTCACTAGTTGCAGGCGTGACACTCGTACCCGCCAACGAGAATGAGTGGGATCACGACCCCCTCAAGGAAGAGTTAGATAACGCGGAAGCCTATGCCGACATCACGCTTCCGCCTGGGGGGCTAGTTGAGGGGCAACTTTACGAGTTGGCCGTCAGCAGTACCGATTCCGATTGGGAGACGGGCATTGTAGACACCGTGCGGTGGGCTCTAGTGCCAGCTGGGGAGGCGACGAAATGAGCAAGCACACGCCTGGACCGTGGAAGACTGAGCGAGGAACGGTCCACTCGGGCACGATCGCTACCGTGTACGGGGACGGCGAGTGGTGGGAGATATGGTCGAAGAGCGCTGGGGGCCTGGCCGAAGCCAACGCTCGCTTCATCGTTCAAGCGTGCAACAGCCACGACGAGCTGCTGGAGGCGCTGGCGGCCATGCTCGACTGCTATGAGGGCGTGTACGACATGGCGGGGCCGACTCGGCACCAGTCGGATGAGGCGACGCGCGCAGAGGGGCTGGCGCGTGCTGCGCTTGCGAAGGCGCG
>CAZOTV010000030.1:0-21346 GCA_964582795.1 uncultured bacterium
TGCTCGATGAACACGATGGTGACGCCTTCGTCGCGCACGCTCTTCACCAGGTCGACGGCGAGCCGCGCCTCGGCCGGGCGCAAGCCGGCCATCACCTCGTCGAGCAGCAGCACGCTCGGTCGGGTTGCGAGCGCGCGGGCGATCTCGAGCCGCTTCTCCTGCAGGAGGTTCAGGTCCTCGACCGGGTGGTCGCGCATGGCAGTCAACCCCGTCCGTTCCAGCGCGGCTTCCGCACGCCTGCGCGCCTCGGCGGCGCTCACCCGACGCGAGCCGAACTGCGCTCCGACCAGCACGTTCTCTTCGACCGTCATCTCGGGGAACGGCTGGACCACCTGGAAGGCGCGGCCCAGGCCCAGATGACAGCGCGCGTGGGTCGTCAGCGCCGTGATGTCGATGCCCCGAAGCTCGAGGGTGCCGCTCGTAGGCGTCAAGAGGCCGGAGACCAGGTTCAGCGTGGTGGTCTTGCCGGCGCCGTTCGGGCCGATGATGGCGAAGATCTCGCCCGGCACCACGTCGAAGGAGACGTCGCTGACGGCCGCCAAGCCGCCGAAGCGCTTGCTGAGCCCACGGGCGCGCAGAAGCGGTGTCGCCGGTGCGGTCATGTGCGCTCCTCCGTTTCGGCAGGAGCACGGGCAGCCGAGCCGCCGGGAGCGTTCGATGGTCGCCTCGCCCGCGTCTCCCGGCGACCGAGTCGGGACACCAGCCCCACCAACCCGCGCGGCATGAACAGGATCGACGCCACGAGCACGACGCCGTACCCGATCAGGTAGCCCTCGGAGAAGGTGCGCTTCAGCGTCTCCTCGAGGCTCGCCAGCACCACCGCGCCGAGGATCGGGCCGACGGTGGTGTAGAGCCCACCGAAGATGGGCGTCACGAGCGCCAGCACGGTGGTGTGCACCGCGAACGCGCCGTCGGGGCTGACGCTGCCGAGGCGGTGCGCCTCGATCGCGCCCAGCAGGCCGGCGACGAAACTGGAGAGCACGAACGCCAGGAGCTTCATGCGCGCCGGGTTCACGCCCATCACGCCGGCCACCTGTTCGTTGGTGCGGATGGCGGTGAACGCCGAGCGCAACCGCGAGCGCTGCACGACGACCGAGATGACCACCGCCAGCACCAGGAGCCCGGCGTAGACCCAGAAGTAGCTCTGGTTGCGCAAGAACGCGATCTCCCAGCGCTCCATCTCGCCCGGCACGAAGGTCGGGCGGAACAGCGTCTGGACGTTGATGCCGGCCGCGCCGCCGGCGACGGCGGTTGGCAGCCGTTGCACGGCGGACTTGAGGACCTCGGTGAAGGCGAGCGTGGCGATCGCGAAGTAGATACCGTAGAGGCGGAGCGTCACCGACCCGAGCCCGAACGCGAGCACCGCCGCGACCACGCCGCCAAGCGGGATGCCGAGCCACAGCGGAACGTCGGCGAGCTTGAGCAGAACCGCCGCGGTGTACGCACCCGCGCCGGTGAACGCGGCGTGGGCCAACGAGAGTTGCCCGGTGCGCGCCAGCACGTCCCACGACAACGCCAGCGTGGCCAGGACGATGGCGTTGGTGGCGAGCGAGAGGTAGCTCACCGACGCTTGGCCGAAGGCGTTGCGCAGGATGCCGGGGAGGAACGCCAGCGCGATGCCGAAGACGACGGCGAGCACCAGGTCGCGTGCGAGGCGGCTCATGGTCGCCCCCGATCGGGGAGGCGCGCCTGCGGCGAGTTCGGCATCACACCGTCCTCCGTGACCGCGCCACCAGCGCGACGAAGATGATGGCGAAGAAGACCATGTTGCGAAGGGCGTCGCCGTTCGGCACCATGGTGGCCACCAACGACTCGGCCAGGGCGACGGTGAGCGACGCCGCGACGATGCCGCGGACGTTGCCGAGGCCCGCCAACACGACGATGGCGAACGCCTTGAGCGTGAAGGCGAACCCGACGGTCGGCGTCGGAGACTGGATGACGGCAATCATCACGCCCCCCACCCCGGCGAGCAGGGCCGAGAGCGCGAACGCCATCAAGTACACGCGGTTCACCTCGAGGCCGACCAGGCCGGCGCCGACTCGGTTCTGCGCCACCGCGCGCATGGCGCGGCCGAGCGGCGTGGACGCCAGCATCCAGTAGAGCGCGCCGACCAGGATCAGCGAGATGAGGAAACTGCCGAGCGGGACCATGCCGATGCTTACACCGGCGAACTGGTACCCGATGGAGCGGTATGGGACGTTGGCGATGGTGCGCGGGTCGCCGCCCCAGATGAGCAGAGCGAGGTTCTGCAGGATGATCCCTACCCCGAAGGTCAGGAGCATCTGGTTCAGCTCCGGCGCCTTCAGGACGTAGCGGATGGAAGATAGGTAGATCGCCGCACCGATGATGGCCAGCGCGGGCGCCACGAACAGCAGAGATAGCAGCGGGTCGAAGCCGAAACTCACGAACAACTGATAGGCCAGGAACGCGCCCACCATGAAGAACTCGCCGTGGGCGAAGTTGACGATGCCGATGACGCCGATGGCGAGCGCCAGCCCGACGGACACGAGGGCGTACAGCCCGGCGGCGAGCACGCCGGAGACGATGGCTTGGGGCAGTAGCGACAGTTCCATGAGGTGACGGCCCTGTGGCGCGGGGAGGGGCGATGTCGCCCCTCCCCGGACCGGGGTCAGGTGAGGCCGGGCCTCAGCGGCAGCTCACGAGCGGCGCGGTGGCGCGGTCGGCGGGCCATACGATCTCGCGCACGCCGTTCTGGAACTGGAAGACGAACCACATCTCGGAGCCGAAGCCCTGATGCAGCGCGATCTCGGACGGCTTGAAGCCCCAGTCCCCCATCGGCGAGCGGAAGGTGCCTTCCTGCATGGCCGTGATCACCGCGGCTTGGTCGGTGGAGCCGGCGGCGTTGATGGCGTCGGCGTAGCTCCACAGCTGGGCGTAGGCGAGCGCCGCCATGTAGTTGTCAGGGGCGCGGTCGTGCATGTCGACGTAGGCGTCGAGGAACGTCTTCGCCTCGGGGTTGGGAAGGTTCGGCAGGTAGCCGATGAGGCCGGTGACACACTGCGCTTCGGGCGCGGCGTCGAACTCGCTCGGCCATCCCGGAGGGGCGCCGAAGATGTACTGCGGCGTGTAGTTCAGCTCGCGGATCTGGCTGGTGAGCGGCACCACGTCGCTGTCGTAGCCGATCCAGAAGAGCGCTTCGGCGTCCGACGCTTCCGCCTTGGCGATGGTGGCCCGGAAGTCGCCGGTGCCGCCGAGCAGCGTCGACTTGAACGCTTCGCGCAGGACGACGTTCATGCCGGCGTTCTCCAGTAGTCCTTCGGCCGCCATGGCGCCCGGACCGCCGAAAGCGGAGTCTTCGTGCAGCAGCGCTACGGTCGGAACGCCGAGGCTGGCCATGAAGGCGGTGGAGGCTTCGGTGTTCTGGTAGTCCCACGGGTGCACGTGGAAGAACCACTCCTCGGCGCCGAGGAGTTCCTCGATGCCGTCGAAGCCGTCGATGCCGATGCCGGACACGGCCCCGCCGATCCAGCTGACGATCGGTTGGAACGTCTTGAACGACTCGGCCAGCGCGAGCGTCACGCCCGACGAGTAGCCGCCCGCGATGAACTCGACGCCGTCTTCGGTCATGAGCTTCTCGAAGGCGGCGACGGCGGTGGCCGGGTCGGCCTTGGTGTCTTCCATGACCAACTCGAGCGGCTGCCCGAGGACGCCGCCTGCTGCGTTGATCTCGGCCAGCGCCAGCTCGAAGCCGGCCTTCTGGGCCTGGCCCGTGCCGGCGGCCCCACCCGTGAGGGGCGAGAGGATGCCGATCGTGACGCCTTGAGCCGAGGCCAAGGCGAGAGCGGCGAGAGCGAGTACGGCGATGATGCGCTTCATGCTTCCTCCTTCGTGTGCGTCGTGCGACCGTGCCGGTGGTGGCGCGGCGCTTAGTCGAGGTGCGAGCGGGATGGGAATCGGGGGCGCGCGGACGCAGGGGTTCATCTCATGACGGCCCCCTCGCGAAGGTGCCTTCGAGGAGATCGCGGAGCGCATCCGGCGCCTCCAGCGGCGGCGAGTGACCCACGTCCGGCCACGCCACGAAGCGGGCGTCGGGGTAGGCGGCGACGGTCGCTTCGGCCATGGCGCGTGTCACGAGGACGTCCTTGCCGCCGTGCAGGACCGTGACCGGGATCCTCACCGAGGGGGTCTCGTCGCTCAGGTCGTAGCTGGCCAGCGCGCGCGCATTGCCCTGGAAGCCGCGGGGCTGCATCGCCATGGCGTCGTCGACGAGGGCGTCGAAGTACGGCGGAACGCGCGTGGGCGTGATGGCGGCGAGGCTGGCGTGCACCAGGTTCCGGTCGGACTTCATCACCTCCAGCACCGGGTAGTTCGCCTCGGGCGTCGGGAAGCCGCTTGGTGGCGCCGAGTCGATCAGCAGGAGCGCGCCGACCCGCTGCGGGTGGCGCACCGCGAGCGCCT
This sequence comes from uncultured bacterium, assembly GCA_964582795.1. Classification (GTDB taxonomy): domain Bacteria; phylum Deinococcota; class Deinococci; order Deinococcales; family Trueperaceae; genus CAZACZ01. The sequence goes on from CAZOTV010000030.1 coordinate 4,420, forward strand.
GCGCCGCGGCGCCGCCGAGGCTGTGGCCGACGACGCCGGCGCGCTCGATGCCGAGCGCGGCCAGCAGGCCCGCCAGCGCATCGGCCCAGGCTGCGACCCACGATGCCTCCGGGAGCGTGTCCGGCAACGGGTCGGAACGGCCGAACCCGGGGAGATCGGGGGCGATCAGGTCGAGGCCTGGGGCGGGGTCGTCGAGTTGTTCGGTCCACCAGCGGCGGCTCGCGAAGTTCCCGTGCACCAGCAGCACGGGGCGCCCCGTGCCGGCGCGTTCGTACGCCAGATGCAGGGTCGTCGGGGCCCCCGGAACGGGGTCCTTCGCGGCGACGCGAACGGGGACGCGTTGGACGGGGCGGCTCATGCAGGCTCCGATTCCGCCGCTGTCAGGAACGGCAGCAGCAGCCGCGCGACGGCGCGCGGGTCCTCGATCGGCGCGGCGTGGCCGACGCCGGGGACGACGGTGACGTCGCCGCGCCCGAAGGCGGCGGTGATGGCCGCGCTGGCTCGGCGTGGGGTGAGGATGTCGTGTTCCCCGACGGCCACCAGCAACGGCGTGTCGACGCGCGCCAGCCCCGGACACGGTTCACGAGTCTCGTCCGTGAGCAGGCCCTCGATCAGGCCGCGAACGGCATGGCTTGGCGCGCTACCGGCAGTGCCGCGCGCGTCGGCGATCGCGACGGCGTTGGCTTCGAGAAAGTCCGGACCCCACACCCAGGGCAGTGCGGCGTCGAAGCGCGCCTCCGCCCCGCCGCCGTCGAGCGCCTGGAGCCAGGAGCGGAGCACGGCCCGGAGGTGGGCGTCCACCGTCGCGAAGCTGTCTAGCAGAGCGAGGCTCACGAGGCGGGTACCGGCGGTGGCTTCTGGGCCGCTCCGCGGGGCCGCCCTGGTTCCTTCCGCGGCTCCGGCCGCGAGCCTCGCTGCGACGCGCTGAGTGACCAGCCCACCGTTCGACAGCGCCACCAGGTGGACGCGGGACAGCTGAAGGGCACCGAGGACCTGCTCTAGGTCGGCGGCGTGCCGCGACGGTGGGTAGGGACCATAGGGCGCGTCCGAGGCGCCTTGCCCGCGCATGTCGTAGCGCACGACGGGTCGTTCCGCGGCGAGCAGGCGCTCGAGTCCGTCCCACGCGGCCACGGACATGGTGAGGCCGTTGACCAGCACGACGGTGGCTCGGCGATGCGGTTCTCCCTCGGTCTCGGGCGCCCCGGTGGCGCCGCTGAGCGTGGCGGGGTCGCCGCGGTAGCCGCCGTCGTCGCTCGCCGCTTCGCGCACCGGATCGCGCACCACGTCGCGCACTACGCCCCGAAGCCGGATGCCGTCGTCGGTCGTCACCTCGAAGGGGCGGAGTTCGGGCAGCTGCGTGGTGGCCGGTCGGGCGCTCGGGGTCATGGTTGGCTACCTCCAGCCAGGTCCTGCGCTAGGAAGCGCCGCAGCAGTTCGGGCTTGAGGATCTTGCCGGCGCCGCTCTTCGGAAGCTCGGCCACGAACACCAGGTGCTTCGGGACCTTGTAGCGCGCCACACGCGCTCGAAGGAACGCCGCAAGCGCGTCCGGGTCGACGGTCGCGCCTTGGCGAAGGACGACCACCGCCAGGCCGACCTCGCCCCAGCGGTCGTCGGGAACGCCGAGCACCGCGCACTCGGCCACGGCAGGGTGGTCGTACAGGGCGGCCTCGATCTCGACGGGGAAGACGTTCTCGCCGCCGGAGATGAACATCTCCTTGCGTCGTCCGACGATCGAGAAGAAGCCCTCGTCGTCGACGGTAGCGAGGTCGCCCGTCCACAGCCAGCCGCTGCGCAGCGCCTCTCCGGTGGCGTCCGGCCGCTCGAAGTAGCCGAGGAAGACGTGCTGGCCCCTCAAGGTGAGTTCCCCGACCTCGCCCGCGTCGCACAGCGAACCGTCGGCGCGCCGGACGGCCGCCTCGGCGTGGAGCATCGCTTTGCCGACCGAGTCGGGCCTGAGCTCGGCCTGGTCGAGGGTGATCGCGAAGCAGTTCACGCCCGCCTCGGTGAGGCCGTAGCCCTGACGGAAGCGCACGCCGCGGGCCGCGAAGGTGGCGCGGATCGGTTCGGGGCAGGGCGCGCCACCCGAGATCGCCCAGCGCACACCGCTGAGGTCGGCGTGCTCGAAGTCGGGGTGCTCGGCCAACATGCGGTACATGGTCGGCACCAGGAAGAGTGCCGTGACGCCTTGCCGCTGCACCAGCTCGAGATACGCACCCGCGTCGAACGTGCGTTGCAGGACCACGCGCGCGCCGAGGTGCAGGAGGGGAACGGTGAGCGCGTTGACGGCGGCGTGGTAGCAGGGCGTGGCTTGGATGACGACGTCGTCGTCGCGCAAGCCCCACGAGAGCACCGTGTTGACCGCGTTGTAGAAACCTTGCCGGTACGGCAGCATGGCCCCCTTGGGCACGCCGGTGGTCCCACCCGTGAGCAGGATCATCTGCACGTCTTCGGGGCCGAGGCCGGGATCGGGCACCGGCGATGCCGCCACCGGGCTGGCCAGCGCGGCCTCGTAATCGTCGAGACTCAACAACGGCGCGGCGGCCGCGTGCGCCGCGGCTTCGGCTGCCTCGCGATGGTCCTCGTCGCACAGCACCAGCGCAGGATCGAGGTAGGCGCCGATTTCGCCCTGTTCCTTGGTGGACAGCCGCACATTCAGCGGGGCGTACACGAACCCGAGCTTCGCGGTGGCGAGGATCAGGTCGATGTGGGCGATGTCGTTGTGCGCCAGGATCGCCACGCGGTCGCCCTTGGCGATCCCGCGCGACGCCAGGACCGCAGCGGCCCGGGACGCGCGGCGGTTCAGTTCGGCGTAGTCGAGCCAACGCTCGTCCCACCACAGCGCAGGCCGGTCGGGTGTCAGGTCGGCGCGGCGCTGGGCGACGTCGAGGATCATGCCGGCGCCTCGTCGTTCGACCAACGCAATGCCAGCGCGTTCCACACGTAGCCGACGCCGGCGGCGACGGCCACCGCCAGGTCGCCGGCACGCACCAGGCCTTCGCGTCGAGCGAGTTCGAGGGACAGGATCTGGTCGACCTGGCCCAGGTGCCCGTATCGATCCAGGTAGATGGACTGGGACGGCTGCATTCCGAGTCGGTCGAGCAAGTACGCGTGCGCGCTTCGTTTCACGTGCAGCATGGCCAGGTAGGCCACGTCGTCGAGCGCCGCGCCCGAACGCGCGACGGCTTCCTGCACGACCCGCACGAAGTTCTCGAGGCTGGCGCGTTCGAGCCGCTCCTTCATGCCGGCCGGATCGGGAACGCGAAGGCGGTAGTCCCCGACGTTCTCGCTGCTGAGCGGTGTGACGGTACCGCCAACTGGTACCAGGACGTCGAGGGAGAAACTCCCGTCGGTGACGATGCTGGAGCCGAGGAGAACGTGGCCACGGTCGCGCTGCACCACCGCGGCGGCGCCACCGGCGCCCAGGTTGTACATGAAGCGCACGTCCGGGTCGGTCAAGTCGATCAGGTCGCAGTTGCGGTATCCGCCGGCGACCAGCACGACGTCGACGGACGGGTCGGCCAGCAGCAGGTCCTTCGCTTGCTTCAGCGCCAGGACCGCCGTGCCGCACTTCTGCCCCAGGTCGTAGGCGTAGGCGTTGCGGGCGCCGACGTCGTAGGCGAGCTTGATGCCGGCGGTCCAGACCGGGTACTCCTTGTACTCCTCGGTGATGGAGATGACGACGTCGACCTGCTCAGGCGCGACGCCGGCGTCGGCCAGCGCGGCTGCGGCGGCGCGCACGCCCATGGCGGCGGGATGGTCCTCGGGCCCCGGCAGGACGCGCTCGACGATGCCGAGTTTGTCGCGCACCACCCACTCCGGCAGGCCGGTGGCGCTCGCCAGGTCGGCGGCCGAGAGGCGTCCGGCGGGGACGTAGGTGCCGAGACCGGTGATGCCGGCGTTGCGGGGGTCGCGGCGCGGCGTCATGGCTTTCTCCGCCCGCTCCCGCCATCGCCGGCGGGGCCGATGCCGTGCGCGATCAGGTCGAACGTCGTCGCCATGACCTCCGCCGGCGGGGCCTCGTGGCGCCAGATGGCGTAGCGCAGTCCGAGGAAGTGGGCGATGCCCATCAGCGACCAGGCCAGCGCGGAAGGGTCACCCTTGCGAACCTCATTGTCCTCCTGGGCGCGCGCCAGGTTGGCGGCATAGGCGTCGGCCAGCGTCTGGTAGTACTCGCGGTAGATCGACTCGTCGACGAACTGCGACTCCATCACGACCTTGTAGAGGTTCTGGTGCGCCAGCGCGAAGTGGATGAACGCCTCGAGGCCCTGGCGTTCGACGTCGAGGCGACTAGCGACCCCCGACGTCGCTTCGGACAAGGCCTGCCGCAACTGACGCCCCATGTGGCGCACCAACTCGCGGAGCGCGTCACCCTTGCTTGGGAAGTAGAGATAGAAGGTTCCCTGCGCGACGCCGGCGCGCCTCGTGATTGCGGAGATGGACGCGCGCGCGAAGCCGTTCTCACCGAACTCGATCTCGGCGGCATCGAGCAGCTTGCGGCGCGTCGCCTCGCCACGAGCCGTGCTAGGTCGGGGTAGCGGGGTCAACGAGGGCCTTCCCGGTTCTCGCCGGTGTCCGGTGGACGCCGACGCTGACAGAACCTGACGAGTGAGTCAGGTGTCAGGATAGGTCCGTCGCGACGTAGGTGTCAAGCGCTGGGCAGACCGCCGCGCGATGCATGAGTTGAGTGGGGTAGGGCTTGCGGCTGGTGCGTCGGGGTATCGAGATCCTCGAGGCTACTGCTCTTTCGTCTGCATGATCGACGTCAATCCAATGCCGTACTGACCCAAGCACTAGTACGAGGTCTGGAGCGTTCCAGTCAGCGGGTCATCGATCTAGCCGTCAACCGAGAGGTTGGAGCAGCGGGGCTCGTCTGCGTAAGCAAAGGCAGTGCCGCTCGTCGCCTCACCGACGCTGGCGACGAGCGGCACTGCTGTTCCGCCGAGTGCGGGCGTCACCTCGATCTCGACCGACGCATCCCGCAAAGCCTTGCCCGTCTCGCCTGATGCTAAGGGCCCGCAATCCCAGCGACCCACGGCCGCACTCGAAGGCTGCCCTTCGATCGGATTGGGATCGCCTCGCCTATGGGACCAAGAATGTGTCCGTGACAGCCAGCGACACGTTGAACTCCGCCGGCTTGAGTGGCTTCACTAGAGTGCGGTCGATGGGGAAGGCAAACACGCCCGCGAAGTACTCGCCTGAAGGCAGATTCAGCCCGTCCACCACGACCGTCGTCTCGGTAGTGGTCTCGCCACCGAACGCGTTGACGCCCACGCGGAGTGGAGCGTCATATACCGTCGCGCCATAGCTCTGTGCCCCCAGAACTGCCTCCCAAGAGAATTCGGCAGAGCTGGGGCCGGCGCTGTCTACGGTTGGATTCTGCACGGTCTCAAGCAAGCCGACTGCACCCGTCGACGCCGTCGCGCTGTATGCGGTGCCGTTGATCGTCACGCTCATGGTGTAATCGCCGGCGACTACCGGGATGAAAGCCCCGGTCCAAGTCCAGCCGAACGCCACGCGATCAGCCGGAATGAGCACCTGGTAGTCGCTCCCGTTGTTCCAACCGGCTGGGCCGGTGATGCTGACTGTTATCGCGTCGGAGGGGTTCTCACTTTCTGTGAGGAAGAAGTAGAAGGCGAGCGCCGTCTGCGGATCTGGAAAGATGGGGGCAAAGTTGTAGGTACCTACCGATAGGTCGATACCCGGCTCCACACTCACGCTGGTCGCTCCTTCGGCGGTTGCGCTGCTGCTATCGGCTCCCTTGGCGGCGACACCATACATGTACTGCTCCCCGGGCTCGATACTGCGATCAACAAACACCTCCGTGTCAGCCGGCACCTCCCCGACCTGCTCTTCCGCCTGCGTGCTCACAGAGTCACTTACGATCATCTCGCGGTAGATGACGAAGCCTTCTTCGCTGTCGCTGTTGTCTTGCCATTGCACGGTGATGTAGCCGGGTCCGGGTGTAGCGGTTACGCTGGTGGGTGCGGTGGGCGTCTCGTCGATCACTGGGGGGTTCGCCCCGCAAGCAGCGAGGAGTACGGCGAGAACCAGGATGGGTGCAGCTACGAATCGTTTCATGGGGCCTACCTCAGTTAGGTGAGAACACATGGCCGCCAAAGGCGGCGGCCGGTCTTGTGGTTCCAGATCTTGCTTCAAGAACAATTCGCGGAAGTCAAGTAGAGCTTCCCGATGCGACTGACGCAAGAACCACCCATACACTGAAGCTACAGCAAAGCACCACACCTCCCCCCACCTACTATGCTGTAAGAGGTACAGTAGACTGAAACCCACAGAAACGCAAGCGCCGCTGCGATCGCAGTCCCCGGTTGGTTGCGATCGTTGAACGCCCCGAGGCCCTACCCATTTCGGGGACTCGCTTGTCCGCGCATGTGGATGTCGGGCCCTGCGGTGGAACAGTCGACATGGCCACAACCAGCGGAACCTGCGAGGCAGGCGCCTTGAAGGGGGATCACTGACCAGAGCAAGTAGGCGCCCCCGCACTGCTCGCGCGGGTACGAAGCTCCGTTTGAGAGTCTCCCTGGGACGTTGGTTGGGATCGTGCGCAATCCAAGGCACGTGGGCTGCGTCGTAACGAAAGTGACCTGCACCTCCCGGAAGGTACTGCCGCACGGACCTGGGCGTGTCCTCCTTCCTGCCCGTTTCCGTTCTACTCGCACGACCGAACCGGTAGGCACGCGAAGAGCTGGTTGCGCGACGCTCCCCTCCCCCTGAACACACGGCGACTGGCAGATGCGCTCATGCCTGATGCGCACATCGTCGATCCTGGCATTGCGTCAGATAGCCACTACGTGACGTGCTTGCGCTTGGGCAACGAAGGGGTTGCCACGGAGGTTATGTGTGGGCGCAGGCACATGGCCTAAGCGGATGCATCGCGGCCTACGGGGAGGGGCGCGCTGGTACCGCTCGCACAGCGCCTGCTAGCCATGCTGAGGTCCGCCCTTCAGTTCACGCTGCGACATCCGTAGTCAGAACTGGTGAGTAGCCAACGACCCCCGCATGGGTTCGAGTCCAATCGAGGCAACGCGCACGCTTGACAGATCTATCAGTGTCCGCTAAGTATGTGTTTCATCATGCCTAATACGAAGGAAGCTGCGCTACTAACTCCACGGGCGCGGGGCAGATGAAAGAGCCCGACCCGATCCGCCGAGGCCTGCTCCGGAGCGGCTTGTTCGGTGGCGCGGGCGTGCTGCTGGCGCAACTTGCCGCGCCGTTCCTACGGGCCCAGGAGAACGCCGCGCTACCGACCGGAGCCCTGGAGCCTCACGACGATCACGAGCCCGCCGAGGCGATGCACGAGCATGGGATGACCACCGTGGGGGAGGTCGACCACGAGCGCAACGGGTTCGATCCCCACGCGATCCTCAACGACTGGGACACGGGCGAGGTGTCCACGCTCGCGAGCGGCCAGCGCCTACGCGAGTTCCATGTCGTGGCGCTCGACAAGGAGATCGAGATCGCGCCGGGGCTCTTCTTCCCGGCGTGGACGTACAACGGCCGCGTACCCGGCCCGAGCCTGCGCGCTACCGAAGGTGACCGCGTGCGGGTGCACTTCACCAACGGCGGCAGCCACCCGCACACCATCCACTTCCACGGGATCCACGCTGCGTCCATGGACGGGGTCGCCGGCATCGGGCGCGGCGCCATCGCGCCCGGCGAGAGCTTCACCTACGAGTTCGACGCGTTACCGTTCGGCTGCCACCTGTATCACTGCCACGCCATCCCGCTCAAACGGCACATCCACAAGGGGCTGTACGGCGCGTTCGTGATCGATCCCGACCCCGCGCGCCACCCGGAACGGGAGCAGGCGGCGCGATCGAGGCTCCTGGGCACCCCCGAGAACGCCCGCTGGCAAGAGTTCGTCATGGTGATGAACGGCTTCGACACCAACTTCGACGACGAGAACGAGGTGTACGCGGCCAACACCATCGCGCACGCCTACATGAAGCGTCCCGTCCTCATCGAGCGCGATCGCCCGGTGCGCGTCTACCTCGTCAACCTCACGGAGTTCGACCCCATCAACTCGTTCCACCTGCACGGCAACTTCTTCGACTACTTCGACCACGGGACGACCTTCGAGCCGACGCTCCGGACCATCGACACCGTGATGCAGTGCCAGGCCCAGCGCGGCATCCTCGAGTTCAGTTTCGCCGGCTTCGAGCCTGGGCTGTACATGTTCCACGCGCATCAGAGCGAGTTCGCGGAGCTCGGCTGGATGAGCGCCTTCGAGGTGACCGCATGAACGAAGCGGCGCCCGCGGTCCCCCACCCGCGCCGTGCCGCTTGGCCATGGGCAGTGTTGCCGCTCGCGCTGCTCGTGGCGTTGGTCTGGGTCTTCTTGGCAACGGACCCGCTCGCGCCCCTCGGTTCCGCGGCGCCGCCGCTGGAGGAACTCACCGTCGAGCGCACCACGCTCGACGACGGCGGGATCCATCTACTGGTGCGCGCCGATGGAAGCGCACCGATCCGCATCGCCCAGGTCCAGGTCGACGGCGCCTACTGGACGTTCGAGCAAAGGCCGCCCGGGGAACTGGGGCGCCTGGAGACGGCCGAAGTCCTGGTGCCGTACCCGTGGGTCCAAGGCGAGACCCACCATCTGACGCTGCTCAGCAGCACGGGTGTGCCGTTCGCGCACACCATAGACGTGGCGGTGCCGACGCCACGCTTCGGGCTGGGGCGTCTGCTCGCCTTCGCGCTTCTCGGGATCTACGTAGGCGTGGTGCCGGTCGGCTTGGGTCTGCTGTTCTACCCCTGGCTGCGTAGCCTTGGGCGGCGCGGGCTTCAGTTCCTGTTGGCGCTGACGCTCGGCCTCTTGGCGTTCTTGCTCGTGGATACCCTCCAGGAGGGGCTCGAAGTCGCCGCCGGCGCGGCGGGCGCGTTCCAGTCGGCGGCGTCGGTATGGCTCGCCGCCGGTCTCGCCTTCCTCTTGCTCGTTGTCGTCGGGCGGCGGCGCGGCGCGCCGGAAGGCGCCTCGTTGGCGACCTTCCTCGCGCTCGGCATCGGCCTGCACAACCTCGGGGAGGGGTTGGCGATCGGCGCGGCGTTCGCCGTCGGGCAAGCGGCGCTGGGCTCGTTCCTGGTGGTGGGGTTCACGCTTCACAACATCACCGAGGGGATCGGCATCGCCGCGCCGCTGACACGCCACCGCGTGGCGCTCCGGACCTTCGTCGGCCTCGCCGCCCTCGCAGGGTTGCCCGCCGTGATCGGCACTTGGGTAGGCGCGTTCGCGTTCGCGCCGCAGTGGGCGGCGCTGTTCCTGGGGATCGGGGCGGGCGCCATCCTGCAGGTGATGGTCGAGGTGGGCGCGTACCTGGCGCGGTCGACCGAGCCGGGCCTTCGCGGTTGGCTGAGCGGCACCAACCTCGCCGGGTTCGCCCTGGGCGTCGCGGTGATGTACACCACGGGCATGCTCGTGAGTGTGTGAGCCGTGGCTCCGTGACGCTCGGACCGGCATGCCGTGCCGCGCGGCACGGTTGCCGGATGGGTGACTCGCCCCTAGAATGCCGCATGACCCACCGTCGATCGTTCCCTTTGGGAATCGGGGCGTTCGTGTGGGCGCTGCTGATGCTCGTCCTTCCCTGCACCGCGCTCGGCCAAGGCGGCGACCCTGCCACCGGTTCCTCCACTACGCCCGAGGACGCCGTGCTCCGTTGCCGCGTACTCGACCGCGTGCCGCGTTCGGAAGCCGAGGTCGAGCAGGGCGGGTTCGCCTTCGTGTATCAGAGCGTCGCAGGTGAGCTCGAGGACGGCCGCCGCTGCACCGTCTACCGCCTGCGCAACCTACCAGGTCGGCCGCCCACGCCGGTGCGTTGGCGCGCCGGCGATGCGGTGTTGGTCGATGCGGCCCGCCTCGGACGTTGCTCCGACGCCGCCACCTGCGCCTGGCTCGAGATCGCGCGCTACTTCGAAGGAGACGTCCTGGTGGGCGAGACGCGGCTGTCGTTCGGTCTCAACGCCGACAGCTTCCACCACACCGGCGAAGGACTCGTCGCAGCCACCGAACCCAACGTCGGCGCCGCGTCCGCCTCTGTCGGCAGTGAGATCGTCGCGCGTTTGACGCTGGCGGATGAACGCGACTACGACCTGCACGTGCTCGTCAAGTCGTATTTCGTGCGCGACCGCGACGGGCTGGAACTGGTCTTCGACGTCACGTCGGAAGACCCGAGCGCGTTGGACGGCTCGACGGTGCTGTTCGTGTGGGACGCGTTCGCGTTCGTACCGCGCCAGGTTTCGTCCGCGCTCGACCGGGAGACCGGCCCGTTCTCGTCGCCGCCAGGACCCGGGCCGGGGGCGGCGCCGGCGGGCGGCGCGGAGGAGGCGATCGCAGGGGAGCCTCGCGTAAGGCGCGCAGGCGACACGTTCGCGCTCATCGTGCCAGTGGACGAGTTCCACTTCCTGCCCGACCTCGTCCTGCGCGTCGTGGAAGCGAACGACGCTCGGACCCCGCTGCTGAGCATCCCGATGCCGGCGTTCGTTCCTGGCGCGGGAGACTGAGACCTGCCACCGTGAGCACGGAGTCCGGACGGGGCGGCATCCTGAGCGCCGGTGGGCGCGCGTACGACTGGGTGCGCAAGGCGCTCGGGTTCTACGGGACTGCCGTCACCCTCGCACAGCTGATCCCCGCGCTATTGGCGCTGCTCGCGGTCACCCTGTCACCGACGGCGTGGTTGTCGCTGACGCTGCGTCGGTGGGTGGTGGCGGGGGTGATCGCAGGCTCGGTCGTTGGCGCCGTCGCGTTCGCGTTCACGACGCGCCGCTGGCTTCGGATCGCCCACGGCGTCGAAGCGCGGATGGGCGAGCCGCGGATGGACGAGGCGCGGATAGGCGAGGCGCGGACGACCGAAGACCAGCGCGACGATGGCCTCGCGCGCCCGGCCGCGCCGCCGAACCGGTTGCGTGCCTTGGCGTACTGGGGCCTCGGAGCGGCAGGGCTGGCGCTGGTGATCCTGCGCCTGCACTTCGCCGTGGTCGACGTCGGTGTGATCGAACGGTGGCCCGTCCTCACGCCGGTGTTCGACTTCTACCTCGGAGGAGCGGCATGGCAGGCGACGACCTACAATGTCGTCGCAGCGGTGCTGTCCGCCTCCGCGCTCGTCGGCATCGTGCTCGGAGCGCCGTCTGCAGCGATGCTGGCGCGCGATCGCCGCCGTGCGCGCGCCAGGCTGGCTGGCGCCGGAGGACCGCTGCACGCCATCGCGGAAGCCGAGAAGGCGCTCGTCGGCGCGAAGACCGCGCTGAGCGTCGCCCGTTCGACCATCACGTCGTTGACGGAGGAGCGGGACTCGTTACGGGCCGAGGTCTTGCTGCTGCGGGGCGACGGGGCCGAGCAGAGCAGCGTGACGCGAGCCGGAGAGATGGATGCGGCGGGGGACCGGACCAAAGAGGCTCGGACCGACGGGCGGACCGGGGCTCGGACCGAGGATGGCGCGCGCCTGGCGACGTCGACCACGACGTCGCGAAGCAACCAGGCGAAGTCCAACGTGCCGCGAACGGACGAGGGGCCGACCTAGTCGTGCCGCTAGTTACGCGATCACTCGTACCGCAGCGCCTCGATCGGACTGAGCGCAGCCGCGCGACGCGCCGGCCACACCCCGAAGATCACTCCAGTCGCCACGCTCACGCCGAACGCCAGGACCACCACCCACGGGTTCAGCACGAACACGTCGAGGAAGGGCACCAGCCGCACCACCAGCCACAACGACGCGATCGACAAGATGACGCCGATCGTCCCGCCGATGACGGTGAGCACCACGGCCTCGATCAAGAACTGCTGCAAGATGGTGCGTGGCTTGGCGCCGAGCGCCTTGCGCAGGCCGATCTCGCGCGTCCGCTCGGTGACGCTCACCAACATGATGTTCAGGATGCCGATGCCGCCCACCAGGAGGCTGATGGCGCCGATGCCGCCGAGAAGCGCCTGCAGAATGACGGTGATGGTGTTGAAGAGCGAGAGCGCGCCCTCGATCGACTGCAGGTTGTAGCTCTCCGGCGCGCGGCGACGGTCGAGGATCGCGCGCACCTGGCGTTCGATGGCCGAGGCGTCACGGTCGAGTTCGATGGTGATCGGGAGGAAGTCGTACTCGCCGCGGATGACGCCGGGCACGTCGCGGTACATCGTCTCGAGCGGGATGTCGCCCGAGACGTCGTTGGCGAACGCCCCCAGTGTCCCCGAGATCCGTTCCTTCACGCCGATGACGGTGTAGAAGCTGCGGTTCCCGCCGCTCGTCTCCACCACGAGTTCGCGGCCCAGGGCCGCGTCGGGGCCGTCGAACAGCTCCTCGGCCGCGTCGGCCGACAACACGATCACCGCTGCGCCGCGCACGGCGTCGTCCTGGCTGAAGAAGCGGCCGCGCGCCATCTCGATGCTGCGGTCGATCTCGGGAGCGTTGGCGGTGGTGCCGTTGAGGTTCATGCGCACCCGCTCGCTGCCGGAACTGGCCGTGACGTTCACGCTCTTCTGCTGCAGGATCGCGATCGGCAGCCGACTCAGGGCCTCGATGTCGTCGTCGGTGAAGCGCACCGACGTGGGTTCGTTCGGCACGCGCGACACGAACAGGGTCTGGGCGCCGAAGGCCCGGATCTCGGACGTGATTCCCGCCGTGGCGATCTCACCAAGGCTGATGGTGGTGGTGACCGCGAACACGCCGATGACCACCCCCAGGAGCGTCAACACCGAGCGCAAGCGGTTGCCGAACAGCGCCTCCAGCGCCGTTCGCAGGTTCTCGAGCAGCATGCTCACGATGGCGCCCCTGCGCGGCGGCGTTGCTCGACCGCCTGCGAGACCTCCACGCGCCCGTCACGGATTCGGATGATCCGTTCGCAGTGCTCGGCGACGTACTCCTCGTGCGTCACCATCACGATGGTGCGTCCTTCACGGTGCAGGGCGTCGAACAACTCCAGGATCTCGGCGCCGGTGCGGGAGTCGAGGTTGCCCGTCGGTTCGTCCGCCAGCAGGATGTCCGGATCGGCCGCCAGCGCCCGGGCGATGGCGACGCGTTGCTTCTGTCCGCCCGAGAGCTCGTTCGGGCGATGGCCGGTGCGGTCTTCCAGGCCGACGCGCTCGAGCGCCTCGAAGGCGACGCGTCGGCGTTCCGGCGCGGGGACGCCGCGGTAGAGCAGCGGCAGCGCGACGTTGTCGAGCGCCGTGGCGCGCGCCAACAGGTTGTACGCCTGGAACACGAAGCCGATCCGCCGGTTGCGGATGGAGGACAGCGCCTCCTCGTCGAGGCTGCCCACCTCTTCGCCCGCCAGCAGGTAGGAGCCGGACGTGGGCACGTCGAGACAGCCGAGGATCTGCAGGAGCGTGCTCTTCCCGGAGCCGGACGGCCCCATGATGGCTGCGTACTCGCCTCGGCCGACGTCGAGGTCGAGCCCGCGAAGCGCGTGGACTTCCACGCCCTCACCCAAGGTGTAGACCTTGCGCAGGTCGCGCGCGCGGATGACGGGGTCGGGCGTCGTCATGAGGCAGTGAGGATCACTCGACGGGCGGGAACGTCACGCTGGCTCCGTCTTGCAGCGTGTCGAGGTCGATCACGGCGATGAGGTCGCCTTCACGCAGGTCACCGGCGACGGCCGCGATGGTCGGGTTGCGTTCCAACACGGTCACCGGCACGCGCTCGACGGTTCCGTGCTCGTCGTCGGTCGGCCGCACACGGAACACGTACGCTCCGTCGGCGCCCTCGGTGATGGCCTCGAGCGGCATCAACAGTGCATCGGCGAGGTCACGTACGCGCACGCGCACCGTGACCGTGTACCCGGGGCGGAGCCACGTCGAAGGCCCCGTGCCGGCCTCCACGGGATCGAACCCGAGCTCCGCCACGACCTGCGCGGCACCCGCCTCGCGCCCCGCTACCGGGCTCAAGCGCGTGACCCGAGCCGCCAGCACCCGGCTGGCGTCGGCGTCCGGCACGACCGTGGCCGGCAGGCCCAGGGTCAGCTCGGCGGCCCGGTTCTCGTCGAAGCGCGCCTCGACATGCAGCCGCGTCACGTCCGCGACGGTCACGGCCGGTTGCTGGCCCACCACGTCGCCGACGGCGATCGTGACGGCCGTTACCACGCCGTCGAACGGAGCGACCAGCTCGGCATCCGCCAAGCGAGACTCGGCGTTCGCCAGTTGCGTCTCGAGTTGCGCGACCTGTGCCTGAGCGCCGGAGCGTTGCGCTTCTGCCAGTTGCGACAGGTTGGTCTGGCGGGCGACGGCGGTGTCGAACGAGATCTCGGCCTGCGCGAGGGCGCGCTCGGCCGAAGCCACGGCCGTCTCGGCCACACGTACTTCGTCGGCCGCTGCCGCCCCTACCGCGAACAGCTCTTGGGCGATGCGCAGGTCATCCTGCGCCCGGGCGAGCGTGGTGGCGGCGCGTTCGCGCTGGTCCTCGGCTGCCGCCACGGCGCTGCGAGCATCGAGGGCGTCGACGGCGCGCTGGGCGGCGACCCGCGCTTGGTCGGCACGCGCCGAGTCGAGCGAGGCTCGGGTCGAGGCGATGTCGCGCGCGAGCGACGCGGTGTCCAGCCTTGCCAGACGCATGCCCGCCGACACTTCGTCGCCGACGGCGACGGGAACCTCGACGACGGTGCCACCGCTGCGGAAGGAGAGGTGACGCTCCTGCTCCGCGACGACGATCCCCGTGCCCGTGACTTCGCGCACGAACGCGCCGCGCTCCAGTGGTTCCACCAGCGTGCGGAGTTCGGTGGCGTTACGGTTCCTGAGCAGCAACCCAGTGGCGGCGGCGCCTGCCACCACGACGGCGACGACCAACCAGGCGACGCGTCTGCGACCGCGGCGGCGGCGGCTCGGCCCCGGCCGGCTCATGGTCCCGACCCCGGACCTGCGCCGAGCGCAAGGAGGCGTAGCCGCCGCAGGGACGCGGCCAGGGCGTGCTCGGCAGACGTCCGCGCCGCGCGCAGTCGGCTGGCTTGGAGCTCGCTCTGCGCCAACGTCAGTCGTGCCACGGTGCCGGCTTCGAGGCGCAGGCGCTGCACGCGGACGTCTTCCTCGGCCGTGGCGAGCGCCTCGTCGGCGCTCTCGAGCCTGGCGGCCGCGGCGACGGCGGCGTTGCGTGCTTGCTGCAACTCGAGATCCAGCACGCGGTGTTGTTCGTCGAGCTGGAGGCGCGCCGTGTCCACGCGGTCGCGGGCCGCTTCGATGTCGGCCCGCGGCGTCGTGAGCGGCACGTCGATGGCCATCAGTTGGGCCTCCGCCAGGGCGAGCTGGTGCGAGGCGGCCATGACGGTGCGGTTGTCTTGGGCCCAGGCGCGAACCTGCGCGAGGTCGGGCACGGGCCCCGGCGCCGGCGCCGGGGCCAAGCCCACGGGAGCGTCCGGACTTCCCAGTTGGCTGGCGAGCCGCTGGTAGGCGAGGGCACGCGTCTGGCGCGCGTCATCCAGGTCGCGTTCCGCCGCGAGCCGGTCGTTCTCGGCGCGCTCGAGATCCAGGCGAGTGGCCGCGCCGGCGTCGAACCGGATCCGCGCCGCCTCGTGAAGGCTCTCCGCGATCGCCAACGCCGCTTCGGCCGTGAGGACGAGGTCGTCGGCCTGCAGCGCGCTCTCGTACGCGGTCGCGGCGCCGTCACGTGCGGTCTCCGTGGCGGCCGCCAGGGCGGCGACGGCGCGCTCGAGTGCCTGCTCGGCTTGAAGGCGCGCGATCCGAAGCGTGGTCGGGTCTGCGCGCACCCGTTCCCGTTCGCGTTCGGCCGTGGCCAGGTCGAGTCGCGCGGCGCGCACGGAGGCGCTCGCATCCACCGCCCGGTCCTGCGCCGCCTCGAAGGTGAGTTCGGACGCGGCCGGCTGGGAGCCTTCCTGCGCAGTCGCAGGTGCCATGGCCAACGCGACGGCGAGTGCGCACGCGAAGGCCCGCGCGCCGGCGTTCCGACGCGTCGCGGGGCGGGCTTCCGAACGCGAGAAGCGGCTCGCCTCGCGGGCGGGGTCCCGCACGGGGTCGGGCCTCATGTCCTGGTAGTCGTCACGGTTCATATCACTCCAGTGCAGCGGGGTCGGCCGCCAGGCCGTCGAGGTAACGGAGCCATGCGAGATGCAGCGCGTCGCCCGCGCGCTCCGCCTCGAGGCCGGCGCGCTCGGCTTGCAGCCGGCTGCGGCGTGCCGCCAACTCGGACACCGCGCCGGCCTCGTAGCGCTGCATGGCCAGGTCGGCTTCATCGGCGCTCAGAGCCGCTGCCCGGTCCGCGGCGGACCGCGACTCCCAGGCGTTGACCACGTCGTGCGCGAGGCGCCGGACGTCCAGTTGGGCGCGGGCGACGGTCAAGTCGAACTGTGCCGACGCGCGTTCGCGCGCCAGGCGAGCGGCCTCGATCGCGGCCGAGACCCGGACGTCCAGCGGGATGCGCACGCTGACGCCGAGGCTGAACGCGGTGCTGGTGCCGCCTTCCAGCAGCCCTGGCAGTCCGTCGTCCGGGTCGTACGAAGCCGAGACGGACGGCGTCAGGGTCCGGCTGTCGAGCGCCGCTCCCAGCGTCATCGCGTTCCGATCCGAGCCGCGCGCGTAGGAGGCGCTCAGGCTCCCACTCGGTAGGTTGTCGCGTAGCGTCGCCTCGGCCGTGCGGTCGCTCTCCGCGAGCGCCAGTGCTGCGGCGATCACGTCCGGCCGTGCCAGCAGCGCGCTGGTGTCTGGAACGGCGGTTCCGACGGCCAGAGCCCGCAACGTGGCGAGGTCGGGCGCGGCAAGGTCCGCCGCTGCAAGCACGACGGCGCCGCCCATCGGCGTGCCGCCGGGCCCCGTCGCCGTGGTCGTCGTGGGAAGATCCTGGAGTCGAGGTGGCGGCGGTGCCTCCGTCGGGGTTGCCCCGGGGCTGTCGAGCGCCAGCTCCAGGCGCGCGAGCGCAAGCGCTGCGTCCCCCTCGGAGGCGCGGACGGCCGTCTCGGCTCGCGCGAGCGACGTCTCGACCCTGGCGACGTCCGT
>CAZOTV010000030.1:21446-29992 GCA_964582795.1 uncultured bacterium
CCGAGATGGGGCAGCGTCAACACCAGCCGGATCGCGTCGAAGTTCCCGTCGGCGAGGTCGGTGGCAGGTGCGCCCTCGGCCGCGATCCGTTCGCCCCACGTGCGCGTGTACCCGCCGGCGAGCTCGGCCCGCAACGGGCTTCCGATCACCTCGAGTTGCCGCCGGGCCAGCGCCAAGGTGCGTTCGGCGAGGACCACGCTGGGCGCGTCGTCGACACGCTCGACGGCCTGCGGGAACGACAGCGGTTCGGCGCGTGCGAGCGAGGGCAGGGTCGCGACGAGCGCCATGGCCGCTCCCGCCACGAGCCCGAGCAGGCGCGGGGTTCGGCGGAGGGACCGGGGTGAGGTGGAGCGCTCGAGGGTTCGCATCGTCAGGTCGGGTTCCGTGGGAGACGCGGACGCCTCCAGAACGACCACCAGTCTAGGCCGTCACCTTGCGCCTGACCTTGCATCGGCACACGAAATCGCAGTGGCGCGCAGGCGGCGCTCGTCCTGGATGCGGCGTGGCGCCTCTGGAAGGGACGCTCGCCGGGGCCCGGGTTCGCCTAGAATCTGCCCATGCCGACGCGGGTACGGCTGCTCGGGCCGATGCTGGTGCAGGTCGACGGCGACTGGGTGCGACCACCGCCGCAGAAGACCCTGTGCCTGCTCGGATACCTCGCGTTCGCAGGCGACTGGGTGCTGCGCGAACGCTTGGCGGTTCTGTTCTGGCCGGAAGCCGACAGCGCCGCAGCGCGGCGCAACTTACGGCAGTTGATCCAGAGGGTTCGGCGCACCGGGCTGGCCGACGACCTCGAGGTCGAGCCGGCTCGCGTGCGCTGGCCCGTCGTGTCGGACCTAGAGGCGTTCCGACGCTCGTACGCGAGCGGAGACTGGGTCGCGGCCGCGGGGCTGTACCAGGGCGCCGCGCTGGACGGGCTGCCGCCTCCGGACTGTGGCGGCTTCGAGGACTGGATCGCGCTCGAGCGCGAGGCGCTGCGTGACGCATGGCGCGACGCCACGTACCGAAGCGCGCAGGTCTGGAACGACCGTGGCGAAGCCGGCCGAGCGGTCGAGACGTTGCAACGTCTGCTCGATGACGACCCCTTGGCGGAAGACGTGATGCAGGCGTTCCTCCGCTATGCGGGCGCCGCCGGCCGGCGCGGTATGGCGCTACGCGTCTTCGCGCGATTCGCGCAGCGCCTACGAGACGAGTTGGGTCTTGACCCGCTGCCCGAGACGGTGGCTCTGGCGGACGCGCTGGATCGCGATCCGGTGGACGGGCTCGGCGGGGCGCCCACGGACGTGCCAGCGGTCCAGGTGGCGTGGACCGGCCCGAAGTCGGGACAGGTGCCGGACCTGGTTCCGTCGCGGTTGATCGATCGCGAACGGGCGCTTCACGACATTCGCGCGGCGAACGGCCCGCTCGTCTGGGTGGTCGGGGAGGCCGGCGTGGGGAAGTCGGCGCTGCTCACCGCGGCCGCGCCGGGGGTCCGCTGGGTCGCGTGTCGCGAGGCCTGGCAAGGGGTGGCGTTCGGAGCGCTCACGCCGCTGGTGCGCGCCTACGTCGACGCCGCCCCCGAGACGTCCGGGGTCCGCGACGATCTCGCGCCGCTCTTGCCCGAGGCGCTGGATGACGCGGCGGACGCGGCACTCGACGCTTCTGCCCGAGCGCGCTTGCTGCTGGCCCTGGCGCGGATGCTCGAGGAGGACGGCGGCGCCGGCAGCGGCGCGGCACTCGGGTTGGTGGTGGACGATGCGCAGTGGGCGGACGACGGAACGCTGGCGTTGATCGCTTCGTTGGTCGAGCGGGGGAAGATCCGCACCGTGGTCGGGTACCGCGAGCACGAGGTGAGTCGTGGCCTGCAGGCGCTGATCCGCCGGTTCGACGGCGCCCGCGTGGTGGCCCTGGAGCCACTCGATGACGACGGCGTGATCGCGTTCCTGGGGTCGCTGATGGACGGTGGCGGCGGCCCCCCGCTCTTCGGGCGCTGGCTGAAGCGGGTCACGGGTGGCAACCCCATGTTCATGCTGGAGACGCTACGGTCGTTGTTCGAAGCCGGCGAACTGCGCCTCGAGAACGGGCGTTGGCACAGCCGGATCGACCACGTCACACGGGACTACACGGAGCTACAAGTGCCGACGGTGGTGCAGGACACCGTGCGTAGGCGGCTCGATCGCTTGGGCAGTGGGACGGAGCGGGTGGTTCAGGCGCTCGCCGTTGCGGGCGGGCGGTTGTCGATCGACACGCTCGCCGCCGTGTCCGGCGTGTCCGTGTGGGTGGCGGCAGACGCGTTGGAGGCCGCCCAACAGGCCGGACTCCTGCGCCCGAGCGCCCTGTCCGGCGAGGACGCGGCCGACACCTTCGCGCACGACCTCATCCGCCAGGCCGTCTACGACGGAGTTCCGGCGCCACGCAAACGCCTGCTGCACGTGCGCTTCGCCCAGGCGGGCAGCGAAGGCCGCCCGGACGCGCGCGTCGCGGAGCATTGGCTGGCCGCGGGCGAGGCGCGCTCCGCGCGGGAGGCGTTCGAGCGCGCCGCCGATGAGCTCGGCAGGCGCGGCCTGCACGACGACGGCCTGACCCTGTTGGAGCGGGCCCGGGCGTTGGCGGAGAGCGATACCGAGCGCGACCGGATCGAGGGGAAGCGCGTGCGGACCTTGCGCGAGGCAGGGCGAGTCGACGAGGCCCTCGCGGCCGCCAGGGCGTTGCTAGGACGAGACCCGGCGTCGCTGGAGGCGCGCGCGCAGGCGCAGGACGTGCTCGCGATGGTGGCGGTGATGGAACGGGACTTCGAAGCGGCGCGGACGGCGTCGGAGGCCGGCCTGGCAGCCGCGCGCGCCAGCGGAGACGCCGACATGGTGCGCCAACTGGTGTCGACACAGGCGGTGGTGGCGTACGAGAGCGGAGGGTACGACCACGCGCTCACGCTGCTCGAGCCGCTGCTGAAGGACCACATGGCGTGGCGGGAAAGCGGCCCTGGAGCGTTCACGCTCTCGAACGTAGCGGCGCTGTACGACATCTTGGGCCGGAGCGAGGAGGCGCTACCGCTTCACCTCGACGCGCTCGCCATCGCGCGCCGCTGTGGGGCCAGGCGGGAGCAAGTCGACATCGTCACGAACCTGCTCTACTGCTGCATGGAGTTGGGAACCTCCGACCTCGGATTGGTGGCGGCGCGCGAGGCGCTCGCGTTCGGGCGCTTCGAGGGCACGGACGGGCTACGCCTCAACCTGGCGCGGGCCCTGCTCGACTTGGGGAGGCCCGAGGAGGCGCTCGAGAACTACCGCCTGGCGGCCGAGACCGCCTGGGATCCGTCGTACCGCGCCGTCGCTTGGGCACAGGTGGCGTCGCTGGAAGCCGCGGCCGGTGACGAACCTCGCGCCGCGTTGGAGCGGGCGCTGGCGCTCGCCGAAGCCTCGCTCTCGCAGATCGCCCTCGCGCGCGTCGCCATCGTGGGCGCGCGCCACGCATCGGCGCAGCATCATGACGCGTTGTCGAACGTGATCGCGCGCGTCGACGCGGCCGGGCTGCCCGAGTACCTGCGCACCGAGTTCGAGCACGCAACCCAAGCATCCGACGGATCCTGACCCAAGTTCCCCGATCCGTGCCCGTGCGGACGGTCTCGTAACGCCGGTGTCACGCCGTGCCTTGCAGCATGGCTGCATGCAGGAGCAGCGGTTGGCGAACAGTTTCATCGTGCGGGTGTTCCGGGCGCCGCACGGCATCCGCATCATGGTGCAAGAGCTGCGCAGTGGCGAAGTGCGCACCTTCGAGAGTTGGGCGGCCGCGCTACCGTACCTGCAGAGTCTGTCGAACGAGGGGTTGCGGTGACGGGGTTGGTCGGTCTGCCGGCACGCGGGATCGTGCGCGCGGCAAGTACGGAGAGTCGAGGTTGGATCATGTTGGATGACAGGACGGATGCACCCTCCGGTCGCAACACCTGGCTGCGGTGCCTGCGCGTCTCGGTCCTGGCGGGGTTCTTAGCGTGCCTGGCGGTGGCAGGTGCGCAGGGCTTCACGGGGACGTACACGCTGGACACGCCGCAGGGACCCGTGCGCTTGTCGCTCACGGAGGACGGCGCGGGCAACGTGCGCGGGACCCTGGAAGGGAACGGCTCGCGCTTCGAACTCGACGGCGTGATCGACGACGTCGATGTGAACGTTGCGTACGGCACCGTCCTCGGTCCGCAAGGCACCCTGGTGTTCGAGGTCACCCTGTACGGCCCGCAGGAGGTGGTCCTGGTTCTGGCGTCGCTGCGGCCGGACGGCACCATCGACGTGGACGGAGCGAGCCAGTTCGCGTTCCGTCGTGACGCTGCGGCAGGATCCGCGCTGCCTGGCGCACCGACGGCAGCGCCCCCCGGCGGCGCGCCCGCTCCGCCCAAAGGCGCCGCAGCACCGGGTGGCGCCCTCGGAGGCGCCACGCCGACTTCCCCCGCCGCCGCGCCCGACACCAGCCGCGTGATCGCGGCGGGCGCGTACGGGACCCTCACGGAGGATGCCGCACTCGCCTTCGTCGAGGCCCTGGTGTTCTCGTTGCAACAGGTCGGGTACGTCTACCAGGTCAGCGCTGACGAACAGGCGCAGCTGATGCAACTGCTGGCGCAGAACTACGCCACCCTTGCGCCGGACGAACAGTTCATCCTCGGCCGTGCCCGCCAGATCTGGACCGAGGCACGAGCGTCGTGGCCGAGCGCTTCGGACGCCGATCGCAGAGCGTTCGTACTGGCGGTCTTCACGCTGGCGTTCGGCGAGCAAGCGGTGCGCCAAGCAACCGGCGGCGCCGGTGGAGGCGGCGGAGGCGGATGCGCGAGCTTCGAGGATTGCGCCGGCGCCTACATGGACGGCGAGACCTATCAGGACGCCCAGAACGCCCAGAGCTGCTGGGCCGCGGCCGGTTGTGGGGGCTACGACGCCAGCAGCGATTCGTTCTACGACTCCAGCGGCGCACCGATGGACTGAGGCGCGTTACCAGCGCAGCAGGCCCGCCAGTCCTTCGCAGGTGGTCATGAGACGGTCGTCGGCCGATCCACGCGCGAACGCGATCTCGAGCCCGTGACGCACGGCCAACTCGGGTAGCGTGTCGGCCAGTGGCACCTCGTCGATTCGCTCCTCGGGGCACTCCGCAACGGCGGCCTCGCGGCTCGCCATCACGCGTCCGGATCCCGCACAACGGAACACCTTCTGGTACGGCACGTCGGGCACGATCAGCGTGCGCACGCGGCCCTCGTCGACAGCACGCAACGTCGTGTCGGAACCCCAGACGCCGCGCTCGCGCGCGTGATCGAGCAACGCCTCGACCTCGTCCTCCTCGGCGCGAGCGACCGCTCCCAACAGCGCGTCCGCCAGGGCGGTGGCCGGCGCGTCCGGATCGGGAGGAAGCGGGATGCGCGCACCGACGCGGGAGCGGGACCGGTCGTCGAGATCGGCCTCGAACGCCGCGACGTCCGGCTCGCGGCCGACGAGCACGATGCGAACGGCGTCGTGTTCGGCCAGAGCCTCCGACAATCCGGCGGCCACGACCTTGCGAAGGCGGCTCTCCCAATCCGCGGTTCTACGCTCGTAGAGGTCTTTGCCGGAGCCTCCGCGCGCGACTACGCCGGGCATCCCGACCGAAGCTTCGGTCATCTCGCGCCAAGCGCTCTCGTCCCGGGGCTGGATGGCCACCGGCAACTCCTCGACGGCGCTGCGATGCACGAGGAAGCGCCGGATGCGGTCTTTCCCGAGCAACAGCGCGATGCTCGGGCGCCTTCGCAGGGCGGTCAGCTCGAGCGGCGCTAGGAACGGCTCGCCCCAACGCGCCAGGGCTCCGCCCGCGGCCTCCACCGGCGCGAGCGCTTCCTCGACCTCGAAAGACTCGTAGAGCGACTCGTCCTCGGCGTGGGTGAACACCACCAGCGTCTTCGCGTCGGGCATGCCCACCTCGAGGCGCAGGCGCTCGGCGATCCGGCGCGACGCCTCTTTCGGCAACGCCAACGCCTCCAACGCAGCCCGCGCCCGCAACGACCATGCCTTGCGCGCGTTGTCCTGGGACGCCGGGTTCACGTCGAGGTACAGCGAGACCACCTGATCGCCGTACGGCGCCAGGCGCTCACGCAACGACCGGATGCCTTCGCTGGGGATCATGGAGCCCTCCTTCACCACGGAACGAACGACACGACGTCATTCGCGAACGACCTCGAACGCGGGCGAACCCGCGCGAACGCGGGCGAACGCGCGCGGGCGCGGGCGAACGGGTGCTCACGCGCGCGACCGGGGGCCACCCGCTGGGTCCGGTGACGACTCGCCCCGCGCGACCTCTCCGAGTTGGCGAGGTTCGCGGGAAGGGTCGTCGGAGGAGCAAGACGGCGGCCGCGGCGCCGAGGCGGCGCGGCCGCCTCGGGACTACAGCCCGGAGAGCTTCGCGTTCTTCTCCGTGTAGGAGGCCCACTCGTCGGGCACGTCGATCTCGGGGTAGATGGCGTCCACCGGACAGGCGGGCACGCAGGCGCCGCAGTCGATGCATTCCTCCGGGTGGATGTAGAACTGGTCGTCTGCCTCGTAGATGCACTCGACGGGACAGACGTCCACGCACGAGGCGTCCTTCACGCCGATGCAGGGTTCGGTGATGACGTACGCCATGATGTTCCTCTCCGGGCCCCGGGCCGTGGCTAGGGTGGCCTGGAACGGCCGGGCCGCGAGGCGTTGAGCGATGAGGGCGAGCGCCCTCCCCAACGGTGTTGTAGCAGGTTCACGGCGACCGCGGCAAGGACTCAGGTCCCATAGCGTCGTCGGGCGCCCCACCACTGGCACGGACGGTGCGACCCGGTCGTCCCAGGCACGTGGGAACGGGTCCGGTAGCCGTATCATGATCGTGGATCTCAGGAGAGACGGCGGACCGTCTGCCGGCTCCCGAGATCAAGCCCCCAGGGTGCTGTCCACGAGGGCGGCATCGAACCAGGGGGCTTTCTACGGCGGCCCGACGCCGCGCCACGCCTCCGTCATCACCTGCACGCCCATCACCGCCCTCGACGCTCGCCGGGCACCGTACCCGGAGTGGCCGTGTGGTCGCGCGGAACGGCTCGCTTGGCCGACGACGGCCATGAACCACCGCCGGCAAGCACCGCCGGCAACGACCGCCGGAAACGACGGACATAGGAGACAAGCTGATGCTCGCTCAGACCAGCCGAAGCCAGGAACGGACCCGACCCGAGACACGGGTGCACGACGACACCAGCGACGTGCAGCGCTACCTCGGCGAGATCGGTCGTGTACCGCTGCTGACGCGGGCGGAGGAGGTGGCGCTGGCGCGCCGGGTCGAGGCCGGCGCGAAGGCCCGCGAGGAACTCGATGCCGCCGCAGCGTCCCGCGAGGGAGTCGAACCGCGCGAACGCAGGCGCCTCGAGCATGTGATCGAAGACGCGGAGCTGGCGAAGCAAGCGTTCGTCGAAGCGAACCTGCGTTTGGTCGTCTCCGTCGCCAAGAAGTACCGCGGCCGCGGTTTGGGGTTCCTGGACCTGATCCAGGAAGGCAACCAGGGCCTGATCCGAGCGGTGGAGAAGTACGACGTCAACACCGGCTACAAGTTCTCGACGTATGCCGTGTGGTGGATCCGTCAGGCGGTGGTGCGCGCGCTTGCGAACGCCGGTAGGACGATCCGTCTGCCGGTGCACTTCCAGGAGACGCTCTCGCAGCTCGGCGCCGCCAACGAGAAGCTCCAGCAGGAGTTGGGGCGGCCGCCTACGCGCGAGGAGCTCGCCGCCGCCATGGGCGAGGGCTGGGATGCGGTGCGCATCGAGGAGACGTACCGGCTGGCGCGGGAACCGATCCCGCTCGAGCGGCCCGTGGGCGAAGACGAGGAGACCGAGTTCGGCGACCTGTTGGCCGACGAACGCATGGCGTCCCCCCTCGACGTGGTCAGCGAAGGGGCCCTGTCGGAGAAGATCGAGGCGCTGCTGGACAGGCTTCCGGAACGCGAAGCCGCCATCCTGCGCCTCCGCTTCGGACTGGTCGGCGAGCGTGAACACACCCTCGAGGAGATCGGCCGCATGTACGGCGTGACCCGCGAAGCGATCCGGCAGATCGAAGGCAAAGCGCTGCGGAAGCTGCAGTACCTGGCGCGACGCTCACGTTCGTTGTTGGACTTCCTGGATTGACGATCGAAGCAGATCGGATCGAGACGATCCGACGGAACGAGGCCGGGCGTACCCAAAATGGGAGCAACCCCGGCCGCCTCGTCTTGCTCTGTCGGTGCCGTTCCGCCGTCTTACTTCGCCTGCGGTTCGGCTACTCGGTCGAGCCTCTAGTGGGACTAGGGTCGCTCTCGTAAGAAGTGGTCTGTGATCTCGATGGATAGACCTCCTTCCACCCCCACCGTACTCCCCACTCGGGGGGTCGTGTAGGGCCGGTCGTCCTAGTCCTCGAGACCCGATGGCGTTATAGTGATGAATTGGGTGCCGGCCAGGTTGGCCGGCACGTTCCGTTTCCCGACGCCTCGGAGCAGCCAGCCGCCCTCTGGAGCGGCCAGCCACCCTTCAGAGCGGCCAGCCGCCCTCTGGAGCAGCCAGCCGCCCTCTAGAGCAGCCAGCC
>CAZOTV010000031.1:0-23674 GCA_964582795.1 uncultured bacterium
AGCCTGCCGTGTAGAGCTGGAAGAGGCCCAGCGCCATCGACAGGATCGTGGCCACGACGGCCACCGGGCGCGCGACCTTCGGGCCCCGGGGCTCGTCCGCCGCGGCCATCGCTTCGGCGCCAGGACTGGGGCGCCCGCTCTCGTAGGTCGCTTCCGCCTCGTTCGGATCGTTCTCGCCGACGCCTTCGTCGGGTCCGAGCTCCGCGCGCTCTCGCGCGTCGATCGGGTCGTTCGATTCGTCGCGACCGTTCGGTTCGTTCCGACCGTTCGTCATGGCGCGTCCACCGCGATGGTGGCGCGCTCACCGGCGTGCTCGTCGGTGAGTGAGTACGAGGCGCCGGCGTGCACGATGGTGGTGGGCGCGAACGAGGAGCCGATGCGGATGGTGTAGGCGTTGCCCGGGATCGGCTCGTCGAGGTCGGCGATCCAGTAGCCACCTGCGCCATCGGACTTCATCACGCCGCGGCCTTCGATGTGACCCAGGCCCGCGACGTCGAGGCGGGGGGTTCTCGAGTCGGTGAGGAGCATCGTCCCGTCCTTCCAGAGGAAGCTGTCGCGTACCAGGATACCTGCTACCGAATGCACCCAATGGACCTCCCAACTGGGTTCGTCGATCAGCGGCAGACGCAGGATCGTCTCGCCCGTGGCGGTGCTCACCACGAGCCACGGGCCGGCCGTCGTGTCCGCCTTCGCCGACGAGCGTGAACGGGCCAGCAAGAACCCGGAGACGATCAAGCCAAGGGCGAGGACGAGGATCGACGCGTCCACGAAGAAGGGCAGGCGCGAACGCCTGCCCCTCCGGTCCGGGTTCATACGAACTGCGTCAGTCGACCTTGAGGGCGTCCGGCACGCTCAAGCCGATCTCCTCGAAGTAGCGGATCGCGCCCGGGTGCAGCGGGATGGGCGACTGCAGCGCGGCTTCCGGCACCGTCTCGTTGGCGGACGGGTGGATGTCGCGCACGACCTGGATGTTCTCGAAGAGCGCCTTGGTGAAGGCGTAGGCGACGTCCTCGTCCATCTCGGCCGCCACGATCAACAGGTTGGGCGTGCCGACGCTGGGCGTTTCGGCGATGCCGCGGTAGGCGCCTTCGGGGTAGACGTACCGGATGAACGTGGCGTCCGCGGCCTTGATCTTGGCGAACTCCTCGTCGCTGATGGGCACGAGTTTGATCTGGCGCGTCTCGGCCAGGCTCAGCACCGCACCCGTGGGCACGCCGCCGGACCAGAAGCCGGCGTCGATGGTGCCGTCACGCAGGGCGTCGGCCGTCTCGTTGGCGGACAGACGCTGCAGCACGGAGAAGTCCTCGTAGGTGATGCCGTTGGCGTTCAGGATGGTCTGCGCCGAGACCTCGGTGCCGGAGCCGGGAGCGCCTACGGAGACGCGCTTGCCGACCAGGTCCGCGAGCGACTCGATGCCGGAGCCTTCGATGGTGATGATGTGCACCGCGTTCGAGTAGGCGATGGTGATGGCGCGAAGGTTCGAGAGTTGCGGCAGTTCCCCGCCGGGGCCGAAGCGGCCGGTGCCCTCGTAGGCGGCCAGCACGGTATCGGCCAACGCCAGCGCCATGTCGGCGTCACCGCGCGAGATGAGGCCGACGTTCTCGACCGACGCGTTGGTGACCTCGACCGAGCCGGTGAAGCCGTCCATGAACTGGTCGATGACCTGGGCGTAGCCGCCGCCGGTCGGGAAGTACACACCGCCGGTGCCGCCGGTGGCGATCGATAGGGTCTGCTGGGCGTAGCCGACGGTGGCGGCCAGAGCCAACGCGAGCAGTAGCGAACGAACGATCTTTCGCATGCGCATCCTCCTTCAAGGACTTCGAGCGGTTGTCTGTCGGGACGATATCACGGCCGCCCTACGGGATTGGATGCGCGTTCGCCGTGATGAAGGACACATGAAGGTAGCCTCCGCCGAGTCCGACCGTGCGCCGCGGCTGCCGTTCTTGTACGAGCGCCGTTCGCGCGCGACCGCCGGCCCGCCCCCGCGTTACACTCCTGCGCAAGCATGCTCGACGACGTTCTCGTGCTCGACCTCAGTCGGGTCCTTGCCGGCCCGTACTGCACGCTGCTGTTCGCCGACCTCGGCGCGCGCGTGGTCAAGGTCGAGTCGCTCGACGGAGACGACACCCGTCGCTGGGGACCGCCGTTCGTCGAGGGGGAAAGCGGCTACTTCCTGTCGGTGAACCGCGGCAAGGAGTCGCTCGCGGTGAACCTCAAGGATCCGCGCGGTCGCGCGCTGGTGCAGGCGCTCGCCCGGAAGGCCGACGTGTTGGTGGAGAACTTCAAGGCGGGCGACCTCGAACGCTACGGCCTGGACTACGCCACGCTCGCGCGACAGAACCGCGGCTTGGTCTACGTGTCCATCACGGGCTTCGGTCAGACCGGTCCGCGGGCGAAGGAGGCGGGCTACGACGCCGCCATCCAAGCGCAATCCGGCTTGATGGCGATGACCGGGGAGCCAGGCGGAGCGCCCCTCAAGCTCGGGGTCGCGTGGATCGACGTCCTCACGGGGCTGCACGCCGCCACCGGCGCCCTCGCCGCCCTGAGGCGGCGCGAGCGCACCGGCGAGGGGGCGCGCCTCGACCTCTCGCTCTTCGACGTCGCCTTGGCGAGCCTCGTGAACCAGGCACAGAACGCGCTGTTGACGGGTCAGGCGCCTGCCCGCCTCGGCAGCGCGCACCCGAACATCGTGCCGTATCAGGCCTTCGATACCGCCGACGGCGCGGTGGTGCTGGCCGTCGGGAACGACGCGCAGTTCGCCCGCCTCTGTGGTGTGCTCGGACATCCGGGCTGGGCGAGCGACCCGCGCTTCACCACCAACCAGGGGCGCGTCGAGCACCGCGCGACGCTCGTGCCGTTGTTGTCCGAGGAGCTCCGCGCCTGGCCGCGGGACGAGCTGCTGGCGAAGTGCCGCGAGGCAGGGGTGCCGGCCACGCCGGTGGCGACCCTGCCCGAAGCGCTGGCCGATCCGCAGTCGGTCGCTAGGCGGATGGTCGTGGATGGCGCGCACCCGGCGATCGGCGACCTGACGATGGTCGCGAGCCCGCTCTGGCACGCCTCCGGTCCGGACGGAGCCCCCGTCGGGCTCGAGCCGCCGGCCCACGCTTCCCCCGTTCCGCCGCTGTTGGGCGAGCACACGGCCGCCGTCCTTCGAGACGACCTGGGGCTGGGAGAAGACGAGGTCGTGGCGCTGGCGGAAGCCGGCGTCGTGAAGATCGGTCGGAGCTCAGCTCGGCTGTAGGAACCCTTCGGCCGCCAGACCACGCAACAGGCCACGATAGACGCCGTCGATGACGAGGTCGCGCGCGTGCACCTTCACGGTGGGGAAGTCGGGGTTGTGGGGTCTGAGCGCGTACGTCGCGCCATCGAGGCGATCGAGGTACTTCAGCGTGACGTCCTCACCGTCGACGCGCACGGCGCAGATCTCGCCGCTGCGGCGCGGCTCGGTGTGCTGGAAGAGGACCACGTCGCCGTCTTGGACGAGATCGGCCATCGAGTCTCCGTGGACGCGCAACGCGAACAGCTCGCCGGTGAGGCCGGCGCGCGGCAGGAAGGCCTCGGCGTGCGCCACGGCGGCGCTCAGAGGGCCGGCGGGGATGTCCCCCAGCACCGGGATGCCGGTGGCGTCCGGCGGCAACGCCAGATGCGGCGAACGGCCGCGCCCGCGACTCTCGAAGGAGACGTAGCCCTTGCGGTGCAGCGCCTCGAGGTGTTGGCGCAACGAGACGTAATGCACCCCGAGCGAGCGAGCCAGGTCCGCCAAGTCGGGCATGGCGCCGGTGCGGCGGTGATGCTCGAGCAGGCGTTGGTACACGCGCCCTTGGGCGGGGGAGAGCGGTTCCGGATGATCCAGGGAGGACATGACTACCTCAAATGCTAAGGTGTGAACGGCCGGCTGTCAACGCCGTGAAGGGTGCCTGGCGAGGGTCGTGATGGGCGCCCGCGTCCTCCCGGGCACGGATTCCGACCAGGACGGTCAGGATTGCATCTCGGGACCCTCGGCGATGCTGGGCCGATCACGAGAAAGCGCGTCCAGGACGACTCTCATGTGACGTTCATCATGGCAGATGGGTATGGACAACCGTGACCTCTCCTGCTATAGTTTCTGTAGTTGGTTCGCCCTCCTCCGCGCCGCGATCCCGGCGCGTCGAAGACCCAGCGCGCGCCTGCGAACCGCGGGCGCCTCACACTCGCCCCCGCGCGGACGGTCCCAACCCAAGCGGACGGTCCCAAGCGGAAGGTCCCGACGAAGGACCCCCTTCCGGGTTGCCCACGACCGAGCGGCACGTGCGCAAGCACGCAAGGAAGCGCGAAGGCGAGGTTGCCTCGACCGCAACCGCCAGGTCGAACCGAAGTCGAAGAGAGGACCCCCATGCTCGACACGTTCGAAACACTCGATACGCCGAGCACCTGTGACATCCCCGACGTCGTCCCGAGCGGATTGGCGCTTCCGACGCGCACGCTCGAGCCCGGACAGGTGCTCTACGAAGCCGATCGTGAGGCCAGCAGCCTCTACATCGTCAACCACGGCGTGCTCAAGGCGGTCGTCCCGACCAGCCTGGGGCGCGATCGCATCGCCGACCTCTACGGCCCCGGCGACGTTCTCGGCCTGAGCGCGCTCGATGGTGGGCATCACGCCGAGACGGTGGTTGCCGTGCACGAGGCGTGCCTCACCCCGATCGATCCGCAGCAGGCGATGAACGACCGTGGTCTGCGCGATTACGTCCTGCGCAGCCTGGCGCGGCAGTTGCGCCGCAGCCGCGAGATGCTCGACGA
This sequence comes from uncultured bacterium, assembly GCA_964582795.1. Taxonomy (GTDB): domain Bacteria; phylum Deinococcota; class Deinococci; order Deinococcales; family Trueperaceae; genus CAZACZ01. The sequence goes on from CAZOTV010000031.1 coordinate 4,777, forward strand.
AGCAGAGATGCCCGTCGGCGCCCGTGTCACGCGCGCGTTCCTCCGACTCGCCAAGCAGTTCGGCCTGCCGGCCGACGACCAGGAGGGCGGCGTCAAGTTGCCGCTGGCGCTCACGCACGAAGATCTCGCCGACCTGACCGGCTCCAGCCGCGTCACGATCACGCGGATCCTCGGCGAGTTGCGCAACGAAGGAGCACTCTCGGGCACGCGCGGCGTGTACGTCGCCGATATCGAAGGGCTCGAGCGCGCCACGGACCACTACGTCATGCAGGTCCTGTAAGTCGCGGCGACATCCGGTAGGCTGACCGCAGCCATGCTGACCTTCACCGACATCGCCCGAGAACGCGTTCTGAAGTTCATGGATACGCAGCGCGCCCAAGGTGTGGGCGCGCTGCGTATCGCCGGCACCCGCGCCGAGCAGCGCCTGTGGTTGGTCAAAGCCGACGACAGAAGGCCCGAAGACCAGACCCAAGACGCCGGCGGCTTCGAGGTCTACCTCGACCCGCTCACCGCCTCGCATCTCGACGGCGCCACCGTCGACTTCGTCGATGGCGTCATGCAGTCCGGCTTCCGGGTGTTCTTCCCGAGCCCCACCTGGGACGACCCCCTCGCGCAGAAGGTGCAGGACGTGCTCGACGCGCACATCAACCCCGGCGTCGCCGGTCACGGCGGCACGGTGGCGCTCGAAGGCGTTCAAGACGGCGTCGCGTACATCCGCTTCGGAGGCGGATGTCAAGGTTGCGGCGCGGCCGACGTGACCCTCAAGCAGGGCATCGACCGCATCCTGAAGGAGCGCGTGCCGGAGATCCGCGCCGTGCGCGACGCCACCGACCACGACGCCGGCGAGAACCCGTACTACGCGCGCACCAGCGACGAGGCCGAGTCTCCGCTGGCTTGAACGCACTTCACGACCCCCGTCACGACCCCCGTCACCGACGCGCCCTCGAAGCACCGAGGGCGCGTTCTCTTCGGTGCATCCGGAGCCGGCGGAGAGCGCCGGAAGGCCGTGATACGGTACCGGGGTGCGCTCGTCCGACGACATGAACGCGGGCGCCCGCTCCGTTCCGCTTCTCAGCGTTCGCGCCGTCACCAAGGGGTTCCCTGGGGTGGTGGCGAACGACCGCGTGAGCCTCGACCTGCTCCCGGGAGAGGTGCACGCCCTGCTGGGTGAGAACGGCGCCGGCAAGACGACCCTGGTCAGCATCCTCTACGGCCTGCTGCAACCCGACGACGGCGAGCTCATGATGGACGGCGCTCGCTTGCGCGTGCGCGACCCGCGCCACGCCATGCAGCTCGGCATCGGGCTGGTGGCACAGCACTTCCACCTCGCGCGGCGCCACAGCGTGGCTGAGAACCTCGCCCTCGGGCTCGCCGGCACGCCGTTCGTGGCGCCGACACGCGCCTTGCGGGGCCGCGCCGCCGAGTTGGCTCAGCGCTACGGCCTGGCCGTCGACATGGACGCGCGTGTGGCGCAGCTGTCGCCCGGCGAGCAGCAGCGCGTCGAGATCCTCAAGGTCCTACTGCAAGGTGCGCGCGTGTTGATGCTCGACGAGCCGACCAGCGTGCTCACCCCGCAGGAAGCCGATGCGCTCTTCCGCGTCGTGGAACGCATGCGGCAGAGCGGCAAGGCGGTCCTGTTCATCAGCCACAAGCTCGACGAGGTGCAAAGGGTCGCGGAGCGCATCACGGTGCTGCGTGACGGCGCCGTCGTGGCTCGGTTCCGGCGCGGGGAGGCCGGTCCGGAGGAGCTCGCTCGGGCTATGGTCGGTAAGCCGATGGCGATCCCGCAGCGCCTCGGCCTCGTGGCGGACGGTCCGCCGCTTCTGCGCGTCGAGGACGTCTGGGTCGAAGGTCGGCGCGGCGTGCACGCGCTGCGCGGGGCCACGCTTCACGTTCGCCCCGGCGAGGTGCTCGGCATCGCGGGCGTAGCGGGCAACGGCCAGAGCGAGTTGGCGCAGGTGCTCACCGGCCTGCTGCGGCCCGAGCGCGGGATCGTGCGCCTGAGCACCGAAGGGTCCGAGGACGAGCCGGACGGCGTCGACCTGGCGTCCGCGACGCCGCGCGAGGCGCGCGCTGCCGGCGTGGCGTACATCCCCGAGGACCGCAGGCACGAGGGCACCGTGGGCAACCTGACGGTGCTCGAGAACCTGGTGCTCAGGCAGGTTCGCGATCCCGAGTTCGCGCGCGGCGTCGTCATCGACTGGCGCGAAGCCGAGGCGTTCGCGAAGGGGGCCATGGAGCGCTTCGACATCCGCGCGCCTTCGCTAAGGACGCCGGCGCGGCTCCTGTCGGGCGGCAACGTCCAGAAGATCGTGCTGGCGCGCGAGCTGTCCGGCGAGCCGCGCCTGGTGGTCGCGTCGCACCCCACCTACGGGCTCGACGTCGGAAGCACCGCCATGACCCACGAGGTCCTGCTCGCGCAGAGCGCGCGGGGCGCCGCGGTGGTGCTGATCAGTGAGGATCTCGACGAGCTCCTGCGCATCTCCGACCGCATCGCGGTGCTCTACCAGGGCCGGGTCGTGGGCGAATGCCCGGCGGCCGACGCCGCCACGCCGGAAGGGCTGCAGCGCATCGGCATGTGGATGGCCGGGAGCGAAGCGGCGTGAGAGGGTCCGCACCGGTGCGGTGGCGGCGCCGAAGACGAGCGGCCTTGGCAGGGAGCGTGACGCCTTGAAACGCCTCACCCTGGTGCCCAGGGACCGGACTCCGCCGTGGTTGCTCGCCGGCGTGAGCATCGGCGCGTTCGTGGCGGCGCTGCTCGTGACCGCCGGGATCTTCGCTGCCTACGGTCTGAACCCCGTCACGGCGTACGCCACCATCGTCGAGCGCACGCTGCTGTCTTGGCGTGGGTTCGGCGAGGTGGTGCGCAAGGCCGTCCCCCTGCTGCTGGCGGGGGTCGGGATGGCGCTGGCGCTGCGCGCCCGCTTCTGGAACATCGGCGCCGAAGGGCAGATCCTGGCGGGCGCGGTGGCGGCCTCGGCCGTCGCGTTGTTCGTGACCGGCCTCGGTCCTTTCGTGATCCCCGCCATCTACCTAGCGGCGTTCCTGGCCGCTGCCGCGTACGGGCTCGTTCCCGCCTTCCTGAAGGCGCGGTTGGGCGTGAACGAGATCATCACGACCCTGATGCTGAACTACGTCGCCATCTACGTCGTGAGGTGGCTGATCAACGGACCATGGCGCGGTCAGAGCGTGACCGGCTTCTCGTACTCCGATCGGTTCCCTCGTGACACGTACCTGCCCGTGCTGGAAGGCACGCGCGTGCACCTACCCACGCTCGTGATCGGACTCGTTCTGGCCGCGCTGGTCGCGTGGCTCCTACGTTCGACGCGCCTCGGCTTCTCGATTCGCCTCATGGGCGAAGGCCCCGAAGCCGCGCGGTACGCAGGCGTGCGCTTGCTTCCGACCACGCTGGCGCTCGCGGGGCTGGCCGCGGGCGCCGCGGGGTTGGCGGGAGCCGGGGAAGTGGCGGGGATCCACCACCGCCTCATCGAACCCACGAGCATCTCGCTCGGGTACGGCTACACCGCCATCCTCGTGGCGCTCCTGGCACGGTCGCGGCCCCTCGCTACGCCGGTCGCCGCGCTGCTCCTGGGCTGGGTGTTCGCGGCCGGCGACGTGATGAAGGTGAGCTTGCAGTTGCCGTTCCAGATCACCGACGTGATCACCGGTGTGACGCTGCTCTTGCTCGTGGCCTCGGAGCCGCTCGTCACGCACCGGCTCAGGTGGCGTGTCGCGGCGCCGGACGGCAAGGCGCGGCCGGCAGGAAGGGGGGCCTGATGGACGTCGAGCTGCTGACCACCACGCTCGCCCGTGCGTTGGCGTTCGGGACGCCGCTGCTTCTCGTCGCGCTGGGCGAGATCGTGGCGGAACGCAGCGGCGTCGTCAACCTCGGTGTCGAGGGCGCGATGATGCTGGGCGCCGTGGCCGGCTTCGTCGTCGCCGCGGTCACCGACTCGGCGCTCCTCGGCCTGGGCGCAGCGGCCCTAGCCGGCGCGCTCACAGCAGCGCTGCACGCGCTTCTCAGCGTGGTCCTGCTCGCCAACCAACACGTCAGCGGCCTCGCCATCGCCATCGGCGGCGTCGGCCTGGCGAACCTGATCGGCCGGGACTGGGTCGGCCGTCCGCTGCCCGCCGCCATGCCGTTCGTGTCCGTGCCGGTGCTGAAGGACGTCCCGTTGCTGGGCCCGGCGTTGTTCACGGATCAGTACGTGCTCAGCTACGTGGCATTGGCGCTGGCGGTCCTGCTCTGGTGGCTGACGTTCCGCACGCGCCTCGGCCTAACCGTCCGCACGGTCGGCGAGTCGCCCATCGCTGCCGACACGGCCGGCGTGTCGGTGCGCCGTGTGCGGTTCCTGGCGGTGACGTTCGGGGGCCTGATGGCGGGCCTGGGCGGCGCCTACCTCTCGCTGGCGTACCGGCCCTCGTGGGGCGAGAACATCACCAACGGGATGGGCTGGATCGCCCTCGGCCTCACCATCTTCGCGCTCTGGCACCCGCTACGGGCGATCGGCGCCGCGCTGCTCTTCGGCGCGTTCTTCACCCTCTCGTTCCGGCTGCAGAGCGTGTTGCCACCGGAACTTCTGACGCTCCTTCCCTACCTCGTGACCATCGTGGCGCTGACGCTGATCGCGCTGCGCGGAGGTCGCGGCGCGGTTGGCGCTCCTGAAGCGCTCGGCACGCCGTACCGTAGGGGCGAGCGATGACGCTCGGTCGCATGCGGAAGCGGGCGAACGCGCCGGCCGGCGCTCGCCGCGCTCTCGTTCGACGAGGTGGACCGTTGCCCGCGGGGCTCCGGAGCCACCACCATCCCACCCTCGTGTCGGGCGCCGCTCTCTCGAGCGGGCTTGCCCTTCGCACCCTCGGAGGTCGTACCATGCGGTCTTATCCCCTCACCGCTCTGTTGGCCGGGTCGATCCTGGCCGCCGTTCTCTTCACCGGCGCCGCGTCCGCGCAGGTCGCTCCGGAGGACGTCAAGGCCTGCTGGATCTACGTCGGTCCCGTGGGCGATTACGGGTTCTCGTACGCGCACGACATCGGTCGTCAGGCCACGGCGGCCGACCTGCCAGGCATCGAGACGGCGTACGTCGAGGCCGTCGCGGAGCCCGACGTGGAAGCGACCGTCGACCAACTCGTGGCCGACGGCTGCAACGTGATCTTCGGCACCAGCTTCGGGTTCGGGGACGGCCTCATGGCGGCCGCCGAGCGCTACCCCGACGTCATCTTCGGCCACGCCACGGGCGTCGAGCGGGCCCCGAACGTGCTCACCTACATGGCGGACTTCTACCAGGTCTACTACGCCAACGGCCTGGTCGCAGGAGCGCTCAGCGAGTCCGGCACCATCGGGTACGTCGCGGCGTTCCCGATCCCCGAGGTGAAGCGGCACATCAACGCGTTCGCGTTGGGCGTGCGCGAGGTGAACCCCGAGGCTCGGGTCGTGGTGCGCTGGCTCTTCAACTGGTTCGACCCCGCCGGCGCCAAGGAAGCCACCGAGGCGCTCATCGCCGAAGGCGCAGACGTGTTCGCCTTCACCGAGGACACCCCGACCGTGCCGCAGACGGCGGCCGCTCGTGGGTACCCGAGCTTCTCGCACTACGCCTCGATGCTGCCCTACGCGCCCGATACCATCGCGTCCGGCCAGATCGTGCACTGGAACGTCCTCACCACCGACATCCTCGCCAAGGTCATCGACGGCACGTACACGTCATCCAACCTGCAGGACGTCGACTACTTCTGGTTGTTGGGCGAAGGCGCCGTCGAGGTCGGCGCGGAACCCGGCATGGTCGTCAACCCGGCCTACGAAGAAGCCTTGCGCTCCGCGATCGTCGATCATCCCGAACTGGGCAGCGTGAGCGTCTTCGACCTGCTCATGACGCGCATCGAGCAGATGTCGAGCGTCCCGGCGGCGTTCGATCCGTTCACGGGTCCGCTGGCCGACCGCAAAGGCAACGTGGTCGTCGAGGACGGCCAGGTCGCCAGCGTCGAGCACCTGCTCGGCATGCAGTGGGCCGCCGAGAACGTCGAAGGCCCGTGGGAGGGCGAACGCTGAGCCTCCCGACCGCCGCCGAGGTGCGAACGGCGATCGACGTCGCGGCCGGTCGCGCCGCCGGCAGCCTGCTGCTTCGTGGCGGCAGGGTCGTGAACGTCCTCACCAACGAAGTGCACGAGGCCGACGTGCTGTTGGCCGGACGGCTGATCGCCGCCGTAGGACCGGACTCGAGCACCACCGCCGCCGAGGTCATCGACCTCGGCGGCGCCTTCGTGACGCCAGGGCTCATCGACGGGCACGTTCACCTCGAGTCGTCGTTGGTGACGCCCTCGGCCTACGCCGAGGGGGTCTTGCCGCGCGGCGTGACGGGCGTGGTGTGCGATCCGCACGAGATCGCCAACGTCGCCGGCGAGGATGGCGTGCGGTGGTTGTTGGACGACACCGAGGCGCTGCCGCTCGACGTCTGGGTCACGGTCCCGAGTTGCGTGCCGAGCACGCCGTTCGAGACGCCGGGCAGCACCTTCGGGCTGGCGGCGATGGAGCGCTTGGCGTCGCATCCTCGGGTTGTCGGCGTCGCCGAACTCATGAGCTTCCCCGCAGTGGTGGCGGGCGCAGACGAGGTCCTCGCGAAGGCCCGCCTGGGGGAGACGCGGTCTCTCACGGTCGAAGGGCATGCGCCCGGCCTGGGCGGAACCGACCTCCAGGCGTACCTCGCCAGCGGGGTCGGGTCCGACCACGAGTCGACGACGCTCGACGAGGGGCGCGAGAAGCTCCGCGCCGGCATGTTCCTGATGGTGCGGGAAGGTTCCGTCACGCGGAACTTAGACGCGCTGCTGCCGCTGGTCGACCCGCGCCACGGCGACCGCGTCGGGTTCGTCACCGACGACCGCCTGCCCCACGACCTGCTGGACGAGGGCGGCGTCGACGTGCTCGTGCGCCGCGCGATCGCCGCCGGGGTGAACCCTGCCTACGCCGTGCGGTGCGCTTCGTTCAACCATGCCCGCCACTACCGGCTGCCCCGGCGCGGAGCCGTCGCGCCCGGGTACGTCGCCGACCTGCTCGTGCTCGACGAACTCGAGGGGTTCACGCCCCGGATCGTGCTGAAAGACGGCGTGCGTGTGGCCGAGCATGGCGCGCTGCTGCCGGGCGTGGTTGCGCCAACGGTGGCGGACGAGCGACCCGGCGTCGCGTTGCGATCGTCGGTGCGCCTCGGGGCGTTCGACGAGCGCGCGCTGCGCATCGCCGACGTGGGCGGCCCGGTGCGCTGCATCGTGCCGGTCCCGAACCAGATCCTCACCGAGCAGACGACGGTGGAGCCGACCCGGAGCGGCGGCGAGATCGTCGCCGATCCCGAGCGCGACCTTCTCAAACTCGCCTGCGTCGAGCGTCATGGTGTGCGCGGCGGCGCTGCCACGGCGCTGGTTCGCGGCTTCGGTCTCCGGGCGGGCGCGCTCGCCTCGAGCGTCGGTCACGACCATCACAACGTCATGCTGGTCGGCGCGAACGACGCCGACATGGTGCGTGCGGCCCGGCGCCTCGAGGCGCTCGGCGGCGGTTTCGTGGCGGTGGCGGCAGGGGAGGTGCTGGCCGAGTTGCCGCTCGAGTTGGCGGGGCTCATCACCGCTGCCCCGCTCGCCGAGGTGCGTGACCGGCTGAACGAGCTCGACGCCGCCGCGGCGGCGCTCGGCTGTACGCTCCCCGCGCCCTTCATGGCACTCAGCTTCCTCGGCCTGGCGGTGATCCCCGAGTTGCGCTTGACCGACGTGGGGCTCGTCGACGTGCGGCGCGCGATGCTGGTGGGGTTGGCGGCGGACGACTAGGTTCGCGTCAAGGACCGGATCCCTCTTACCTGCCGTAGCTGGCAAGCGCTCGCCACCCGCCGTACCCGGGGGAGCAGGGCCGTCGCGAGTCGAGCCCGCGTCACCAACCGAACGCACCTTTCATCCGCTCCACGAGGTGCTCGCCGATCGCCAGGCTGGCCGTGGCCGCCGGTGACGGCGCGTTGATGACGTGAAGCGCGCGTGGGCTCTCGCGGATCACGAAGTCGTCGAACATGGCGCCGTCGCGACCGAGCGCTTGGGCGCGGACGCCCGAACCGCCGCGGCGCACGTCGTCCATGCCGATCGCGGGCACGAGGCGCTGCAACGCCTCGACGAACGCGCGCTTCGAGAAGGAGCGATAGGCCTCGTACGCGGCAGTGCGCCAGTAGCGCGAGGCGAGGCGCCAGAGGCCCGGGTACAGTACCGCCTCGGCGGCGTCGGCCAGACGCACGTCGAGCTGGCCGTACCCTTCGCGCGCGAGCGCCCAGACCGCGTTCGGGCCGGCCTCGACCTCGCCGTGCACGGTGCGCGTGAGGTGGACGCCGAGGAACGGCATGGCCGGGTCCGGGACCGGGTAGATGAGCCCTTGCACGAGATCCTGCCGGTGCTGCTCCAGGACGTAGTACTCGCCCCGGAACGGCACGATCAACACGTCCGAGACGTCGGCGCCCGCCATCCGCGCCAGGCGGTCGGCGTGCAGCCCGCCACAGGTGATCACGTACCCCGCCTCGAGCGGCCCTTGGTCGGTTCCCACCGTCACGGCCGCGCCGGTGGCGCGGATGCCCTCGACCGTGACGCCCGTGCGCACGCGGCCCCCGCGGCGCTCGAACTCGGCCCGCAGGGCGCGCGTCACGCCGGGGAAGTCGACGATAGCGGTGCGTGGCGAGTGGATGGCGCGGATGCCGGCTGCGTGCGGTTCGATCTCGCGCAGTTCCTCCGGTCCGATCAACGCCAGGTCGGGGACGCCGTTGGCGGTGCCGCGTTCGAACAGCGCCTCGAGGCGTGGCAGCTCACTTGGCTCGGTCGCCACCACGACCTTCCCGACCTCGTCGTAGGCGACGCCGTGTTCGTCGCAGAACGCGCGCAGCATGCCGACCCCGGAGACGCACAACTTGGCGCGCAGCGTGCCGGGGCGGTAGTAGATGCCCGAGTGCACGACGCCGGAGTTGTGTCCCGTCTGGTGTCGAGCGACGTCGGCTTCCTTCTCGAGGACCTCGACCACCAGCTCCGGGTGGGCGCGCGTGAGCGCCTCGGCGGTGGCCATCCCGACGATGCCGCCGCCGACGACGAGGACGTCCGGGCGCGTGGGCTCGAGCGTCATATGGCGCGCCGGAAGGGCCAGATCTGGACGTCGACCCAGACGCCGCTCTTGCGGTAGATGTCGTTCTCGACCATCGCCCTGGCGGCGTCCTCGTCGTCGGCCTCGACCAGCATGGCCGAGCCGATCATGGCGCCATCGCCTTTCAGCAACGCGCCGCCCATGACGAGCGTGCCGCTGGCGGCCGCGGCCTGGGCGGCTTCCAAGTGCTGGGCGCGGACCGCCGCGCGCCGACCGGGCGCTTCATCGTCGGTGCCGTCGTGGGCCAAGATCAGGTAGAGCATCACGACCTCCAGGTACGCCCCAACGATACCGTCACCGGCATGCCGGCGGCGGTTGTCGGTACCGTGGGTCGGTGCTACACTTCGCGAATCCGTTGGCGATCGAGCGTCCGGCGACGAGCCGGCAGACGCGCAAGGTCGCGGCGACGGAAGAGGAAGTGAAGCGACGCTCGTCGTCGCGACCGCCCGACCAAGGCGCGGGCATGGGTCCTTCGGGGTCCTGCGTGGCGCCGCGGCGGGCCGGCAAGAAGATGGCCGCGAAGGCGGCCGCATGGGAGGTACCCCACGTGTTGCATCGTTCCCGAAGGCGAATCCTGCTTCTCGCGCTGGCCGCCGTGACGCTGCTGAGCAGCGCCATGGCCGCCGGCACGCTGCGCTACCCGATCAGCGCCGATCCCGAGCACCTCGATGCGTGGCGCTCCACCACCGTCGCCACGCGGCGCGTGCTGGTGAACGTCTACGAAGGGCTCACGACCCTCGACGGTCAGACCGCCGAAGTGATCCCGGGCTTGGCGGAGTCGTGGGACATCAGCGACGACGGCCTGACCTACACCTTCCACCTGCGCCAAGGCGTCATGTTCCACGCCGTCGACGGCGTCACCTACGAAGACCGTGAGATGAAGGCGACCGACGTCGAGTGGTCGTTCCTGCGCTACCTCACGGAGGACACCTCGATCTCCGAGCACCCCGAGTACCTCTCGGCCGTGGTGGGCGCGGACGCCTTCCTGGCCGGCGAGGCAGACGGCGTCTCCGGCATGCGCGTGGTAGATGACTACACCATCGAGATGACGCTCGCCGCGCCGAACCACCGCTTCCTGGCCGACCTGATCAACGCCTACGTCGTGCCGCAGGAGGCGCTCGAAGCGCTCGGCTCCGACCTCTCCAACCGGCCGGTCGGCACCGGCCCGTTCATGTTCGACCGCTGGAGCCGCGACGACCAACTGGTGCTGAAGGCGAACCCGGAGTACTGGGAGCCGGGCGCTCCGTCGCTCGACGAGGTCGTGTTCGTGAACGTGCCCGACGCGACCACGGGCCTGCTGCAGTACCGCCAGGGTGAGCTCGACGTCCTGCTCGACTTCCCGACCGGCCAACTCGCGTCGATCCAGGCCGAGTACGCGGCCGAGTACCACGAGTCGCCCGGCCTGAACGTGCGCTACTGGGGCTTCAAGATGACCGAGCCCCCGTTCGCCGACAACCCGGCCCTGCGTCAGGCGTTCAACCACGCCGTCGACCGCGAGCTGTTGTGGGACGTGCTGATGGAAGGCGCCCGCGTGCCCGCCACGATGGGTGTGCTACCGCCCGACATGCCCGCCGCGGACGTCGAGGGCTACGCCTACGATCCCGAGCGCGCCAAGGAACTGCTGGCCGAAGCCGGCTACCCGAACGGCGAGGGTCTCGAGCCGATCACGCTGTACTACTTCGCCTCGGCCGACGACGCCACGCAGGTGGCGTTCCAGGACATGCTGGCGCAGATCGGCGTCGTGATCGAACTGCAGAAGGAAGACAACAGCACCTACTGGAGCCACATCGGCGAACCCGACGTCAAGCTCTTCCTGTCCGGTTGGAGCGCCGACTTCGCCGACCCGAGCGAGGTGCTCGACTTCCTGTTCGCGCACGCGCGCGACGACACCAAGTACGACAACCCCGAGGTGAACGCCCTGCTCGACCAAGCCAGGGCCACCAGCGATGCGGACGCGCGCAACGCCATCTACCGGCAGGCGCACGAGATCATCATGGCCGACGCGCCGTGGATCGTGTCGGGCTACTCGAAGATCTCCTACCTCCTGAAGCCCAACGTGCAGGACTTCTACGTCTCGGCAGCGGGTACGTACCGCACGCCGCTGAAGTACGTCGAGTTGCAGTAACGCAGCGCGTCTGACGGGGTGGCGCGTCCACACCCGCAGGCATCACTGCCGCGCGGCCGGCCGGGGGAACGCCCCGGTCGGCCGCAGACGCGCACGAGGGAGCGCCGAGCTTGTTCCAGTTCATCGTCCGCCGGGTGTTGTGGGCCATCCCGACGCTCCTCGGCGTGTTCACCATCATCTTCCTGTTGACCTATCTGATGCCCGGCGACCCCGTTCGGGCCGTCATGGGCGAGCAGTACAAGCGCGCCGATCCCGCGACCATCGAACGGGCGCGCGACGCGCTGGGTCTGAACGACCCCTGGTACCAGCAGTACGGGCGCTTCCTGCTGCGCACCGCCACCTTCGACCTCGGCAAGAGCTACGTGCTCGACGAGTCCGTCACGGACATCATCGGGTACCGCTTCCCGCGCACGCTTCAGCTCATGTCGGCGGCGTTGTTCGTCGCCATCCTGATCGGGATCCCGTCCGGCATCCTGGCTGCGCGGCACCAGTACTCGTGGATCGATCACACGCTGATGCTTATCGCGCTGCTCGGCGTGGCGACGCCGGTGTTCTGGCAGGCGGTGCTGGCGAAGATCTTCCTGACGCAGGACACCTACGGGATCGCCCTCTTCCCCGTCGCGGGGTACGGCGGCGGCAACCCGTACTATCTCGTGCTGCCCGCGCTGGTGCTCGGCACGCACTTATCCGCCACCATCGCGCGCGTGATGCGCTCGTCGCTGCTCGAGGAGCGCCGCAAGGACTACTCGCGCACGGCCTTCTCCAAGGGGCTGTCCGACCGGCGCGTCATCTTCCGACACCAACTCCGCAACGCCCTCATCCCGGTCGTCACCATCATCGGGCTCGACGTCGGGTACTTGCTGGGCGGCTCGGTGGTGACCGAGACGGTCTTCAACTGGCCCGGACTCGGCCGCGCCGTCGTGAACGCCATCTCCCGCCGGGACGCCCCCGTCATCATCGGCACCCTCGTCTTCGGCGCGTTCCTCTTCGTGGCGGTGAACATCGTGGTCGACATCGTTTACGCCTACATCAACCCGCAGATCCGCTACTGATGCGACACTTCTTCGCTTCCCGCCGCGTTCGCGCCTTCCTGCGGCATCGCCTTGGGCTGCTGGGGCTGCTGATCGTGGTGACGTTCGCGCTGATCGCCATCTTCGCCCCGCAGGTGGCGCCGTATGACCCCACCACCCAGCGCATCGCCACCGCGCGGCTCGAGCCGCCTTCGGCCGAGTTCTGGTTCGGCACCGACGAGCTCGGGCGCGACCTCTTCTCGCGCATCGTCCACGGCGCCCGCATCAGCATGCGCATCGGTCTCATCGCAGAAGGCATCGCGCTCACCATCGGGGTCATCCTCGGTGCGGCGGCCGGTTACTTCGGCGGCGTCACCGACAACGTCATCATGCGGATCGCCGACGTCTTCTTCGCCATCCCCGGCCTCCTCTTCCTGATCGTGGTGGTGGCGATCTTCGGTTCGGGCGCGTCGATCATCTTCCTGGCGCTCGGGTTGATCAGTTGGCCGGGCGAGGCGCGCCTGATGCGCTCGGAGGTGCTGCGCATCCGCGAGCGCGAGTACGTGGTCGCGGCCAAGGCGGTGGGCATGCGCGACATCGTCGTCATCGCCAAGCACGTGTTGCCCAATGCGTTCGCGTCGATGATCGTGCTCGGCTCGCTGGGGGTCGCAGGCGCCATCCTCTCCGAAGCGACCCTCTCGTTCCTCGGTCTCGGGATCCAAGAGCCGCTCCCGAGTTGGGGCACGATGATCAACCGCGGCCAGCAGTACATCTTCTCGGCCTGGTGGTACAGCGTGTTCCCCGGCGCCGTGATCATGCTGGTCGTGCTGGGCTTCAACTTCTTGGGTGACGCCGTGCGCGACGCGCTGGCGGTGGAGGAAGCGTGAGAGAAGGGTTCGCAGACGAGCGGTTGCCCGACGGCTGGCTGGAGCGATTCGACGCCTTCGCAGGCGACTTCGTGGCGCGGCACGACATCCCGGGCGCGGCCGTGGCGATGGTGCGGGACGGCGAGACGGTCTACCTCCGGGCGTTCGGCTACCGCGACCGCGAAGCCGGCCTGGCGGTGACGCCCGCGACGCGCTTCGGGATCGCGTCGCTGACGAAGTCGTTCACGGTGCTGGCGTTGCTGGCGCTGCAGGAGAAGGGCGTCCTCGACCTGAGCGACCCCGTGCGCCGCTACCTGCCCGGCTTCGCGTACCCCGGTCTCGACGCCTTGGGGGAGGTGCTGCTGTGGCACATGGCGAGCCACACCAGCGGCATCCCGCCACTTCGCGCGCTCGACTTCGCCATCCACCCCAGCCAGACTGGCGACCCTGCGGAGGCGTTCCAGAAGCGCGACTACCAGGACGCTCCCAGCGTCCTTACCTACGACGAGCTGCTGGCGTACCTGCGCAAGGGTGAGCGCGCGCCGTTGGGTGCGCCCGGCAGCTACGTGAGTTACTCCAACGACGCCTACGGCCTCTTGGGGGCCGTGATCGAGCGCGCCACCGGCACGCCGTACGCGGACGTGATGGCCGAGGAGGTGTTCACGCCGCTCGTCATGAGCTCGGCGACGTTCGACACGGCGGCCGTGTACGACGCCGAGGCAGAAGGCGCTCGCGGCGACGCCACGCGCCTCTACACTCGGGCGCCCGACCAGAGCGTGATCCTCTCGCCGCGGTGGGAAGAGGCGCCGGCCCATCTGGCGACCGGGTTCATGAAGGCGAGCGTGGAAGACCTCGCCAAGGCGCTGGCGTTCTGGACCACAACGGCCCAGTCGGAACGCGACGCAGGGGGGCGCGCCTGGCTCCCGGCCGGCATCGCCACGGACGCCTGGCGGTCGCGCGCGTGGGCGGGGCCGAACGTGGGCTACGGCCTCGGCTGGATGATCCACCATGGTGTGTTCGACGGGGTGTCCGGCGGCACGTCCACTGGGCCGACGCTCGTGCGCCATGGCGGCAGTCTGAAAGGGGTCTCGTCCCACCAGGGTTTCGTGCCGGAACTCGGCTTGGGCGTGGCCGTCTTGAGCAACCTCGACGAGGCGCCGGTGAAGCGCCTCTGGCACGCGGCCGTGAACGCCGCGATGGGCGTGCCCCTGGAACGCCCGCCGTACCCTGACCAAGCCGCGTCTTCGGAGGAAGCGCTCGACCCGTACGCCGGCGTATACGGCTCGGGGGAGCCGTGGGGGCGCCTCGAGCTCCGCCGGGTCGACCCGGACGACGGTGCGGCGCCTCGATTGCGCGCCTTCACGGGCGAGGACGCGGTCGACTCCGGCTGGCTCGCTCGGCTGCCGAACGACGAGTTCCTGCTCGTGGGGGACGCGGGCGCCTGGGACGGGGGGCGGTTCCACCGCGACGATGACGGCCATGTGGTCGCCATGCAGTACGGGCTACGCTGGTACGACCGGTGGGAGGACGCGCCGGATCGGAAGGCCCCCGACGTCGCCAAGGTGCCCACCTGAACGCCGGGTACGGTCGAGAGCCGACGGGGCGCGTCGCCCTCCTACCAAGTTGATACGACCCAAGTTGATACGACCACACTCATATCTGTTGACAATGCCGCTCCAGCCTCCGTATACTCGCTTGCAGTGACGGGGCGAGCGCCCGCGCATCGTCGATGACCATGCCGTGAAGCACGCCCGCGTCGATGACGTCACGAGACCGGTGGCCGCAGTGACCGTCGTGGCCACGAGGCGACCCCGCCAACGAGGAGCATCGAAGATGGCCAAAGCCGTAGGAATCGACCTGGGCACCACCAACAGCGTGATCGCGGTGATGGAGGGAGGCGAGCCCGTCGTGCTCGTCAACTCCGAAGGGAACCGCACCACGCCGTCGGTGGTCGCGTTCAAAGACGAGCAGCGCCTGGTGGGTCAAGTGGCCAAGCGCCAGGCCGTACTCAACCCCAAGGGCACGCTGTTCGAGGTGAAGCGCTACATCGGCCGCACCTGGGACGAGGTGCACACCGAGGCCGAGCGCGCCCCGTACGAGGTCGTGCGCGGCGACGACAACGGCGTTCGCTTCGTCGTGGGGGACAAGAAGTACACGCCGGAAGAAGTCTCGGCGATGGTGCTGCGCAAGATGGTGGCAGACGCAGGCGAGCGCCTCGGCGAGAAGATCACCAAGGCCGTCATCACCGTGCCCGCCTACTTCAACAACGCCCAGCGCGAAGCCACCCAGAACGCCGGCAAGATCGCCGGGCTCGAGGTGTTGCGCATCGTCAACGAGCCCACCGCGGCGGCGCTCGCCTACGGCCTCGAGAAGAAGGGCAACGAGACCGTCCTGGTCTTCGACCTAGGCGGCGGCACCTTCGACGTCTCCGTCCTCGAGGTCGGGGACGGCGTGTTCGAGGTGCGCTCCACCAGCGGCGACACCCACTTGGGCGGCTCGGACATGGACTACGCCATCGTCCAGTGGCTGGCCGAGGAGTTCAAGGCCGAGTACAACGTCGACCTACGCAAGGACAAGCAAGCTCTGCAGCGCCTGCTGGAAGCCGCCGAGAAGGCCAAGATCGAGCTCTCTGGCCTGCCGGAAACGACCATCAGCCTGCCGTTCATCGCCATGGACCCGGCCTCGAACGCGCCGCTGTACCTCGAGAAGAAGCTCACCCGCAGCAAGTTCGAGGAGCTGATCGGGAGCCTGCTCGGGCGCATCCGTGGCCCCGTCGAGCAGGCCCTCAAGGACGCCAAGCTGAGCAAGAGCGACATCGACGAGATCATCCTGGTGGGTGGCGCGACGCGCGTTCCCGCCGTGAAGCGCCTGGTGAAGGAACTGCTCGGCAAGGAGCCCAACCAGTCGGTGAACCCCGACGAGGTGGTCGCCCTGGGCGCTGCCGTGCAGGCGGGCGTGCTCACGGGAGCGGTCGATGACATCGTGCTGCTCGACGTGACACCGCTCAGCCTCGGCGTCGAGACCAAGGGCGGCGTGTTCACCAAGCTGATCGACCGCAACACCACCGTGCCGGTGCGCAAGACCGAGACGTTCTCCACGGCCGATCACAACCAGACCGGCGTGGAGGTGCACGTCCTGCAGGGCGAGCGTCAGATGGCGACGCACAACAAGTCGCTCGGACGCTTCAAGCTCGACGGCATCCCGCCGATGCCTGCCGGCATGCCGCAGATCGAGATCACCTACGACATCGACGCGAACGGCATCCTTCACGTGACCGCGAAGGAGAAGTCGACCGGCAAGGAGGCCAGCATCACCATCCAGAACACCACCACGTTGTCCGACGACGAGGTCGAACGGATGGTGTCGGACGCCAAGTCGCACGCCGACGAGGACGCCAAGGCGCGCGAACTGGCCGAAGCGAAGAACCAGCTCGACAGCCTTCGACTCCAGGCCGTCAAGGCCATGGACGACGCCAAGGACGCCACCGACGAGCAGAAGCAACCGCTTCGCGACGCCGTCGAGGAGGCGCAGCGCGCGATCGACACCGGCGCCGACAAGGACCGCCTGGAGAGCCTGACGCGCGAGGTGGCCGAGAAGTTGCAGGCGTTCGCGCAGGCCACGGCCCAGCCCACCCAGGCCGAAGGGCAGGCGTCCGAAGCTCAGGCGGCAGCGCCGGAGGAAGAGGACGTCATCGACGCGGACTTCAAGCCGGCGTCGTGAGGATACGGGACCGGTCCTCCGTTGGGCCGGTCCTGGGATCACGCGGCGGTACCTTCTCGGCGCCCGTCGCCCACCCCGGAGCGGTCGGCCGCGACGCGCGATGCGCGCCCCGAGCTGGCCGCTACGGTTCGTGCCGCCAGCGCCGCGGATCGCCGCGCACCCGACCAGAGCCAGCAAGGACGGTGTCATGATCGACGACGACATGCGTGAACCCGAAGAGCCGACCGGAGCGCGCCCGGATTCGCCGGGAGATGCCGGTGGCCCGGCGGATTCCGGTGGCCCGGCGGATGCCGGTGGTCCGGAGACGCCGGTCGGTGCCGCCGACGAGGAGCGGGCCGACACGGCCGCGGAAGGCGAGCGCCAGGCGCGAGATACGGAGGCCGACATCCTACGATCCGAGTTGAAGAACGTCCGCCAGGAGGCCGAGGCGCTCAAGGCCGAGCTGGAAGCGTCGAAGGACCGCACCCTACGGGCGCGCGCAGAGCTGGACACGTTCCGCCGGCGCATGCAGGGCGAGTTGGAGCTGGCGCGAGAGGCCGGCCTCGAGAGCGTGATGTTGCCCGTGTTGAGCGTCTACGACGATCTGAACCGAGCGCTCGAGGCGGCCGAGATCGCGGCCGATCCTGCCGCCATCCTGCCCGGCGTGCGAGCCGTGAAGGAAGGCCTCGAGCGGAGCCTCGACAACCTAGGCATCCGCCGCACCGGCGACGTCGGCGAAACGTTCGACCCCTCGCTGCATGAGGCGCTGGCGGTGGTTCCCGCCACAGACGACATGGAGCCCGGCACCATCACCCACGTCTACGAGATCGGGTTCCTGCGCGGGGACCGGCTCGTCCGGCCCGCGCGCGTGGTGGTGGCGTCCGACCCCGACGACGGCTCGCGCGACGGTGGCGGCCACGGCGACTAAGGCGCCGGCGAGGACGGCGGCGAGCGGGAGGAGGTGACGGATGGCAACGTTCAAGGATTACTACAAGATCCTCGGAGTCGAGAAGAGCGCCACCAAAGAAGACATCCGTCGCGCCTTCCGGAAGCTGGCCGCCAAGCACCATCCCGACCGCAACCCCGACGACGCAGGCGCCGAGGAGCGCTTCAAGGAGATCAACGAGGCCTACACCGTCCTCTCCGACGAAGAGAAGCGCAAGCTCTACGACCAGTACGGTACGACCGGAGCGGTGCCGCCGTTCGCGCAGGGCGGCGGAACGAGGGTCTACTCCAACGTGTCCCCGGAGGAGTTCGCGGGCTTCTCCGACTTCTTCCAGAGCCTGTTCGGCGGCTTCCAGACGCGCGGCGGGTACGGCACCGCGTTCGGTGACGAGGTCGATCGTGGGGGCGCGGATCCGTTCGCCGCGTACCGCAGCGCATCGCGTCCACGTGCCGTGGAGGCGCGCCTCGACGTCGGCCTGCTCGACGCGTATCGCGGCGGCGCCGCCTCCATCCGCGTGGAGGGCAAGGGGCTCGAGGTCACCCTCCCCCAAGGTGTGCGCGACGGCGCCAAGCTGCGCCTGCGCGGCCAGGCTCCTGGCGGCGGCGACCTGATCCTGCAGGTGCGACACTTGCCCCACCCGACCTTCCGGCTGGAGGGGGACAACGTGCGCGTGAGCGTCAAGGTGCCCGACCATCTCGCCGCCCTCGGAGGACCCGTCAAGGTCCCTACGTTGGACGGTGACGTCGAGACGACCCTACCCGCGGGCAGTTCAACGGGCCGCGTACTGCGCCTGCGCGGCAAGGGTTGGCCGAAGAAGACCGGCGGCAGGGGAGACGAGTTGGTCGAGGTGCGCGTCACGGTGCCGGAGGTGCCGAACGCCGAGCAACGCAAGCTCTACGAACGCTTGGCGGCGCTCGGGCGCGGCACGGCGGCGAGCGCGTCCGGCGCCGCGAGCGGCGACGCGGCGGGCGCAGCGGCCTCTTCGGGCGCCGCGGCCTCTTGAAGCGCAGCGGCCGCTTCGAGCGATGCCGGTGCGTCTTCCGAGCGCACCAACCCCGCGCCCGGGTGGTAGCCTGCCGCCCATGACCCACCCACATCCCGCACGCC